>CAYOQY010000071.1:0-13237 GCA_964406225.1 uncultured Microbacterium sp.
AAGAACAGCTCGGGGTCGACGGTCAGGCAGGCGGCCTTGTCGCGCCAGTCCATGGGGGTGCTCCTTGATGATGATCGGGTGTTTCAGAGCCCGGATTCGGGTCCGATACCCTGTGGGAGATGCGAGTTCTGCTCGCCCCACCTCGCTGTGGGAGCACACTGCTCTGTCAATCGTCCCACAGGGGTGGGTGCGAATCAAGGGTTTCGCCGGACGCCATGTGTCGTGCGGCCGAGAGAACGCTCCTCGACATGGAGGATGTGGACAAGGATCGCTCGATCTGTGAAGGAAAACCAGCGGATGCGCAGACATGTGGCGGGCCGGATCGCGGCGGTGCTCCTCGCGGTCGAGGGACTGGCGGTCGCGGTTCTGGTGGTGTGGCAGATCGCGGCGATCGCGACGGGCGACACCGGATCGATCGAGAGCGCGATCGCGCTCATCGTGCTCACCGCGATCGGCGCGGTCGCCGTCGTGTCGTTCGCCGTCGCGACGTGGCGCGACCTGTCCTGGGGACGCTCGGGGGGCCTCGTAACCCAGCTCCTGATCCTCGCGGTCGCGCTGGGCGCGGCGACCGGCGCGTACGCCGCCCCGACGACCGCGCTGCTCCTAGCGCTGCCGGCGGTCGTGACGCTCGTCCTGCTGATCGTCGACGTGCGCGCGGCGGGTCGCGCGGCCCGTGCGTCCGAGGACACTCCCGCGCCGGAGGACGACGGCCCGTCCACGCGCTGAGCGATCGGCCGCCGCGCGCGGCCTGCCGCGTCGCGTCGCCGCTCAGGCGGCGTCGACGCCCAGGAGCTTGCGCACGCGGGCGACGTGACCGGTCGCCTTCACGTTGTACAGGGCGTGCTGGATGACACCGTCCGCGTCGATCACGAACGTCGAGCGGATGACGCCCTGGTAGACCTTGCCGTAGTTGGTCTTCTCGCCCCAGGCGCCGTACGCCTCGAGGGCGGTGCGGTCCGGGTCGCTCAGCAGGTCGTACGTGAGTGCGTCGCGCTCGCGGAAGCGGCGGAGCTTCTCGGGCTGGTCGGGCGAGATCCCGAGGACGGTGTATCCGGCCGCCTGGAGGGGGACGAGGCTGTCGCGGAAATCGCAGGCCTCGGTCGTGCAGCCCGGCGTCATCGCCTCGGGATAGAAGAAGAGGACGACGCCTCCGCCGCGCAGACCGGCGAGCGAGACGGGCTTCTCATCCTGATCGAGCAGGGTGAAGTCGGGGGCGGCGGTACCTGGTTCGAGGACGACGGAGCTCATCCCCCCAGGATAGGGGTCAGCCGGCCTCAGGATCTGTCTCCGAACGTCAGCAGCAGGCGCTGGAGGGAGTCCAGCCGAGCTGCGCCGTTCGGTCCGAGTCGCCCTTCGGCGGCCGCCTCGACGATCGCGCAATCCGGCGCGTCGGGCAGGTGCGTGCACCCGCGGGGGCAGTCCTCGGCGACGTCGGCGAGCTCGGTGAACGCGCCGAGGATGTTCTGGGGATCGACGTGTCCCAGCCCGAACGACCGCACGCCGGGAGTGTCGATCACCCATCCGTTGCCCCCGGGGCCGCGATAGCGCAGCGAGACGGTCGACGACGAGGTGTGCCGTCCGCGCCCGGTGACCTCGTTCACGTGTCCCGTCGCGCGCATCGCGCTCGGGACGAGCGCGTTCACCAGCGTGGACTTGCCCACACCCGAGTGCCCGACGAAGACCGTGGAGTGTCCGACGAGTTCGGCGCCGATGCGCTCGAGCGGCATGTCGGCCTGGGCGCTCGTGAACACCTCGAGGTCCAGCCCCTCGAAATGGGCGAGGAAGTCCGACGGGTCCGCCAGATCGGTCTTCGTCACCACCAGCAGCGGCCGCACCCCCGCATCCAGCGCGGCCACGAGGTATCGGTCGACGAGCCGTTCGCGCGGCTCGGGCTCGGCGGCGGCGACGACGATCAGCATCTGATCGGCGTTCGCCACGATGATCCGCTCGACCTGGTCGGTGTCGTCCGCGGAGCGCCGCAGGAGCGACGTGCGATCCTCGATGCCGACGATCCGCGCGAGGGTCCCCTCCGCGCCCGAGCGGTCGCCCACGATGCGCGCGCGGTCGCCCGTCACGATCGGCATCCGGCGCAGTTCACGCGCACGTGTCGCGAGCACGCGGCGCTCGTCGGGGCCGTCCTCGTCGGCCAGGACGGTGTAACGGCCGCGGTCCACCCCGAGCACGCGCGCGAGTTCCGCATCGGCGTGGGCGGGGCGGCGCTTGGTGCGCGGTCGATTCGCCTTCGGGTTGGGCCGGGCTTTCAGCGTCGTCTCGTCGAACTCGTCGAACCCGTCTTCGTCGTCCGTGTCGTCGAGCCAGCTCACCGTGTGCGGCCCGTCTCAGGTCGCCACATCGTGCAGCGGCGCGGTGTGGTGGTCGTCGGGGGTTCCGGAGAGCATGTCGTGCCAGAGCTGCGGGAATTCCGGCATCGTCTTCGCCGTCGTGCCGATGTCGTCCACCTCGATGCCTTCGACGGCGAGGCCGATGAGCGCACCGGTCGTCGCGAGCCGATGGTCGTGGTGGGCGCGCCAGGTGCCGGCGTGCAACGGGCGCGGGACGATGCGGATGCCGTCCGCGAGCTCGTGCGCCTCACCCCCGACCGCGCGCAGCTCGCTCACGAGCGCCGCGATGCGATCGGTCTCGTGGCCGCGGATGTGACCGATGCCGTAGAACGTGCTGGGGGAGTCGGCGAATGCGGCGAGCGCGACGAGCGTCGGGGTCAGCTCGCCGGCGGCCGAGAGGTCGAGGTCGACGCCTGCGATCGTGCTGCCCGCCGTGACGGTGAGCGCTCCTCCGCGGCGGACGGTGCGCGCGCCCATGAGCGAGAGGATGTCGGTGAGCATCGCCCCCGGCTGCGTCGAGTGCGCCGGCCAGCCCGTCACCGAGACGCTGCCCCCGGCGACCATCGCGGCCGCGAGGAAGGGGGCGGCGTTCGAGAGGTCCGGTTCGATCGCGACGTCCTTCGCGCGGACGGGGCCCGCGGGGACGACCCACTCGCCGGGCGCGGGCCGTTCGACGTGCACGCCGCGGTGAGCGAGGGATTCGACCGTCATGTCGATGTGCGGCATGCTCGGCAGCCGCTCGCCGCGGTGGACGAGGTGCAGTCCCACGTCGAAGCGCGGAGCGGCGAGCAGGAGGCCGGAGACGAACTGGCTCGAGGCGCTGGCGTCGATCACGACCTCCCCGCCGCGCACGTGACCGTGGCCGCGGACGACGAACGGGAGCGACCAGTGTCCGCCGTCGTCGATGTCGACGCCGACGTCGCGGAGCGCCTTGATCATCGCCCCCATCGGGCGGTGCAGGGCGCTCTCGTGGGCCGTCAGGGTCACATCCCCGCGCGCGAAGCCCGCGAGGCCCGCGACGAACCTCATGACCGTGCCGGCCTGCCCGCAGTCGACCACGGTCGAGCCCTGCAGGGGCCACACCGGTGTGATGACGAGGTCGTCGCCGAATCCGCCGAGGCCCGGCGTGGGCTCGATGCCGACGCCGAGAGCCCGGAGGGCGTCGATCATGCGGGCGGAATCGTCCGAGTGCAGCGGCGCCGCCAGCCGGCTCGGCCCGTCGGCGATCGCCGCGAGGATCAGCTCGCGGTTCGTGAGCGATTTCGACCCCGGCACGGTGACGGTCGCGCGCAAGGGACCGGCGGCGGTGGGCGCTTGCCAGCGACCGCGCACGTCGGACGCGGAATCGTGGGAATACCGGTTGCTGCTCATCGGTTTCTACCCTACTGAACGCCCGCTGACGACCAGGAGAGGAGAGCCGGATGATCGCCGTCCTGGACCGCTCCGAGATCGATGCCTCGACCGACGGCCTGGCCGGCGTCGACCGGTCGTGGGACCCCGCCGCCGTAGACTGGCGCGTGATGAACGACGAGGCAGAAGCCGCCACCGACGCCCGCACGCAGTTCGAGGTGCAGGCGCTGCCCTTCATGGACCAGCTGTACGCCGCGGCCATGCGGATGACCCGCAACCCGGCGGATGCGGCCGACCTCGTGCAGGAGACGTTCGTGAAGGCCTTCGCGTCGTGGGGGACCTTCACGCAGGGCACGAACCTCAAGGCCTGGCTGTACCGCATCCTGACGAACACGTACATCAACATCTACCGGAAGAAGCAGCGCGAGCCGTTCCAGGGGACGATCGACGAGCTCGAGGACTGGCAGCTCGGGGGCGCCGAGTCGACGACCGCGAGCAGCAGCCGGTCCGCGGAGGCGGAGGCGATCGATCGGATGCCGGCATCCGTCGTGAAGGATGCGCTGCAGGCGATCCCGGAGGACTTCCGGCTGGCGGTATACCTCGCGGACGTCGAGGGATTCGCCTACCAGGAGATCGCCGACATCATGAAGACACCGATCGGCACGGTCATGAGCCGTCTGCACCGTGGCAGGCGAATGCTCCGTGAACTGCTGGCGGACTATGCGGCCGAACGCGGAATCAGCGCGGCCACCACGGGGAGTGCGAAATGACCGACTGCGGGTGTGAGAGGGCGCGACGGGATCTCGAGGAGTACCTCCGCAAGGAGGTGTGCACGACGTCGCAGAAGGACATCGCGGAGCACCTGGAGAACTGCGCCGGTTGCCGCGACGAGGCGCTCGTCGCCCGCACCCTGACGGACGTCGTGGCGCGGGCTTGCAAGGAGACCGCGCCCGAGGAGCTCCGTGACCAGGTGCTCGAGCGACTGCGGGCCGCGCAGGCCACCCACTGAGGACCGCCCGCGACGCACGCCGAGATGCCGTGCGCTACGGCGTGAAGACGCGGAGAGCCGCGGGTGCGACCTCCACCGTGAGAGGAAGCTCACCGATCGGATCGCCGTCGGCGTAGGCCGTCACCCCGGGTGACGACAGTCGCACGGACCGGACCCGGTGGGTGGACACTTCCGCCACCGACGTGTGCGTGCCCTTGTAGACGCGGGGGAGCAGTCGCAGCAGGCGCAGTCGCCCCGCGGGGCGCACGAGCAGGAGATCGAGCAGCCCGTCGGCCGGGTCGGCATCCGGGCAGATCGGGATGCCGCCACCGTAGTGGCTGCCGTTGCCCACGGTCGCCATCACGAGGTCGCCCTCGACGTGTTCGCGCGAGCCGTCCGGCCGTTCGATCTCGATGTCGTACGGGATGCCGCGCAGCCGGGCGAACTCGATCAGGATCGCGATGTTGTAGCGGGAGCCGCCGCGGGGCCAGCGCATCGCGTTGGCGCGGTCGTTCACGAGCGAGTCGAAGCCGCTCGCGAGCACGCTGGCGAAGTAGGCGTGCGATCCGTCGGTGCGGACGACCCGCGCCAGGTCGATGCGGCGCGTCCGCCCACCGACGATCGCGGCGGCCGCGGCATCCGCATCCAGCTCACGCAGGCCGAGCGCCGTGGCGATGTCGTTCCCGGTTCCGGCCGGGATGATGCCGAGCGGCACATCCGTGCCGACGAGTTCCTGCACCGCGAGGCGCACGGTGCCGTCTCCGCCCGCGACGATGACGGCATCCGTTCCGAGCCGGATCGCGGTCCGCAGCAGGTCGCTGGATTCGGCGGCGCTCCCGCCGCTGATGATCGTGGTCCGCAGGCCGGCGGCGCGCAGACGCTCGGCCGCGCGCGGCGCCGCGCCGGTGTGCGCTCCGCCCCGCGCGGCCGGGTTGACCAGGAGCGCGACCTCCCTCCGGGCCTGACGGCTGCTCATTCGCCGACTCGCGCGCCGGCGGGCGGCACGAGCACGCCCGGGTTCATGATCCCGTGCGGATCGAGGGTGTCCTTCACAGCGCGCAGCACGGCCACTCCCAGCGCACCGATCTCCGCCTCCAGATAGGGACGATGATCGCGCCCGACCGCGTGATGGTGGGTGATCGTGCCCCCGGCGCCGCCGATCGCACGGGAGGCGGCATCCTTCGCCCGGGCCCACTGCCCGCCCGGATCCGCGGTGAGCGCGGCGACGACCGTGAAGTAGAGCGACGCGCCCGCCGGATACACGTGCGAGATGTGGCACATCACGAGCGGCCTGGTGCCGTCGGCGGTCAGCGTCTCCGTGAGCGCGGCGGTGACCTCGGCCTTCAGGGCGTCCAGGCCCGCCCATGTCGTCGCCGTCTCGAGGGTCTCGGCGAGCACCCCGATGTCGAGCAGCGTGTCACGCAGAGCGGGGGAGGCGAATCGGCCGCGTTCCCACGATCGTGCCGGCTCCTCGCCGCGCGGAGTTCCGCCGTGCGATCGGCAGACCGCATCCGCGGCGTCCCGTGCCGAGGCCGCGTCGGCGTCGTCCATCCCCTCGAACGTCGCGATCGCGAGGCAGCCGCGGGCCCGAGTGAGGTGCCCTCCGAGCAGGGCGTTCGTGCGCGTCTCGTTCGCATCGCTCAGTCGCAGGACGGTGGGGCGGATGCCGCGCTGGGTGAGTTCGCGCAGCGCCGCGGCGCCGGAGGCGAAGTCCGGGAACGTCCACGCCGCGTACGTCGTGACCGCCGGTGCGGGTCGGATGCGCACGGTGACTTCGGTGATCACCCCGAAGGCGCCCTCGGAGCCGAGGAAGAGCTCGCGGAGATCGGGGCCTGCGGCGCTCGCGGGTGCGCGACCGAGCTGCAGCTCGCCGGTCGGCGCCGCCACGCGCAACGCGTGCACGAGATCGTCGAAGCGCCCGTACCCGCGAGAGGCCTGCCCGCTCGATCGCGTCGCGGCGTAGCCGCCGAGCGAGGCGAACGCGAAGCTCTGCGGGAAGTGCCCGAGGGTGTAGCCCCGGACCGCCAGCAGCTCTTCGGCTTGGGGGCCGGTCGTGCCGGCGCCGAACGTCGCCAGCAGCGACGTCTCGTCGAGGTCCCGCAGTGCGGCGGTTCGTGAGAGGTCGAGCGCGATGACGCGGTCGTGCGCACCGCTGACGGGATCGACGCCTCCGACGACGCTCGTCCCGCCGCCGAACGGCACGACGGCGATCCCGCGCGCATCGCAGGCACGGAGGGCGGCGAGCACCTCGTCGTGCGAAGACGGACGGACGACGGCATCCGGCGCGGTCTGCGGGTCGGCAAGGCGCCGGGCGAGGAGGTCCGGGGTGCTCTTGCCGCCGAGGTGCAGGGCGCGTGCGTCGTCGTCCGTCGTCACGTGCGCCGCGCCGACGGCGTCGGCGAGCAGCTGCCGCTCCGTCTCGGTGAGGCGCGAGGGGGTGAGCGTCGGTGCCGGACGACGCGGGACGGGGTGAGCCCGGCCTGGGAGGAGGGCGGCGACGAGGGCCTTGGCCCCCGGTGGGAGGCGGACGGTCTCGTTCCCCCACGCGTCCCAGGCGGAGCGCGGGCGGGCGGCGGGGACGGCGAGCGGCGAATGGGCGGAAGGCGTCGTCGCATCCATCGCGACAGTATGACACATTCTGTATGGTTGTCACATGGTGGAGCCGCCGATGACCTCCGCGCACGACTCGACCGTCGCGCACGGGTCGACCGTTGCGCACGGGTCGACCGTCGCGCACGGGTCGAACGTCGTGGCCGCCGTTCCGGCGGTCGTCGAGACCGAGACGGCCCTGCTGGATGCGGCGCGCGCCGAAGTGCTCGCGCACGGGGTCCGCCGCACGACCGCCTCCGACATCGCCCGACGCGCGGGCGTCTCACGGCAGACGCTGTACCGCTACTGGCCCGATGCGCAGGCGCTGCTGGCGGCGCTCGTGACGCGCGAGCTCCTCGCGGTGATCCCCGAGCACCCCGCACCCCTGTCGCTCGACGAGTTCGCGGACACTCTCGTGCAGACCGCCGACCGCATCCGCGCCCTGCCGCTCGTGGACCGGCTGCGCGAGACCGACCCCGAGCTCTTCGCCCGCTACATCCTCGAGCGGCTCGGGACGAGCCAGCGCGGCATCCATCGGGAGATCTCCGCACGGGTGCGCGCGGGACAAACGGAGGGCTTCGTCCGCGCGGGCGACCCCGACCGCCTGGCCGCGATGGTGCTCCTGATCGCGCAGTCGGCCGTCCAGTCCGCACCGCTCGTGCGGGAGTGGCTGCCGGATGACGCCTGGGCGCACGAGCTCCACGCCGCTCTGGCGGGCTACCTCCGTCCCGCCGCGGGTGTGCGATGACCCGCGTCGTGGGGCGACACCCCGGCTCCACCGCCCTGAACGCGCAGCGGCGCCGGCGCGAGCTCGCCGACCTCGGAGACCACCCGGTCGTCGACGTGCTCGTGATCGGCGGCGGCATCACGGGTGCGGGGATCGCCCTGGATGCGGCGAGCCGAGGGCTGCGCACCGTCCTCGTCGAGCGTCATGACCTCGCGCACGGCACGAGCCGGTGGAGCTCGAAGCTCGTCCACGGAGGGCTGCGGTACCTCGCGACGGGACAGTTCGCGATCGCCCACGAGAGTGCCGCGGAGCGGCACGTGCTCATGACGCGCACGGCGCCCCACCTCACCCGTCCGCTCGCGCAGGTGCTTCCCCTCTACGCTCCCGGCCATCTGGCGCGCGGGGCGTACGTCGGTGCGGGCTTCGGGATGGGCGACGGCCTGCGCCGCCTCGTCGGCACGCCGGATGCCGTCCTGCGCTCGCCGGGACCTATCAGTCGATCGGAGACCATCCGCCTCGCGCCCGCCGTCGCGACCGAGGCGCTGCGGGGCGGGATGCGGGGCTGGGACGGACAGCTCGTGGACGACGCCCGGCTGGTGATCGCCGTCGCGCGCACCGCGGCCGGGCACGGCGCCGTCGTACTCACCCGGGTCGAGGCCTCGCGAGTCCGCGGCGACGGGGCCGTGCTCCGCGACGTCCTCACGGGCGCCGAGATCGACGTCCGCGCACGCGCGGTCATCAGCGCGACCGGGGTGTGGGCGGGGGAGCTCGATCCCGACGTGCACCTGCGGCCGAGCCGGGGCACGCACCTCGTGGTCGACTCCGCGCGCCTCGGCGGATCGGACGTCTCGCTCACCGTCCCGGTCCCGGGTTCGAGCAGCCGGTTCGTCTTCACGGTTCCGGCGGTCCACGGACGCGCGTACGTCGGCCTGACCGACGTCCCCGCGGACGGACCCGTCCCCGAGGTCGCGCACGCGACGGACGCCGAGATCGACATGCTGCTCGAGACCATGAACACGGTCCTGGCCCGTCCGCTCGATCGCGCGGACGTCCGGGCGACGTTCGCGGGGCTGCGGCCCCTCCTCACGCGCCCGGAGGCGCCGGAGGGGGAGACGAGCGACCTGTCGCGCCGGCACGCGATCATCGAGTCCGCGGACGGCGTGCTCAGCGTGGTCGGCGGCAAGCTCACGACTTATCGCCGCATGGCGCAGGACGGCGTGGATGCCGCGGTGGAGCGCCGGTTCGCCGGGCGCGAGGTCTCGGCATCCGTCACGGGCTCCCTCCCGCTCGTGGGGGCGTGGCCCCGGCCGCGATCACCCGAGATCGCCGCAGTGCCGCGGCTCGTGCGGCGCTACGGAGCGGAGGCGCCGTACGTCGCCGCGCTCGCGGACGGACCGGCCGCCGCGCGCGGGGTCACCGCGCAGGAGCTCCGCTGGGGCGTCCGCGTGGAAGGGGCGATCGGCGTCGACGACCTGCTCGACCGGCGCACGCGACTCGGGCTCGTCGAGGAGGATCGCCTGGCGTCGATGGATGCCGCGATCGCCGCCCTCGACGACTGATCGGATCGGGGTCGGAGGGCCTGGATAGTCTGGCGGCATGGCCCCGGACTGGAAGAACGCCCCCGCAGACCCCGCCGCCGTCGCGTCGCTCGCGGCGAACGGCCTCGACTATCGAGTGATCGACACGGGCGACACCGGGGTGTTCGATCCGTACCTCCAGGCGGAGATGCGCGGGTTCCTCGCCGGGGAGCAGAGCGAGGAGCAGATCGCCGGCGCCCGCGAGGGTCTCGCTTTCCGTCGCTTCGTCGGCGTGTACGACCCGCGCGCGTTCGACGTGTCGCAGCCGGTCGGCACCGTCAATTCGTGGGTCACCGACCTGACGCTGCCCGGAGGACGCGGCATCCCGATGTGGGCGGTGAGCGGGGTGACCGTCGCGGCGACGCACCGGCGCCGGGGGATCGCCCGCGGAATGCTCGAGGGCGAGCTGCGCACCGCGGCGGATGCGGGGCTCGCGATCGCCGGGCTCACCGTGTCGGAGGCCACGATCTACGGCCGATTCGGCTTCGCCCCCGCGACGTTCGGCACCGATTGGACGATCGATGCGAAGCGCGCGACGTGGGTGGGTCCGCGACCCGACGGTCGGCTGGACTTCATCGACCGGGAGGGGCTGCGCGCCCAGCTCGCCGAGCTGCACGGGCGCGTCCGCGGCACCCGCCCCGGGGAGATCGAGGCATGGCCAGGTCTCTGGCGCCGCATGGCGGGTCTGGTCCCGGGCCAGGAGGGCGGCGGCAAGGTGCGCGCCGTGCGCTACGCGGACGCCGACGGCGTGACGCGGGGGATCGCCGTGTACCGGCTGTCGGAGGAAGGCGCGGACTTCACGAAGCACGAGCTGGACCTGCACTACCTGCTGAGTGAGACCCCCGACGCCTACGCCGCTCTGTGGCGGTTCGCCCTCGAGCACGATCTTGTCTCAGTGGTGAAGGCCGCGCTGCGCTCGGTCGACGAGCCGGTGCGCTGGATGATCTCCGATCAGCGCGCGGCGAAGGTGGAGACGGGCGAGCACGGGTGGCTCCGGATCCTGGACGTGCCGACGGTGCTCTCGTCCCGGACGTACGCGGCGCCCGGCGCCTTCACCGTCGCGGTCACGGATGCGCTGGGTTTCGCGGAGGGAACGTGGCGGCTCGCGGTCGACGACGGCGGCAACCCTGCCGTGCGGGCCGCTGGAGAGCCGGCGGATGTGTCGCTGTCGGTCGCCGCGCTCTCATCCCTGGTGCTCGGCGGCGTCCGCGCGCGCACTCTGCGCGACGCGGGGCTCGTGGCCGCGGACGACGACGTCGTCGCAGCCCTCGACGCGACGTTCGCCTCGCCGACGCCTCCGTACCTCAGCCTCTGGTACTGACCCCGCGGCCCTCACCGAAGCCCGGCGCTAGAGCGTCAGCGCCTTCTTGAGGATCGCGGCCTGCTCGATCGCGTGCACCTTGGGCGAGCCCGTCGCCGTGGAGGCGGCGGCGGATCGCGAGATGCGACGGATCGTGCGGCCGTGCAGGTGCTTGACGACCTCGAGTGCGATGAAGGGCCACGCCCCCTGGTTCTCGGGCTCGTCCTGCACCCAGCACAGCTCCGCGTTCGGGTAGCTGTCCAGCACGGCGTTCAGCTCGTCGATCGGCGCCGGGTAGTACTGCTCGAGCCGGACGAGTGCGATCTGCGGGTTCGGGTTCTTGTCGAGCTCGGCCTTGAGATCCCAATGGATCTTGCCGGCGTGCAGCAGAACGCGCGTGACGGCCGAACGATCGAGACCGCGGTTGTCGTCGAGGACGGGCTCGAACTTGCCGGTCAGGAAGTCCTCGACCGCGCTCGTGGCACCGCGCAGGCGCAGCATCGCCTTCGGGGTGAACACGATCAGCGGACGCCGCGGGCGCATGTAGGCCTGGCGACGCAGCAGGTGGAAGTAGGACGCCGGCGTCGACGGGCGCGCCACGGTCATGTTGTCCTGCGCGCACATCTGCAGGTAGCGCTCGATGCGTGCGGACGAGTGATCGGGTCCCTGTCCCTCGTAGCCATGGGGGAGCAGCAGCACGACGCTCGACTGCTGGCTCCACTTCTGATCGGCGGACGAGATGAACTCGTCGACGACGGACTGGGCGCCGTTCGCGAAATCGCCGAACTGCGCCTCCCAGAGTACGAGCGCATCCGCACGTTCGACGGAGTATCCGTACTCGAAGGCCATCGCCGCGTACTCGCTCAGGAGCGAGTCATAGACCCAGAATCGGCCCTGGTTCTCGCCGAGATTCGTGAGCGGGATCCACTCCTGGCCGTTCGCACGGTCGTGCAGGACCGAGTGACGCTGCACGAACGTGCCGCGGCGCGAATCCTGACCGGCCAGGCGCACGGCGGTGCCCTCGACCAGCAGCGAGCCGAACGCGAGGAGCTCGGCGAAGCCCCAGTCCACCGAGCCGTTGCGGCTCATGTCCAGGCGCTTGTCGAGGAGCTGCTGCAGCTTGGCGTGCACCGTGAAGCCCTCGGGCTTGTTGACGAACGCGTCGCCGATCATGTGCACGATCTCGCGGGAGACACCGGTCGTGTCGGGCGATCCGCTCGCCGGCTCGACGGCGGCTTCGGAGACCACGGGTGAGGTGCCGGTCTCGGCGGCGTGCGTCTCGGCGAACGCGATCTCCAGACCGTTCTGGAAGTCGCGCTTGGCCTGCTCGTACTCCTCCTCGGTGATGTCACCGCGACCGACGAGCGCCTCGACGTACAGACGGCGCACGGAGCGCTTCGCCTCGATGAGGTTCGTCATGAGCGGCTGCGTCATCGAGGGGTCGTCACCCTCGTTGTGACCGCGTCGGCGGTAGCACACGAGGTCGATCACGACGTCCTTGTGCCAGCGCTGGCGGTAGGCGAACGCGAGCTGCGACACGCGCACGACCGCTTCGGGGTCGTCGCCGTTCACGTGGAAGATGGGGGCCTGGATCGTCTTGGCGACGTCGGTCGCGTACACCGACGAGCGGGCGTCCTGGGGGACGGTCGTGAAGCCGACCTGGTTGTTCACGACGACGTGGATCGTGCCGCCCGTACGGTAGCCGCGCAGCTGCGACATCTGCAGCGTCTCCACCACGACGCCTTGCCCTGCGAACGCGGCGTCGCCGTGCACGAGGATCGGCAGCCACGAGAACGTGCCGATGGGCTTGCGGTCCTGCTTGGCGCGCACGATGCCCTCGAGGACGCCGTCGACGGTCTCGAGGTGCGACGGGTTCGCGGCCAGGTAGACCGGCAGCTCTTCGCCCCGATCGTCGACGAACGTGCCCTCGGTGCCCAGGTGGTACTTCACGTCACCCGAGCCGCTCTTGCTGCCCACCGCGACCGAGCCCTCGAACTCACGGAAGACCTGTCCGTACGTCTTGCCGGCGATGTTCGTCAGCACGTTCAGGCGACCGCGGTGGGCCATGCCGATAGCGGTGCCGTCGAGGCCGGCCTCCGCCGCACCCTGGAGGATCTCGTCAAGGAGCGGGATCAGCGATTCGCCGCCCTCGAGGCTGAAGCGCTTCTGGCCGACGTACTTCGTCTGCAGGAACGTCTCGAACGCCTCGGCCTGATTGAGCTTGCTCAGGATGCGCAGCTGCTCGTCGTGGCCCGGCTTCTGGTACTTGATCTCGACCTGCTCCTGGAACCACAGGCGCTGGGCGGGATCCTGGATGTGCATGTACTCGATGCCGATCGTGCGGCAGTACGAGTCGCGCAGCAC
>CAYOQY010000072.1:0-13009 GCA_964406225.1 uncultured Microbacterium sp.
CCTCGGACGGCGACGTCCTCCGCCCGCCGTGAGGCAGACTCGGAGGATGCCTCCCGCGCTGCTCGACCTCATCCCGGCGGGCGCCGATCCCGATGCGGTGTACGACGGCTTCGTCGCGTGGGCCGCCGATCAGGGCCTCTCGCTCTACCCCGCCCAGGACGAGGCGGCGATCGAGATCGTCTCGGGCGCGAACGTCATCCTCTCGACGCCGACCGGAACCGGTAAGTCGCTCGTCGCGATCGCCGCTCATGCCGCCGCGCTCGCCCGGGGCGGGCGGACGTACTACACGGCCCCCATCAAGGCGCTCGTGAGTGAGAAGTTCTTCGCGCTCGTGGACATCTTCGGCGCGGAGCGCGTCGGCATGGTCACCGGTGACTCCTCGGTCAACCCGGACGCGCCGATCATCTGCTGCACGGCCGAGATCCTGGCGAACCTCGCGCTGCGGCAGGGCGCGGATGCGCCGGTCGATCAGGTCGTGATGGACGAGTTCCACTACTACGGCGACCCCGACCGGGGATGGGCGTGGCAGGTGCCGATCCTGCTGCTGCCGCGGGCGCAGTTCGTGCTGATGTCGGCGACGCTGGGCGACGTCACCGACATCGCCGCCGACCTCACGCGGCGCACCGGGCGATCCACCGCGACGATCACCGGCGTCGAACGCCCCGTCCCGCTGCACTTCTCGTACGCCCGCACGCCCGTGCACGAAACGGTCGAGGAGCTTCTCGAGACCGGGCAGGCGCCCGTCTACATCGTCCACTTCTCGCAGGCGGCGGCGATGGAGCGCGCCCAGGCGCTCTCGTCGGTGCGGATCGTCAGTCGCGAGCAGCGCGATGCGATCGCTGAGGCGATCGGCGGCTTCCGCTTCACGACGGCGTTCGGCCGCACGCTCTCGCGATACGTGCGCGCGGGCATCGGGGTGCACCACGCCGGGATGCTGCCGCGCTACCGTCGCCTGGTCGAGACGCTGGCCCAGCGGGGTCTGCTGCGGGTCATCTGCGGCACCGACACGCTCGGCGTCGGCATCAACGTCCCGATCCGGACGGTGCTCATCACGGCGCTGGCGAAGTACGACGGACAGCGGATGCGGCAACTCACCGCCCGTGAGTTCCACCAGGTCGCCGGTCGTGCGGGCCGCGCCGGTTTCGACACCGCGGGGACGGTCGTCGTCATGGCGCCCGAGCACGAGATCGAGAACACGCAGGCCGTGGTCAAAGCCGGCGACGATCCGAAGAAGCAGAAGAAGATCGTCCGAAAGAAGGCGCCGCAGGGCTTCGTGAACTGGGGGGAGGCGTCGTTCGAGCGTCTCGTCGCCGCTGAGCCCGAACCGCTCGAGCCGCACCTGCAGCTCACCGCGGCGATGATGATCAACGTGATCGCCCGCGGCGGTGACGTGTTCGCGAACATCCGCTCGCTCGTATTCGACAACCACGAGCCGCGCGCGCGGAAGTACGAGCTGGCCCGGCGGGCGCTCGGGATCTTCCGCACGCTGGTCGCGGCGCAGGTCGTCGTGACGGATCCCGTCACCGACGGCATCCGTCTCACCGTCGACCTGCAGCCGAACTTCGCGCTCAACCAGCCTCTCTCGCCGTTCGCGCTCGCCGCGATCGGGCTGCTCGACCCGACGGATGAGGTGTGGCGCGTGCACAACTCCTCAGATTCGGGCATTGCGGGCGCGGATCCGGGCGAATCGGGCGATTCCGCACCGGAAGTGAGGAGTTCTGCACACCGCTCCGTAGGTACCGGTCACTATGCGCTCGACGTCGTGAGTGTGATCGAGGCGACGCTCGACGACCCGCGGCCCGTGCTCTCGCAGCAGCAGTACCTCGCGCGCGGCGAGGCCGTCGCCGCGATGAAGCGCGAGGGCATCGAGTACGAGGAGCGGATGGAGCTGCTCGAGGAGGTGACGTGGCCGAAGCCGCTCGCGGAGCTGCTCGCCCAGTCGTTCGAGGTCTTCGCGTCGAGCCAGCCGTGGGTGCGCGATTTCGAACTCTCGCCGAAGTCGGTCGTGCGCGACATGTTCGAACGGGCGCTGTCGTTCGCGGAGTTCATCCAGGTGTACCAGCTCGCCCGCAGCGAGGGCCTCGTGCTGCGCTACCTCAGTGACGCCTACCGCGCGATCCGGCAGACCGTGCCGACCGAAGCGCAGACCCCCGAGCTGCTCGACATCATCGCGTGGCTGGGCGAACTGGTCCGGCAGGTCGACTCGAGCCTCGTCGACGAATGGGAGTCGCTGATCAACCCCGTCGTCGACCCCGACGCCCCCGTCGTGCCGCCCGCCCCGCCGTCGGTGCTCACGAACCGGCGCGCGTTCCTCGTCCTCGTCCGCAACGAGCTGTTCCGTCGGGTGCGTCTGGCCGCCCTGCAGAGCGACGACGAGCTCGCCGAGCTCGATCCCGACGTCGACTGGTCCGGCGCGCTGGACGCGTACTTCGACGAGCACGATGAGATCCTGACGGGCGGGCCGGCGCGCTCGCCGCGTCTCGTCACGGTCGATGAGGCGGATGCCGCGGCATCCGGTCTCTGGAAAGTGGAGCAGACGATCGACGACCCCGCGGGCGACCACGACTGGCGCATCCGCGGCGAGGTCGACCTGGCCGCGTCCGAGGAGGCCGGCGCCGCCGTGGTGCGGATCACCGAGGTCCTGCGGCTCTGACCGCTGGGGCGATCAGCCGTGGCGTGCCGACACCCCGGCTCAGCGGAGGAGATGCGCAGTGGGGAGGATCGATCCGGTCGTTTCGGCCCTCCGGCCTGCGCATCCCCTCCCGCGTGTACGCCGGCCGCCTCGCCTGACCGACGTCGCCGCCGGGTGGGGGTGTTCCCGGCGGCGCGGACGGTGTCGCCTGCGCGGGCGGTGTCGGCTGCGCGGGCTACCCTTGAGCCGATGAGCACTCCGTCCGCCGATCCGTACGCCGATGCGGTGTGGGCGGACGACGAACCGCCGCCCGAAGACTACTGGGAGCCCCCCGCCGATCACGCGTGGGCCTCTTCCGGCGGCGACCTCCCCGCCTCCTCCCGAAACGACACCCGGATGCCGGGCTCGCCGTCCGCGGCATCCCCTCCGTCCGTTCCGCAGGCGGCGCCCCCACGGTTCGCCACGCCCCTGGACGCGCTGCACACCGTGTTCGGCTACGACGCGTTCCGCGGCAACCAGGCCGCCGCGATCGATCAGCTCGTCGCGGGTGGCGACGCCGTCGTGCTCATGCCCACCGGCGGCGGCAAGAGCCTGATCTACCAGGTGCCCGCCCTCGTGCGGCCGGGGACGGGACTCGTGGTGAGCCCGCTCATCGCGCTCATGCACGACCAGGTCGACGCGCTCGTCGCGAACGGCGTGCGCGCCGCGTACCTCAACTCCACGCAGGCCGCGCCGGAGCGGACGGCCGTCGAGCGCGCGTACCTCTCGGGCGAGCTCGATCTCATCTACGTCGCCCCCGAGCGGCTCTCGAGCCCGTCGACCCGCGCGCTCCTGCAGCGCGGCACGCTGAGCGTCATCGCGATCGACGAGGCCCACTGCGTCTCGCAGTGGGGGCACGACTTCCGCCCCGACTACCTGACGCTCGGCGAGCTCGGCGAGCAGTTCCCGGGCGTGCCGCGCGTCGCCCTGACGGCCACGGCGACCGCCGCGACCCATCGCGAGATCACCGAGCGACTGCGCCTGCCCGACGCCGCGCACTTCGTCGCGAGCTTCGACCGGCCGAACATCCAATACCGCATCGATCCCAAGGTCGAGCCGCGCAAGCAGCTGCTCACCTTCATCCGGTCGCAGCCCCCGGGAGCCGCGGGCATCGTCTACGCCCTCAGCCGCAAGAGCGTCGAGCAGACCGCGGAGTACCTGCGCACGCAGGGCATCGACGCCCTCGCGTACCACGCGGGTCTCGACTCGTCCGTGCGCGCGCGGCACCAGTCACGCTTCCTGCGCGAGGACGGTGTCGTCATGGTCGCCACGATCGCATTCGGAATGGGCATCGACAAGCCCGACGTGCGGTTCGTGGCACACATCGACCTGCCGAAGTCCGTCGAGGGCTACTACCAGGAGACCGGTCGCGCGGGTCGCGACGGCGAGCCCTCCGTGGCCTGGATGGCCTACGGACTCGGCGACGTCGTCCAGCAGCGGCGCATGATCGACCAGTCCCCGGGTGAGCGCTCCTACAAGATGCGCCTCGGCCAGCACCTCGACGCGATGCTCGCGCTGTGCGAGACCGTCGGATGCCGCCGGCAGAACCTCCTGGGCTACTTCGGCGAACCGTCGGGGGCGTGCGGCAACTGCGACACCTGCCTCGAGGCTCCCGAGACGTGGGACGGCCTCGTGCCGGCCCAGAAGCTCCTCTCCACGATCGTCCGGCTGCAGCGCGAGCGAGGGCAGGCGTTCGGTGCCGGTCACCTGATCGACATCCTCCGCGGAGCCTCGACCGACCGCATCCGGCAGCAGGGACACGACGCGCTGTCGACGTACGGTCTCGGCGCGGATCTGAGCGACCAGGACTGGCGCAGCGTCATCCGGCAGCTCCTGGCGCGCGGCATCCTCGTGGCACAGGGCGAATACGGCACCCTCGCGCTCGGCGAGCCCGCCGGAGCGGTACTCCGCGGCGAGGCCCCCGTTCCGCTGCGCCGCGACGTCCTCGGCCGCGGCGGCGCCGGCGCATCCCGCGCGCGCAAGGCGTCGGCATCCGATGCCCTCGACGCGAGTGATCGGCCGCTGTTCGAGGCACTGCGCGAATGGCGCGCCGGCGTCGCCCGCGAGCAGGGGATGCCGGCCTACATCGTCTTCGGCGACGCGACCCTCCGTGCGCTCGCCGAACACCGGCCCGCGACGCTCGACGACCTCGACGGCATCACCGGCATCGGCGCGAAGAAGCGCGAAGCCTACGGCGAGGCGGTCCTCGAGGTGATCGCCGGAACGACCCGATAGCGGCGGCCCCGCCCCGGCATCCGGTGTCGATCGGTGCCGAAGCGGTGCAGAACAGGAAAGGTTCGACGATGAGCCTCAGCAACATCGACATCGCGCACGCGGCGCACATGCTGCCGATCGGCGAGATCGCCGCCCGCCTCGGCATCCCGGACGGCGCCGTCGAACCGTACGGGCGGTACAAGGCCAAGATCGCGCTCGACCACCTCGCCGGGATCCGCGAGCGACCGCGCGGCAGGCTCGTGCTCGTCACCGCGGTCTCGCCGACACCCGCCGGGGAGGGCAAGACGACCACGACCGTGGGCCTCGGCGACGCGCTCACGCGCATCGGAGAGCGGGCGATGATCTGCCTGCGCGAGCCCGCACTCGGCCCGGTCTTCGGCATGAAGGGCGGCGCCGCAGGCGGCGGCTATGCGCAGGTCGTTCCGATGGAGGACATCAACCTGCACTTCACCGGCGACTTCTCGGCGATCGCGGTCGCGACCAACCTGCTCGCCTCGATGATCGACAACCACATCCACCACGGCAACGCGCTCGGCATCGACGTGCGGCGCATCACGTGGCGGCGGGTGCTCGACGTGAGCGACCGCGCGCTGCGCGATGTCGTCCTCGGGCTCGGCGGTCCGGGCAACGGCTACCCGCGCGAATCCGGCTTCGACATCGTCGTGGCGAGCGAGGTGATGGCGATTTTCTGTCTCGCCGCCGATCTGCGCGACCTGAAGGAGCGCCTGGGCGACATCGTGATCGGCTACACGCGCGACCGCACTCCCGTGACCGCGCGGGAGCTGGGGGCGCACGGCGCGATGACCGCCGTCCTGCGCGACGCGCTCGCGCCCAATCTCGTGCAGACGCTCGAGCACACCCCGGCGTTCGTGCACGGCGGCCCGTTCGCGAACATCGCGCACGGGTGCAATTCGTTCCTCGCGACCGATGCCGCCCTCCATCTTGCCGACTACGTCGTGACGGAGGCGGGTTTCGGCGCGGACCTCGGGGCGGAGAAGTTCGTCGACATCCTGTGCCGGACGACGGGACTCCGACCCTCGGCCGCGGTGATCGTCGCGACGGTCCGGGCGATGAAGTATCACGGCGGCGTCGAGGTCGCCGACCTGCCGGGCGAAGACGTCGCCGCCGTCGCCCGCGGCACGGTCAACCTGGCCCGGCACCTGGTGACCGTGCGCGAGACCTTCGGACTGCCCGCCGTCGTCGCGATCAACCACCGGACGGAGGACACGGATGCCGAGATCGCGGCCCTCGTCGACGCGGTGGAGCGTCTCGGCGCGAGGGCGGTCGTGGCGACGCACTTCGCCGAGGGGGGAGCGGGCGCCGAGGAGCTCGCGCGCGAGGTCGTGCGGCTGTGCGCGGAGCCCTCCGAGCTCTCGTTCACCTACCCCGACGACGCATCGCTGTGGGACAAGATGCGGGCGATCGCGGAGCGCGTCTACGGGGCGTCGGAGATCACGGCGAGCACCGCGGTGCGCACCCGGATCCGCCAACTGCAGGACACCGGGTACGGCGGCTACCCGGTGTGCGTGGCGAAGACGCAGTATTCGTTCTCCACAGATCCGAAGCTGCGCGGTGCGCCCACAGGTCACTCGGTCGACATCCGGGAGGTGCGTCTGGCGGCGGGCGCGCGATTCGTGGTGATGGTGTGCGGCGACATCATGACGATGCCGGGCCTGCCGGCGGTGCCCGCGGCGACCACGATCGACGTCGACGAGGACGGCCGCATCGTCGGTCTCTTCTGACGCGCGCTAGAAAACCAAGCGTCATTCGGTTTACAGTGGTCGCATGAGCGACGACGCCACCCCGACGATGACCGATCCCGCCCGACCCGACACGACGCAGGTCGACGGCTCACCGATCGACACCCGCTACCGGGACGCCTCCCTGCCCGTCGACGAACGGGTCGAGATCCTCCTGGCGCAGATGACGCTCGCCGAGAAGGCGGGGCTGTTCTTCCAGACGATGATCGCGATGGGAGAGGGCGGCGAACTCTCGGACGGCGATCCGGTCTTCGGCATCGCGTCCAACGACGAGATGGTGCGGGGCCGCCACGTCACGCACTTCAACCTGCTCGGAGTCGCTCCGACAGCAGGTGACATCGCGCGCTGGCACAACAAGGTCCAGGAGCTCGCTGCATCGACGCGGCTCGGCATCCCGGTCACGATCTCGACCGACCCGCGCCACGGGTTCTCTGAGAACCCCGGCGCCGCGATCCTCGCGGGCCCCTTCTCGCAGTGGCCCGAGGCGCTCGGTCTCGCGGCGACGCGCGACTGCGCGCTGGTCGAGCGGTTCGGTGACATCGCGCGGCGCGAGTACACCGCCGTCGGCATCCGGGTCGCCCTCCACCCGCAGGTCGACCTCGCGACCGAGCCGCGCTGGTCGCGCGCGCTGCAGACCTTCGGTGAGGACGCCGACCTCTCGGGCGAGCTCGGCGCGGCGTACGTGCGCGGGTTCCAGGGTGCGTCGTTCGGCCCGGGATCGGTCTCGACCATGACGAAGCATTTCCCGGGCGGCGGTCCCCAGAAGGACGGCGAAGATCCGCACTTCGACTACGGTCGCGAGCAGGTGTACCCGGGCGACAACTTCGAGCATCACCTGAAGCCGTTCGAGGCGGTCTTCGCGGCCGGCGGCCGGCAGATCATGCCCTACTACGGCATGCCGATCGGCACGGAGTACGAAGAGGTCGGCTTCGGCTTCAACCGCTCGGTGCTCACGGGTCTCCTCCGCGAGCGCTACGCGTTCGACGGCATCGTCTGCACGGACTGGGGCCTCATCACCGATCAGCCGATCATGGGCCACGACTTCGCCGCGCGCGCGTGGGGCGTCGAGCACCTCACTCCCGCCGAGCGGATGGCGAAGATCCTCGATGCCGGCGCCGACCAGTTCGGCGGCGAGCAGTGCACCGAGATCCTCGTCGACCTCGTGGAGTCGGGGGTCGTCACGCACGAGCGCCTCGACGTCTCGGCCCGCCGCCTGCTGCGCGAGAAGTTCCTCCTCGGCCTGTTCGAGAACCCCTACGTCGACGCCGCCGCGGCCGACACGATCGTCGGCTCGGCGGAGTTCCGGGCGGCCGGTGACGCCGCTCAGCGCGCGTCGATCGCCGTGCTCACGAACCGCGATGCGGTGCTGCCGTTCGCCCCCGGCATCCGCCTGTACGTCGAGGGCATCGCGCCCGAGACCGCCGCCGCGTACGGCGAGGTCGTCGCCACGCCGGCCGAAGCCGACCTCGCGATCCTGCGCCTGCAGGCGCCGTACGAGCAGCGCGCCACGATGTTCGAGAACTTCTTCCACGCCGGCTCGCTCGACTTCCCGGCCGACGTCATCGCCCATGTGGCCGAGGTCTCGGCCCAGGTGCCGACCGTGGTCGACGTGTTCCTCGACCGCCCCGCGATCCTCGCGCCGATCGCGGATGCCGCCGCTGCGGTCGTCGCGAACTGGGGTGTCAGCGCCGCCGCGCTGCTGGACGTGCTGTCGGGCGCGGTTCCCGCCCGGGGGAAGCTGCCGTTCGACGTGCCGCGCAGCATGGCCGCGGTCGAGGCCTCACGTCCCGACGTGCCGTTCGACACCGAGGACCCGCTGTTCCGCTTCGGCCACGGTCTGGAGCTGTAGCCGGAACCGACCTGAGGGGCGGCCTCCAGCTTCGTTGAGGCCGCCCCTCACGTCGGCCGTCCGGCGGATCAGGGCACCGAGACCGAGAGCTCGTACTGCGTGCCGTCGACGGCGGTGATCTCGATGTACGCGGGAGTGTCGCCGGCGTCGTCCGCGTACGTGCAGGTCAGCTGCGTGCCCACCGTCACCTCGTAGTCACCTTCGTCGCAGAAGATCTCGAACGCCCCGTCGATCTGTCCGGTGAGGGCGGATGTCGCGGTCGCCCCGATCTCCGCCCCGGTCAGCAACAGGGTCGCGGGCGCGTCCACCGGCTCCTCGGACGGCGTGTCCATGGCGTCGATCGGCTGGTCGGCCACCTCGACGTCGACACGGAAGTCGGAGCCGTCCACGTCGGCGAGCACCACCGAGGCCTCGTACTCGAGCCCCGTTTCAGGATCGGTCAGCACGCACGTGCGCGACTCGCCGTTCTCGAGGGCGAAGTCCTCGACTCCGCAGTCGACTTCGGGGCGACGTCCGACCTCCTCCTCGAGGATCGTCTCGACGGTGTCGGCGACCTTGGCGCTGCCGACCGTCGTCGGTGCGCCGCCGATCGAGAACGAGCATCCACCCAGCATGACCGTGCCCGCGAGGACCCCCGCCCCCATGAGCGCACGAAGGACTCTTCCCATCGCGTGCCTCCCCCTGACGGCATCAGTGTGCCAGAGCGCGCGCTCCGCGTACAGATGCCCGCGTGCTTACGGGGGACGCGTCATCGCGGCGGAAACGTGCGCACGTGTGCGACGTCGAACCGCAGCGGATGCGCCGAGATGTCCCGCGGGCGGGAGGCGTCGGGCAGCTCGTACACGTCGAGCATCAGCTGCACGGGGTAGTCGATGCGCTGCGCGACGGTCTTGACGTGACGCCCGTCGATGAAGAAGCGGATTCCGGACTCGTCCCACTCGGCCGCGTAGTCGTGCCACCGCGTCAGGTCGCCCTCGACGCGGATCTTCTCGAAGTCCATCGTGAGCCGCGGATCCCGCTGCGGCTTCACCCCGACGCCGACCCAGCCGCCGTCGTCGTCGATCTCACTGCCGAAGATCTCGGCGATGCAGATCTCGCCGGAGTCCTCCGGGCGCTCCTCGAAGCCGACCGGCCAGAAGGCGACCATCGCGGCCGGATGCCGGATGGCCCGCATCCGCGCCTCGATGACCCCGTACCGCGGCAGCCAGAGGCGCCGCTCCGGCTGCTCCTCGCGCACGACGAGGCCGTCGCGGTAGCGATGTTGACCGATCGCGCTCCCCACCGGACCGGAGAACTGGCCCGTCTGCAGGTGGGACACGCGGACCTCCCCGTCGTACTCGCGGGACCACGGCTCGGTGTCGGCGTCGATCCGGAGCGTCAGCCCGTGCTCACCGAAGTCGTACCGGGCGGCGGATGCGGTGCGCGAGGACCAGTGGGGCGTGTAGTACGGCCACCATCGGCCCTCGTCGAGGCGCCCCGTGTCGAAGGCGTCGACGTGGTTGGCGTGGCGTTCTGACGCGTCGTGCGGGGCGAACATCCCGTCATTGTGGCCCGGGGTGACGACACTGTCGGGAGCCCACAATCGGCGCGGGCGAGGTCGCCCGGAACCTTTGTCCGGATCGTCAACGGGCTTGGGATGCTCTTGTGGGAGTCCTACCGTTGACTCATTCCTCCTCCCACCGAAAGGTGCACTCATGACCGACGCCGCCGTCCGTTCCTCCAAACCCTCGACCAGCAGGCGCACCCCCGCCGGTGGCGCCCCGACCGCCCCGCACACCGCCGCCGAGGCATACGAGGCGCGCATCGATGTCGACCGCGTGACCGACATGCTGCTCGGCACGTGGGCCGACACGCGCCGCGAGGCCCGCGAGATGATCAAGGACCCCGCCTTCTGGCGGGTCGACGGGCTCGGCATGGACGAGCACCGCGAGCGCGTCCTGAGCCAGATGCACCTCCTCGTCGACCACGGCGCCGTGCACCGCGCCTTCCCGAAGGAGTTCGGGGGCGAGGCGAACAACGGCGCCAACATCGCCGGCTTCGAAGAGCTCGTCGCGGCCGATCCGAGCCTGCAGATCAAGTCCGGAGTGCAGTGGGGCCTGTTCGGCTCGGCTGTCCTGCAGCTCGGCACCCAGGAGCACCACGAGAAGTGGCTGCCGGGCATCATGAGCCTCGAGATCCCCGGCGCCTTCGCGATGACCGAGACCGGTCACGGGTCCGACGTCGCGGCGATCGGCACCACCGCGACGTATGACCCCGAAACCGAGGAGTTCGTGATCCACACGCCCTTCCGGGGTGCCTGGAAGGACTACCTCGGCAACGCCGCGCTCCACGGCATCGCCGCGACGGTGTTCGCGCAGCTCATCACGAACGGCGTGAACCACGGTGTGCACTGCTTCTACGTTCCGCTCCGCGACGAGAACGGCGACTTCCTCCCCGGCATCGGGGGTGAGGACGACGGCCTCAAGGGCGGCCTGAACGGCATCGACAACGGTCGGCTCCACTTCGACCACGTCCGCGTGCCGCGCACGAACCTGCTCAACAAGTACGGCGACGTCGCTCCCGACGGCACGTACTCGAGCCACATCTCCAGCCCCGGGCGACGCTTCTTCACGATGCTCGGCACGCTCGTGCAGGGCCGCGTCTCGCTCGACGGCGCCGCGTCCTGGGCATCCGCCCTCGCCCTCGACATCGCGATCACGTATGCGAACCAGCGCCGGCAGTTCGATTCCGGCGCGGGCAGCGACGAAGTCGTGCTCCTGGATTACGGCAAGCACCAGCGCCGCCTGCTCAGCCGCCTCGCGACGACGTACGCGTCGATCTTCGCGCACGACGAGTTCCTGCAGAAGTTCGACGCGGTCTTCAGCGGCGCCGCCGACACGGACGCGGACCGCGAAGACCTCGAGACCCTCGCCGCCGCGCTCAAGCCCCTGTCGACATGGCATGCGCTCGACACGATCCAGGAGTCGCGCGAAGCGTGTGGCGGCAACGGGTTCCTCTTCGAGAACCGGCTCGTGGGACTGCGCGCGGACCTCGACATCTACGTCACCTTCGAGGGCGACAACAACGTCCTGCTGCAGCTGGTCGGCAAGCGCCTCCTCAGCGATTTCGGCAAGCAGTTCAAGGGCAAGGACGCCAAGGCGCTCGCCGCCTACGCGGTGGGTCACACGGCGGGCAAGGTGTTCCACGGCGCCGGCCTTCGCCAGCTCGGGCAGGCGGTGTCCGACTTCGGCTCCACCGCCCGCGCCGTCGAACGGGGCCTGCGCGGCGACCAGCAGCACGAGCTCCTCACCGATCGCGTCCAGCAGATGGTCGCCGACATCGCCGGTCGCCTGCGTCCGGCATCCGGTCTCTCGCCCGCCGAGGCGGCCGCCCTGTTCAACGCGAATCAGTCCGAGCTCATCGAGGCGGCGCGCGCGCACGGCGAACTCCTGCAGTGGGAGGCGTTCACGGATGCCGTGAACGGCGTCTCGGACGAGGGCACGAAGCGCGTGCTCACGTGGCTCCGCGACCTCTTCGGCCTGGGCCTCATCGAGAAGCACCTCTCCTGGTACCTGATCAACGGCCGTCTGTCGTCGCAGCGCGCCGGCGCGGTCTCGTCGTACATCGACCGCCTGTGCCTGCGCCTGCGGCCGCACGCCCAGGATCTCGTCGACGCGTTCGGCTACGCGCCGGAGCACCTGCGCGCTCCGATCGCCTCCGGTGCGGAGCGCGCCCGCCAGGACGAGGCCCGCGCGTACTACCGCGAGCTCGAGGAGTCGGGCCGGGCGCCGATCTCGGAGAAGGTCGCAAACAAGAAGTAGCCTTCCCCTCCTTCCGTGAGACGACAACGGGAGCTCGAGACTGCGGGTGATCCCCACGGTTTCGAGCTCCCGTCGTCGTCTCACCGCCGTTTGCCCCTCGGTCTGTGGGTGGGCGCGGTGCGCCCTATCCTGACGGGATGAGCCCCGACACCGTGACCGGACCGGACGGCACGCAGCGCTGCGCCTGGGTGGGCGGCGATCCGGAGTATCTCCGGTACCACGACGAGGAGTGGGGCGTGCCGCTGCACGGCGACCGCGCGCTGTTCGAGAAGCTCACCCTCGAGGGGTTCCAGGCGGGGCTCTCGTGGATCACGATCCTGCGCAAACGCCCGCGCTTCCGCGAGGCGTTCTCGGGCTTCGAGCCCGAGATCGTCGCACGGTTCGGCGACGCCGACGTCGAAAGGCTCATGGCGGATGCCGGCATCGTACGCAACCGGGCGAAGATCGGCGCGGCCATCTCCAATGCGCGGATCGTCGCCGACATGGCCTTCGGCGAGCTCGACGACCTGCTGTGGTCCTTCGCGCCGGAGGCCGCGCGGCCGAGACCGGCATCGCTCGCCGACCTGCCCGCCACGACACCCGAGTCCACGGCGGCGAGCGAAGAGCTCCTGCGGCGGGGGTTCCGCTTCGTCGGCCCCACGACGATGTACGCGCTCATGCAGTCGGCGGGGATGGTCGACGACCACGTCGCGGG
>CAYOQY010000073.1:0-1634 GCA_964406225.1 uncultured Microbacterium sp.
CCGGCGGCATGACGTGGGAGGCGCTCAACAACATCTCCGACGACAACGACCGCAATCTGGTCATCGTCGTCAACGACAACGGTCGCTCCTACGCGCCGACGATCGGCGGCATGGCCCGCTACCTCAACCGCGTGCGCACGACCGAGAGCTACCAGACGCTGCACAAAGGGTCGGACTCGCTGTTCGGCAAGCTCGGACCCGCGGCGCGCGCGTTCTACCGCGGCGTCCGAGGCGGCACCCACGGCTTCCTCTCGCGGTTCGTGAACAACGCCGCCCTGTACTCCAATCTCGACATCAAGTACCTCGGACCGGTGGACGGCCACGATCTCCCGGCCCTGATCGAGACGCTCCAGCTGGCGAAGGACTTCGGCGCACCCGTGATCGTCCATGCGATCACGGAGAAGGGACGCGGCTATCAGCCGGCCCGCGATGACGAAGCCGACCAGTTCCACGCCGTCGGGAAGATCGACCCCCTGTCGGGTGAGCCCCTCGGCGGCTCGTCCGCGGCGGCGTGGACGGACGTGTTCGCCGACGAGCTCGTCGCCGTCGGCGAGGAGCGACCCGAGATCATCGGGATCACCGCCGCGATGCTGCGTCCGACCGGACTTCTGCCGTTCGCCCAGCGGTTCCCCGATCGCGTGTACGACGTCGGCATCGCCGAGCAGCACGCCGTCGCGTCGGCGGCGGGACTCGCCTACGGGGGCCTGCACCCCGTCGTGGCGATCTACGCGACCTTCATGAACAGGGCGTTCGACCAGGTCATGATGGACGTCGCGCTTCACCGGGCCGGCGTGACCTTCGTCCTCGACCGGGCCGGTGTCACCGGTCCTGACGGTCCGAGTCACCACGGCATCTGGGATCTCGCGATGCTGCAGATCGTGCCGAACATCCGGATCGCCGTGCCGCGCGACGCGGAGCGGCTCCAGGAGGAGCTCCGCGAAGCGGTCGCCGTCGAGGACGCACCCACGGTCATCCGGTTCCCCAAGGGCTCCGTGAGCCCGACGCTGCCCGCGCTCGAGCGGATGCCGGACGGTGTCGACATCCTGGCTCGCTCGGACGCCCAGGACGTGCTCCTGGTGGGGATCGGGCCGATGGCGCACGTCGCCGTCGAGGTCGCCGACCGCCTGCGCGCGCAGGGGATCGGCGCCACGGTCGTCGACCCGCGCTGGGTGGTTCCCGTCCAGCCGTCGATCGTCGAGCTCGCCGCGTCCCACCGCCTGGTCATCACGATCGAGGACGGCATCCGTGTGGGCGGCATCGGCACGCGCGTGCGACAGGTGCTGCGCGAGTCGGGGGTGGACACCGCCGTCGACGAGCTCGGCCTTCCCGATGAGTTCATCGACCACGCCAGTCGCGAGCAGATCCTGGAGGATGCCGGCCTCACGGCCGCGAAGATCGCCCAGGACGTCGTCTCGCAGGTGCTCGGAACCCGGATCCCGGTCGCGCGCCAGACCGAGCAGCATCCCGAGTGGCTCTCGGGCGTCTCCGCATCCGCCGACGAGGTCCGCGACGCCTGAGATCCCCGCATCGACGTGAGAAGCGCCTGTCCCGATCGGGACAGGCGCTTCTCACGGCGACGGCGGCGCGCGGGGCCGATGACCCGGCTCACCCGGGGGGGGAGCCGGTGCCCGAAC
>CAYOQY010000073.1:1644-12963 GCA_964406225.1 uncultured Microbacterium sp.
GGGAGCGGGGGCGGCCCCGACGCCGCCGTCGGGGGCCGCGCCGCCGGAGCCCCCCCCCGCGTGTGGTGCCGCCCCGGTCCCTTGGGGCACCGCCGCTTCTCTGTGCGACGTCGGCGCTAGGAGCCGATGCCCCGGATCACCGGGTGGTGGAACGTGTCGCCGAACACGCGCTCCGACGCACCTTCTCGGTCGAGGTACGGCGACGCGCCGCCGTCGATGAACGGCCATCCGGCACCGAGGATCAGACACAGATCGATGTCCTCGACCGCAGGCACCACGCCCTCGTCGAGCATGATGCGGATCTCCTGCGCGAGTCCGTCCTGCACGCGGCGCAGGATCTCGGCCTCACTCGCCGGAGAGGTCCCTACCGCGCCCTTGAGGACCTTTTCGGCGGCCTTGGTCCATCCCGTGACGCGGCCGTTCTTGTCCTTCTCGACGACCTCCGGACGCTCGGCGAGCTCGTGGAAGTTCTCGGAGGCGAAGAAACGGTCGGGGAACGCGTGCGCCATCGTGTCCTGCACGTGTGCCGCGACCTTCCAGCCCACGAGGTCGATCAGCTGGAACGGCGTCATCGGCAGTCCGATCGGCGCGAAGGCCTTCTCGACGGTCAGCAGGGGGGTGCCCTCGTAGACCGCCCGCGCGGCTTCGCCCATGACCTTCGCGAGCAGACGGTTCACGACGAATCCCGGCGCGTCGGCGGTGAGGACGGCGTTCTTGCCGAGCCCGCGCGCGACGACGAACGCCGTGGAGAGCGCCGCATCGGTCGTGTGCGGCGTCTTCACGATCTCGATGAGCGGCATGACCGCGACGGGATTGAAGAAGTGGAACCCCACGAGACGCTCGGGGTGAGCCAGGGTGGACCCGATCTCCTCCACCGACAGTGACGACGTGTTCGTCGCCAGCACCGCGTCCTCCGCCACGATCTTCTCGATCTCGCCGAAGACCTGCTGTTTGACGCCGACCTCTTCGAAGACGGCCTCGATCACGAAGTCGCAGTCCGCGTATTCCGACTTGTCGGTCGTGCCACGGACGAGCGCACGCAGACGGTTGGCGGCATCCCCGTCGAGTCGGCCCTTCGACTCGAGCTTCGCGATCTCGTCGTGGATGTACGCCAGGCCCTTGTCCACGCGCGCCTGATCGAGGTCGGTGATGAGCACGGGAACCTGCAGCTTGCGCAGGAACAGCAGCGCGAACTGGCTCGCCATGAGGCCGGCACCGATGATGCCCACCTTCGTGACCTTCTTCGCGAGGTCGCGGTCGGGCGCGCCGACCGGGCGCTTGGCACGCTTCTGCACGAGGTCGAACGCGTACATGGATGCCGCGAACTGGTCCCCGGTGACGAGGTCGGCCAGCGCGTCGTCCTCGCGCGCGAACCCCTCGGCCTTCGTCCCGCTCTTGGCCTTGTCGAGAAGGTCGAGTGCGACGTACGGCGAACGCGGCACGGTGCCGATCTTCGACTCGAGCATCCCGCGAGCCATCTTGATCGCGATCGGCCACTTGGTGAGCCGCTCGATCTTGCCCGGCTCGCCCTTGCGGTCGACCTTGATCTTCCCGCCGAGCACGCCGTCGGCCCACGCGAGCGAGTTCTCGAGATACGTCGATGCCGGGAAGATCGCGTCCACGATGCCGTAGTCGAACGCCTGCTGCGGCTTCAGCATCCGGTTCTGCTTGAGCGGGTTCGAGATCACCACCTCGAGCGCGTTCTCGATGCCGATGAGGTTCGGCAGGAGGTACGCGCCGCCCCAGCCCGGGATGATGCCCAGGAAGACCTCCGGCAGGGCGATCGCCGCGGCCGACGCGTCGACGGTGCGGTACGTCGAGTTGAGGGCGATCTCGAGACCGCCGCCGAGCGCGAGCCCGTTCACGAACGCGAACGAGGGGACTCCGAGCTCGGAGAGCTTTCCGAGCACCATGTGGCCGAACTGCGCCACGAGCTTGGCGTTCTCCTTCGAGCCGACGCGCGAGATGTCGGACAGATCGGCACCCGCGGCGAGGATGTACTGCTTGCCGGTGATCGCCACGGCCTGAATCTCGCCGGCCGCCGCGCGCGCGGTGAGGGCATCGAGCGTCGTGTTCAACTCGGCGAGTGTCGCCGGGCCGAGCGTGTTGGGGCGCGTGTGGTCACGGCCGTTGTCGAGCGTGATGAGCGCGAGCACCTTGCCCGAGGGGAGGCGGATGTCGCGCACACGGGAGTGCGTGATCACCTCACCCTCCGTCATCGCGAGGATCGGCGAGAAATCGATGTCTGCGTAGTTCGTCATCCGTGTGTCCGCCCTCTCAGCTCTTGCGCTTCTTGCCGTCGAAGTGCGGGTTCTCCCAGATGACGGAACCGCCCTGACCGAGACCGACGCACATCGCCGTGAGGCCGTAGCGCACGTCGGGACGCTCGGCGAACTGCGCCGCGAGCTGGATCATGAGTCGCACGCCGGATGCCGCCAGGGGGTGCCCGAGGGCGATCGCGCCGCCCCACTGGTTGACGCGCGGGTCGTCGTCCGCGATGTCGAAGTGGTCGAGGAGCGAGATCACCTGGATCGCGAACGCCTCGTTCAGCTCGAACAGGCCGATGTCGCCGATCGTGAGGCCGGCCTTCTTGAGCGCCTTCTCGGTCGACGGGATCGGACCGACCCCCATGACTTCGGGCTGCACACCGGCGAATGCGAACGACACGAGCTTCATCTTGGGTGCGAGACCGAACTCCTTGACGGCACCGCCGCCCGCGAGCAGGCTCATGGTCGCGCCGTCGGTCAGCGGAGAGGACGTGCCCGCCGTGACGCGCCCGTGCGGGCGGAACGGGGTCTTCAGGGACGCGAGCCCTTCCATCGTCGTCTCGGGGCGACGACCTTCGTCCTCCGTCGCCAGGCCCCACGCGCCGTCGGCGTCCTTGATCGCGACCGGGACCAGATCGGGCTGGAACTTGCCGGCCTCGTAGGCAGCCTGCGCCTTGTGCTGGCTCAGCATCCCGAACCGGTCGGCGCGCTCCTTCGTCAGCGCGGGGAAGCGGTCGTGCAGCCGCTCGGCGGTCAGACCCATGTTCAGGGCGTCGGCGCTCACGAGCTTCTCGGCGACGAACCGCGGGTTGGGGTCGACGTTGCTGCCGTCGAGGGGGTGGCGACCCATGTGCTCGACACCGCCGGCCAGCGCGACGTCGTACATGCCGACGCCGATCGAACCGGCCATCGTCGTGACGCTCGTCATCGCGCCCGCGCACATCCGGTCGATCGCGAAACCGGGCACGGTCTGCGGCAGTCCCGCCAGCAGCGCGACCGATCGACCGAGCGTCAGGCCCTGGTCACCGGTCTGCGAGGTCGCCGCGAGGGCCACATCATCGATGCGGTCCGCGGGCACCGCGGGATTGCGCTCCATGAGTCCGATCGTCGCCTTGACCGCGAGGTCGTCGGCTCGGGTGTTCCAGTACATGCCTTTCTCGCCCGCACGCCCGAAAGGGGTGCGCATTCCGTCGACGAAAAAGACGTCCGATAGCTCGGCCACTCTGCCTCCATAAGTAGGGATGCGTTCAGCCTAGGAGCGGCTTCGGAGCGCTCTGAATCGGTTGGATCGAACCTACGAAGCGCTCTCCGGACCAGGAGAGGGCTCTTGCACGGATTGCACAAAGGCATCGGCGATCAGCTGTGCAGTCTGCTCAATCTGCCAGGGCCGCGCGCCGAGCTCGGCGAGAGCCGCGCCGACGGATGACGCCCTCGGCGGATCGGGCGGACTCCAGGCCACGCGGCGGAGCATGTCGGGCGTGAGGAGGTTCTCGGTCGGCATCCGCAGCTCTTCGGCACGCGCCTCCACCGCCGGTCGGGCGGCCTTGAGCCGGGCATCCGCCTCGGGATTGCGGTCGGGCCAGGCGCGCGCGGGCGGGAGCGTGTCCCCGCCCGGGGCGCGCTCGAGCGGCAGATCGGTCGCGGCGCGGCCGGCTTCGAACGCGGCCCACCAGCGGTCCAGCTGGCTGCGGCTCGCCCGCCCGGTGAACTCCTTCACCTGCGCGAGGTCGTGTTTGGTCTTCGGATCGGCGATGAGTGCGGCCACCAGGGCTCGATCGGGGACCAGCCGCCCCGGGGCGACGTCCTGCTCGCGGGCATACTCCTCGCGGGCGGTCCACAGCTCACGGGCGATCGCGAGGGCCCGGCGCCCGCGGACGGTATGCAGTCCGCTCAGGCGCCGCCACGGATCCTCCCGCGGCGGCTTGGGGGTGCGATCCAGGACGGCGCGGAACTCCTCCGCGGCGAACCCGGTCTTGCCCTGCTCGACGAGCTCGGCGTGCAGCACGTCGCGGACGTCGACGAGGTGCTCGACATCGAGCGCGGCGTATTCCAGCCAGGCCTGGGGGAGCGGGCGGGTCGACCAATCGGATGCCGAATGGGCCTTGGCGAGTGCGATGCCCAGCGTGTCTTCGACGACCGCCCCGAGACCGACGCGCGCGTGACCGAGCAGCCGCGCTGCGAGCTCGGTGTCGAAGATCGTGGGCGGTTCGAGGGCGAGCTCGCGCAGGGACGGGAGGTCCTGGCTCGCGGCGTGGAGCACCCATTCGTCTTCGCCGATCGCCGCCTGCAGCGTCGAGAAGTCGCCCACCGCGGGCGGGTCGAAGAGGAAGACCCCGGAGCCGCGACGGAACACCTGGACGAGATACGCCCGCTGCGAGTAGCGGAAGCCGGACGCGCGTTCCACGTCGACGGCGATCGGGCCGGACCCTGCAGCGAGGCGGGAGACGGCGTCCGCAAGCCCTGCGGCGTCGGTGATGACGGTGTACTCAGTCACGCGCCGCCCTATGCGCGCCGAGCACCGCGATATCCTCCGAGCCCGGGGGCAGGCCCGCGAGCATGCAGACCAGTTCCGACCACGCCTCGACGTGCGGGGTCATGCTCCCCAGCGGCGACCACGACGCGCGCAGCTCGATCTGCGCGCCGTCGCCCTCGGCCGCGAGCGATCCGAATCCCTTCGACAGGGTCTTGGTCGCCGTCCCCGACGCGGAGTGGAACGGAGCGTGCCGCGAGCCGAGCGCGTCCATGAGCCACGACCAGGCGACGTCGGCCAGCATCGGGTCGGTGCCGATGTCGGGTTCGAGCGGCGCCTGCGCGAAGCACACGATGCGCCAGGCCCCGTTCCACGGTCCCGGCTCGTCGGGATCGTGGAGGAGGATGAAGCGGCCGGTGCCGTAGGGGGAGTCCGCTCCCTCGCTCTCGGGTCGCACGTCGGCGGCCAGCGCCAGGCATTCGGGCGCGAGACCCGACGGCGCGGGGATCTCGCGCACCGACAGGTCGTTCCGGAACAGGGTCGCCCGCACATCCGCGGCCGCGCGCTCGAACGACGGCGGCGCACTCGGAGGACGAAGGTCAGCCACGCGGAAAGACTAGAGTGGGGCCTCGATGGTCGACTCCAGGCGCGCCGCGATGCGCGCCCCCTCTCCCGGACTCCTCACCGGAGTGAAGGCTGCTCTCGCCGTCCTGAGCGCAGCCCTCACCGTCGCGCTCTCCGCGCTGGCGTTCGTGTCGCTCCACATGGCACGGCGTGTCGTCACCCCCGCCGTGCGCGTGCCCGACACGCGCATCCTGTCGCTGGACACCGCCGCGCAGACGATCACCCTCGCGCGCACGCCCGACACCGAGCTCCCCGGCAGGTACGGACTGTTCACGAGCGGCACCGAGAACTACGTCAAACTCGGCTCCGTGCTCGCGGAGGACGAGACGAGCGTCAAGCGCAAGCTGCTGACCCACATCGGTCCCGACACCCGCATCTCTGCGGATGCCGCGTTCAGCGGCTGGTACTTCGACCATCCCGAAGAGCTGCATCTGCCGTACACGTCCGAGCTGATCGGCTCCGCGGTCGGACCGTGCCCCGCGTGGCTGTTCCCGGCCGGTGACGGCGGCACGTGGGTCATCCAGGTGCACGGCCGCGGCACGACGCGGGCGGAGTGCCTGCGCGCCGTCCCGGTCTTCCACGCGCTCGGCATCACGTCCCTGCTCGTCTCCTACCGCAACGACGGCGAAGCGCCGCGCAGTCGTTCGGGAACATACGGGCTGGGTTCGACGGAGTGGCGCGACGTCGACGCCGCGGTCGGGTTCGCACGGCGCCGCGGCGCGCGTCGGATCCTGCTGATGGGCTGGTCGATGGGCGGCGCGATCGCGCTGCAGCTCGAACTGAGCTCGGCGCACCGCGATGTGATCGCGGGGGTGATCCTCGAGTCTCCGGTGGTCGACTGGCGCATCGTGCTCGGCTACCAGGCGCGGCAGATGAAGCTGCCGACGGCGGTCACGGGACTGGCGATCGGCGCGCTCGAGAGGGAGTGGGCGACCACGATGACCGGCGCAGGAGCCGCGATCCCGTTCGACCGGCTCGACGCCGTCTCGCGCGCCGGCGAGCTGCGGCATCCCATCCTCATCCTGCACAGCGACGACGACGGGTTCGTGCCGTCCGACGCGTCACACGACCTCGTGGTGGCGCGTCCCGACCTCGTCGAGATGCAGGTGTTCGAGGTCGCACGGCACACGAAGCTGTGGAACTACGACCAGGAGCGGTGGAGCGAGAGCATCCGCGGCTGGCTGCGGCGGCACGGGCTCGCCGACTGATCCGCCGCGCGCTCAGGTCCGGGCTTTGGCGGCCACTTGACGCTTCGCACGCAGCAGCATCCCCGTCATACCCGCGATGCGCAGCGGAGAGACGGCACGCGTGAGTCCGATGCTCTGCGGGAAGTCGTCCGGGATCGCGAGCACCTCCTCCGCCTGCAGGCCCGTGATGCCCTGAACGAGGATGCTCGCGAAGCCGCGCGTGGTGGGCGCCTCCTTCGGAGCCGTCGCGTGCATCGCGACCCGCCCGTCGGCATCCACGTCGACGACGATGAAGACGGGGGACTGGCACTCCACGACGCGTTCGTACATCTCGGGATGACCCTCGTACTCGGCGGGCACATCCGGGAGCTCCTGCGAGAACTCCAAGAGCAGCTGCAACCGCTCGGCCTCGGGGAGGTCGAGGAAGTCGTCGCGGATCTCCGCGAGGGCGTCGGGCAGCACGTGCTCAGTCATCCCGTCCATCCTCCCACGGCGCATCGGCGCCGACGGGCCGGCCCGAGTCACGGCATCAGGCGGGCGCGACGTCAGGCGGGGACGGTGTCAGGCCGGGGCGACGTCGGGCCGGGGCGGTGCCCGGCTCAGCGCCGGTGGCGATCGGCACGCGGACAGCGCTGCCCCACTCGGTCCACGAGCCGTCGTAGTTGCGCACACGCTCGAACCCGAGGAGGTGGCGCAGCACGAACCACGTGTGGCTCGAGCGCTCTCCGATGCGGCAGTAGGCGACGATGTCGTCGCCGTCGGTGAGACCGACCTCGCCGCGGTAGATCGCGTCGAGCTCGGCACGGGACTTGAAACCGCCGTCCTCTCCGACGGCGCGCGCCCACGGCACGTTGCGGGCGGTGGGGATGTGCCCCGCGCGGAGGGCGCCCTCTTCGGGATAGGCCGGCGCCGACGTGCGCGCGCCGGTGTACTCGTCGGGGGAGCGCACATCGATGAGCGGGTTGCCCAGATGCGCGAGGACGTCGTCCTTGTAGGCGCGCAGGACGCTGTCATCCCGCTCGACGACGGGGTACTCGGTCGCCGGGCGCGACGTCGGGGCGGTCGTGATCGGACGCCCCTCCGCAATCCACTTGTCGCGGCCGCCGTCGAGCAGCCGGACGTCCTCGTGGCCGAACAGCGAGAACACCCACAGGGCGTACGCGGCCCACCAGTTGTCCTTGTCGCCGTAGATCACGACGGTGTCGTCGCGCGCGATGCCCTTGCGGCTCAGCAGCTGCGCGAAACCCGCGCCGTCGACGTAGTCCCGGACGACGGGGTCGTTGAGCTCCGTGTGCCAGTCCACCTTCACCGCGCCGGGGATGTGGCCCGTCTCGTACAGCAGCACGTCCTCATCGGATTCGACGACCACGAGCCCCGGTCGCCCCAGGCGCTCCTCGAGCCACGCTCCCGTGACGAGCCGGCCCGGCTCGGAGTACTCGGCGAACTTGGGTGATGACGTGTCGAACTCGACGGACATCGGGGCTCCTCGGGTCGGGGCTGATCTGCGACGGCGTAGGGTGGGACCGTCCCTTCGACCCTAGATTCCCGGGCGGGGGCGCGCACCCCACTGGCGTAAGACGGCGACACAGGATCAAGCAGGATGACACCCACCGCGACCCGCACGGGGATCGTTCACCTCACCGCGCAGGCTCCCCAGATCTCGGGCGCCGAGATGGTCGCCTCCCTCGTACCGCCGCCGCAGTTCCACGACGCCACGTTCGACTCCTACCGTGAGGACCCCGCGTTCCCCTCGCAGGCCGAGGCGAAGACGACGCTGATGGCCTTTGCGGGGATCGCGCCGCCGGCGGCGCGCGGAGGACTCTTCCGTCGCCCCAAGAAGCTGCCCGACGTCAAGCCCGGCGTCTACCTCGACGGCGGCTTCGGCGTCGGCAAGACCCACCTGCTCGCCGCGATCTACCACGCGATGCCCGTGCGCCGGAAGTACTTCGGATCCTTCATCGAATACACCGCGCTCGTGGGAGCGCTGGGCTACCAGAAGACTGTCGAGCTGTTCCGTGGATCCGATCTGCTGTGCATCGACGAATTCGAGCTCGACGATCCGGGCGACACGATGGTGATGACGCGCCTGCTGGGGGAGCTCGTCGCGACCGGTACGCGCCTGGCCGCGACGTCGAACACCCCGCCCAACGCCCTCGGTGAAGGCAGGTTCGCGGCGCAGGACTTCCTGCGCGAGATCCACGCGATGGCGGCCAGCTTCGAGACGATCCGCATCGACGGCACGGACTACCGCCACCGCGCGCTCGACGGTCACGCCGCGACGCTCACGCCCGCGGAGTACGAGACGACGATCGCGGATGCCGCCACCCGGGGTCTCGTGTCCGACGACGACTTCGCCGCGCTCATCGCGCACCTGGCGACGGTGCATCCCTCGCGCTACATCCGGCTGATCGACGGCCTCTCCCTGGTCGGTCTGCGCGATGTCGCACCGCTGACCGACCAGTCCGCCGCGCTCCGGTTCGTCGCCTTCATCGACCGCGTGTACGACGCGCAGCTTCCGATCCGCGCGACGGGCGAGACGCTCGACCTCGTCTTCCCGGAGGAGATGCTGGCCGGGGGATATCGCAAGAAGTACCTGCGTGCGATCTCGCGGCTCATCGCGTCCACGCTCGACTGACTCCCACCGGGCGCCCTCGCCCGTGATCAGGCCGCGAGGAAACACACTGTTTACACCGGCGCCATGCCCGTAACGCACCCGAAACACGCTCCCTCCCGCGCGCGTAATCGAAGGTGGACACACTGTCGTTACCCGACCGCTCCTCTGCTTGCCCGAAAGTTCAGCGGCGGCCCTTCTCCACAAACCAAAGGTGAGGTAATTCATGGACAGCGGAACCCTAGCTTGGGGCATCACGGCGTCAGCCCTGGTGCTCTTCATGACGCCGGGTGTGGCGTTCTTCTATGGCGGCCTGGTCAAAGCGAAGAGCGTCGTCAGCATGATGATGATGAGCTTCGGCTCGATGGCGCTGATCGGTGTGCTCTGGATCCTCTACGGCTTCAACATGGCTGCCGTCTCGGACCCCACGGCGTTCGCCGGCAACCCCTTCTCCAACTTCGCACTGTCGTCGCCGATGCTCTCGAGCTCCGACTTCGTCCTCGCACTGTTCGGCTCGACGTTCGCGATCATCACGGTCGCGCTCATCTCGGGCGCGATCGCCGACCGGGCGAAGTTCGGCTCGTGGCTGATCTTCGCGGGAATCTGGGCGACGATCGTGTACTTCCCGGTCGCGGCGTGGGTCTGGGGCGGTGGCTGGATCATGAACCTCGGCACCACGCTCTTCGGTGAGGAGTCGGGCCTGTTCGTGATGGACTACGCCGGCGGTACGGCCGTCCACATCAACGCCGGTGCGGCAGCCCTGGCGCTCGCACTCGTGCTCGGCAAGCGCATCGGCTTCCAGAAGGGCATCCAGAAGCCCCACAACGTCCCCCTCACGCTGCTCGGCGCGTCCATTCTGTGGTTCGGCTGGTTCGGCTTCAACGCCGGTGCTGAGGCCAACTGGGTCTACGAAGGCGGAGTGTACGGTTCGATGGGACCGGACAGCCTCGCCGGTCTGATCGTCATCAACACCCTCGGTGCAACGGCGGCCGCGATCGGCGGATGGCTCATCATCGAAAAGATCAAGGACGGCAAGCCCACCTCCGTGGGTGCCGCCTCCGGCGCCGTCGCGGGCCTCGTCGCCATCACGCCCGCGTGTGCGTTCCTGACCCCGGGCTGGGCACTCCTGCTCGGCGTCCTCGCCGGTGCCCTGTGCGCGCTCGCCGTGGAGCTGAAGTGGAAGCTCGGGTTCGACGACTCCCTCGACGTCGTGGGCATCCACCTCGTCGGCGGCGTCTTCGGCACGCTCTTCCTCGGCTTCTTCGCGACCGGAACCGGCCTGTTCCTCGGTGGGGGAGCCGGACAGCTCGCGATCCAGGCGATCGCCGCGTTCGCCGTGCTCATCTACTCGTTCGTCGTGGCGTGGATCGTCGGCTTCGCGATCGAGAAGACGATCGGCTTCCGCGTCAAGAACGAAGACGAGATCGCGGGCGTCGACACGGTTGTGCACGGCGAGGAGGGCTACCTGCTCGACGAGCGCGTCTGACCCGTCGACCTCACGTCAAGGGGCCTCGCCGACCATCGGCGGGGCCCCTTCTCGACGCTGCGACTATCGTGGCCGGAGTGAATCGAATCTCCGGCGCACTCCGAGCCCTTGCCCGATTCGTCGCTCCGACCACGCGCACGCACGCCGACGGTCTGCGATCCCATCCGAAGGTGCCAACGGAGCACAATGGGAGCGGACCGTCCGCGACCGTTGAGGTGGATCCGCCCGCTCCCGGTGCCCTCACGGTCTCGTACGCGCCGGAGCGGGACGGCGCACCGGACGCAGGGGAGATCGTCTGGACGTGGGTGCCGTACGCCGAGAACGACGGGCGGGGGAAGGACAGACCCGTCCTCGTGATCGCCCCTCAGGGCGATGAGCGCGTGTTCGCGGTGCGCCTGACCAGCAAATCCCATGACGGCGATCACGACTTCCTCGAGATCGGCGCCGGCCCGTGGGACAGTCGCGGTCGCCCGTCGTGGGTCGACATCGATCAGGTCTACAGCGTCCACGTCGACGGGATGCGGCGCGAGGCGTCCGCGCTCGACCCCGCGCGGTTCGCACGTGTGGCGGAGGCATTGAAGCAGCGGTACGGCTGGACCGTCGCGGTCTGAGGAATGCGGTGGTGGGCGATACCAGACTCGAACTGATGACCTCTTCCGTGTGAAGGAAGCGCG
>CAYOQY010000074.1:0-12950 GCA_964406225.1 uncultured Microbacterium sp.
CGCCGATGTGGTCTTCGTGGCCGTGCGTGAGCACGACGCCGACGACGTCGTCGAGGCGGTTCTTGATGGGCTCGAAGTCCGGCAGGATCAGATCCACGCCGGGCTGGTGCTCTTCGGGGAACAGCACGCCGCAGTCGACGATCAGGAGCTTGCCGTCGTACTCGAACACGGTCATATTGCGGCCGACTTCGCCGAGTCCGCCGAGCGGGGTCACGCGCAGCGTGCCCGATTCGAGTGCGGGCGGGTCGTACACGGTGCTGGACATCAGACACCTTCCTGGGGATGCCGCGGCATCCGCTTCCGCGCACCGCCCGCTCGGCGGGCGGCGCGACGCGTCATCTTGTGGTTCCGGAGACCTTGGGGAGCGCGCCGCCGGCGGCGGCGTTGCGGTCGGGTCGGAAGTTGGAGAAATCGGCGCCGGGCACGTCGCGCACGAGCGCGAGCTCGTCCTCGATCTTGGCCGCTTCCCACTCTTCGGGGCCGACGAGAGGCAGACGGACGCGCGGGCTGCCGATCCGCCCGAGTCCGTGGAGGATGTACTTCGCCGAGACGGTGCCCGGGACGTGGGTCATCACGGCGCGAACGAGCGGCTCGAGCTGCTTGTGCGCGGCGGTCGCCGCCGCCAGGTCACCGCGGTTCACGGCATCCACGATCGCCCGATAGGGCTGGGCGGCGATGTTCGCCGTGACGCCGATCAGGCCGGTCGCGCCGATCGACAGATGCGGCAGGACGTTGGCGTCGTCGCCCGAGAAGTACATGAGGTCGGTCTGGTTCAGGACGCGGCTGACCTCGCTGAAGTCGCCTTTCGCGTCCTTGATGGCCAGCACGTTCGGGTGCTTCGCGATGCGGAGGATCGTCTCGTAGCGGATCGGAACACCGGTGCGACCGGGGATGTCGTACAGGATCACCGGCAGGTCGGTCGCGTCCGCGACGAGCCGGAAGTGCGTGAGGACGCCGGCCTGCGTGGGCTTGTTGTAGTAGGGCGTGACGATCATGATGCCGTCGGCGCCGACCTTCTCGCTGGCCTTGTACAGCTCGATCGCGTGCGCCGTCTCGTTCGAGCCGCCGCCCGTGATGATCTTCGCGCGCCCCGCCGCGACGTCCTTGCCGACCTCGACGAGGCGGATCTTCTCGGCATCCGTCAGCGTGCTCGTCTCACCCGTGGTGCCCGTCACGACGATGCCGTCGGCACCCGCGACGATCACGTCGTCCATGTGCTTCTCGACGGCGGGCCAATCGACCTCGCCGTCGGCTGTCATCGGGGTGACGAGCGCGACGAGCACCTGACCGAAGGGATTGCCGGTGTGCGTCATGCCCTCAGGCTATCGGCTCGGTGCCGGAGGGTCATACGCGCCGCTGCCGCGCGGTGCTCGCAGGACGGGCGGCGGGATAGGTGCAAGATCGCTGGTGCTGACGTCGACCGATGGGGCTCCCGGGGCGACTCGGGCAAGGATCCTCTGACGCGTGTGCAGGCCTCACCGTCGGATGAGTGCGAGGCGGCCCAGAACGGCCGCTTCGACCTCGGGCCGGGAATGCACCACCATCGCGTAGTCGAACCGGAGCGTCTCGTAGCCTTGCGCGGCGGCTGCGGCATCCCGTCGAAGGTCCTTGTGACGCAGCGACTGACCGTCGTGGTTCTCCCGCCCGTCGACTTCGAGGATGATGCGGCCGGCGAGGAGGAAGTCGACGCGCCCCACGCGCTCGATCCACACCTGGGACTCGAGGACGATGCCGAGGCGGTGCAGCCGCAGCCGCAGAAGGGACGCGAGTCCGCTGTCGGACGTCGGGCGGGCGATGTCGACGAGCCACCGCATACCCGCGCGGAGGCGGAACCGGATCTCCCGTCGGTCGGAGCCCGTCAGCAGTCCTCGGTTCCAGGCCGACTCGAAGGCTGCGAAGAAGGCCTCGGCGCCCAGACAGCTCGCGACCTGCACGAGGGCGTGCACGAGCGACACCGTGCCGAATGCCGACCTGCCGGCGTCGCGATGCGTCACGCACCGGCAACGAGCGTGATGGACGCGTCCACCGGGGCCGACCCAGACATGGCTCCGCGGACGCAGTTCGAGAACCCAGATCCCGTGAGAGCGCAGCGCAGACGCACAGCACAGCTCTCCCCCGTGCTCGGCGGCGGCGTAGACCGCCGGATCGACGCCTGGCACCGCGTAGACGCCGTCGCGGATGCGCACAAGGGATTCGCCGGCCACGGCCCGGCAGAGAGCCTTGCGCGCGACACCCTGCCGACCGAGGTCGCGTCCGCGCGCGATGCCGCCGGATCGACGGACCAGGTCTGCGATGGTGCTCGGATCCACACGAATCACCGTGCTCCGTCGGCGGTCGACCGAGTCGCGGGTTCGCCGCTTCTGTGCACAGCCGCTCCGACTCGCGTCCCGGGGAGGAACGGAGGATGCGGCACATCGGCAAGAGCGGCGGGACCGGTGTGGCCGTGTGTGGATGGTGATGCGCCTCAGAGAGACTCGTCCTGCAGTTGGCCCGGTCGCACCCGACGACCGGTACGCCATGGCTGTCGAAAGAGCCTTCAGCGACCCCTGTCGCCCGCGGTCGCGAGGAGCCCGGCGGGGAGGACGCGGGTCAGGGCGACGATCGCCTTGTAGCGCAGCGACGGCACCGAGACCGCCTTGCCGCGCGCGACGTCGCGGAGCGACTCGGTCACGACGTCGCCGGCATCGAGCCACATCCAGCTCGGCACGCCCTCCTGCCCGGCCGGCAGGCCCATGCGCTCGTGGAAGTTCGTGTGCGTGAACCCGGGGCACACCGCGGTGACCGTCACTCCACGTCCGGAGTAGCGTCCGTTCGCCCACCGGCTGAAGCTGATGAGCCAGCCCTTGCACGCCCCGTACGTCGACCGCGGGATGAAGCCGGCCACTGACGCGATGTTCACGATGCGTCCACTGCGTCGCTGCAGCATGGCCCCGAGCGCGGCGTGCGTGAGCCGCATCGGCACCTCGACGAGAAGCCGCAGATGGTCGACCTCATCCGCGACGTCGTTGCGCGCGAAGCTCAGGGGCAGCCCGAACCCCGCATTGTTCACGAGCATGTCGATCGGGCGTTCGAGGTCGCCGACGCGCCGGGCGACGTCCTCGAGTTCGTCGGCGACGAGGAGGTCGGCGACGAGCACCTCGACCGCCACCCCGTGCGCGGCGGTGAGTTCCTCCGCCAGCGCGGTGAGCGCGGCTCCGTCGCGCGCGACGAGAACGAGGTCGGTGCCGCGCGCGGCGAGCCGGCGCGCGTACTCCGCGCCCAGCCCCGAGCTCGCGCCGGTGATCAGTGCGGTTCTGGCCATGCCGACGAGCCTAAGCGGACCGCACTCCGCCGAGCGCGGCAACCTGAGGGACTCAGCGCGATGCGGAGCGCTCGTACCGGAGGAAGCGGTAGCGGATGCCGCTGCGCGACGTGTGCGCGCCGTCGGCGGGGTCGGCATCCGTGACGGCGAACACGGACGGATCGATCTCGGGGGCGTGTACGTCCCCCTCCTCCGGAGCGAACCCCGCGGGATGCCGCAGCTCGGTCACTTCGAGCCGGTCGGCCGCACCGATCGCGGCGTCGAAGATCGTGCCGCCGCCGATGACCCAGGTCCACTCGGGCCGCGACGCCGCTGCGAGCGCCAGCGCCTCCTCGACCGACCCCGCGCGCTCCGCGCCCTCGGCGGCCCAGTCGGGCTGACGGGTGACCACGATGTTGCGGCGGCCGGGCAGCGGCCGCCAACGCGGATCGAGCGAGTCCCACGTCGCGCGCCCCATGACGACCGGAGAGCCGAGCGTGACCGCCTTGAAGTGCGCGAGGTCTTCGGGGACGTGCCAGGGCATCCCCCCGTCGCGTCCGATCACCCCGCCGAGCGCTTCGGCCCAGATGAGTCCGATCCGCGGCCCGTCCGTCATACCGCGACGGCTCCCCGGATGGCCGGATGGTGCTGGTAGTCCTCGATCACGAAGTCCTCGTACGTGTAGTCGAAGATCGAATCGGGCGTGCGCGCGATGCGCAGCGTCGGCGGGGCGAACGGCTCGCGCTCGAGCTGCAGACGCACCTGCTCGAGGTGGTTGTCGTAGATGTGGCAGTCGCCGCCCGTCCAGACGAAGTCGCCGACCTCGAGACCGGTCTGCTGCGCGATCATGTGGGTCAGCAGCGCGTACGAGGCGATGTTGAAGGGCACGCCGAGGAACATGTCGGCGCTGCGCTGATACAGCTGGCAGGACAGCCGACCGTCGGCGACGTAGAACTGGAAGAGCGCGTGACAGGGTGCCAGCGCCATGTCGGGGATGTCGGCGGGGTTCCACGCCGACACGATCAGGCGGCGCGAGTCGGGATTGCGTCGGATCTCGGCGACGACGTCCGCGATCTGGTCGATCGTCTCGCCTGACGGGGTGGGCCACGAGCGCCACTGCACGCCGTAGACGGGCCCGAGCTCGCCGTCGGCGTCGGCCCATTCGTCCCAGATCGTCACGCCGTGCTCCTGCAGCCACGAGACATTGGATTCGCCGCGCAGGAACCACAGCAACTCGTACGCGATCGACTTCACGTGCACGCGCTTGGTCGTGATGAGCGGAAAGCCCTGCGACAGGTCGAACCGCAACTGGCGGCCGAAAACGCTGCGCGTCCCCGTCCCGGTGCGATCGGTCTTGACGGCCCCGTGCTCGAGCACGTCGCGGAGCAGGTCTTCGTAGGGGGTGGGGATCGTCGCGGACATCGTCTCGATGGTAGCCCTCCCCCACCGCACCCGACGCGACCCTTTGTTACGGCGCCCCGTCACACGACGCACATCCGGCTCCCATTCAGCCGCAAGCAGTTAGCCTGGGATGCTGTGACCATCGTCAACGCTCTCATCGGCCTCACTGTCCTTCTGGCAGTCACGGTCGCCCTCGGCGTCTTCGTGCAGTGGCGCCAGGGGCGCCCGCGTCGCCACATCCCCCACGAGGTGGTGCAGCCCGGCCGTCTCGGCGCCGATTCCCTCGGCGAGACCGCCACCCTGCTGCAGTTCAGCACCGAGCTCTGCTCCCGCTGCCCCGGCGTCCACCGGACGCTCGCTGCGGTCGCCGACGGCCGGGACGGCGTCCGACACCTCGACATCGACGTGACGCACCGCCCCGACATCGCGAAGCACTTCCACGTCCTGCAGACCCCCACGACCCTCGTGCTCGACGCGGACGGCGTCGTGCAGACGCGCTTCGGCGGCGTCCCCAACCGCGACGTGCTCGAACTCGAGCTCAACCGCCTCAGTGGAGAGACCGCGAATGTCTGAGCGGGCGGATGCCGCACCCCGGCGTGGCATCGATCCGCGCGGTCCGCGCTTCGCGGCGGGCATCACGTCGCTGCTGCTCCTCGTCGACGTCTTCCTCGGGCTCACCACGCCGATCGGCGCGACCGTCGCGGAGCGGGCCACCGAGCCCGCGTTCCTGCTGCTCCTCGTGATCGCGGCGCTGTTCCTGTGGGGCGTGCTGTCGCCGCGCACGGCTCCGTGGGGTGCGCTCTACCGCGCCGCCGTGCAGCCCCGACTGTCGCCGCCCGCTGACCTCGAAGATCCGCGTCCCCCGCGCTTCGCGCAGGGCGTCGGGCTTTTCGTGTCGGTGATCGGCCTCGTGCTGCACCTGATCGGCGTACCGTGGGCGCTGCCGATCGCCGCCGCGGCGGCCTTCATCGCCGCGTTCCTCAACGCGGTGTTCGGACTGTGCCTCGGCTGCCAGCTCTACCTCGTGCTGCAGCGCGCCGGGCTCGTGGGGCGCGAGCGGCCCGCCGCGGCCTGACCGGCGCGAACCTCTGCGAGTCGATCGCGCACCCCCGGTGGCGCGGTTAGGCTGAGCGCGGAGCGCCCGGAGCGCGGGTGCCACGTCGACCAGGAGGTCCGCATGACCGTCACGAGTGAAGCCACGACCGCCTGGAAGGGCGACCTGACCGACGGATCGGGCACCGTCGCACTGCAGTCCTCCGGCATCGGCACATTCGACGTCAACTGGAAGGCCCGCAGCGAGGGCTCCACCTCGGTGACGACCCCCGAGGAGCTCATCGCCGCCGCCCACTCCTCGTGCTTCAGCATGGCGTTCTCGCACGCGCTCGCGCAGAACGGCACTCCGCCCGAATCGATCGACACGACCGCCTCGGTCACGTTCATGCCGGGCACCGGCATCACCGGCAGCCACCTGAACGTCAACGCCGTCGTCCCGGGGCTCTCGCGCGAGGACTTCGACCGCATCGCGGCCGACGCGAAGGAGAACTGCCCGGTGTCGCAGGCGCTCGCGGGCATCGAGATCACGCTCGAGGCCACGCTTGCCTGATCCCGGCTCGCCGGCAGGCGGCGCGCGCCGGGTCGTCGTCGCCGGCGCGTCCGGCCTGATCGGCTCGGCGCTCGTCGAGAGTCTGCGCGCCGACGGCATCCGGGTCACGACGCTCGTACGGCGGCCGGCGCGCTCCGCCGACGAGGTCGAGTGGCTCACGGACTCCTCACCGCTCGATCCCGCCGTGCTCGCCGGCGCGGATGCCGTCGTGGGGCTCAACGGGGCCACGATCGGCCGCTTCCCCTGGACGAGGAAGTACAAGAACACGCTGCTCTGGTCGCGCGTGACCCCGACCCGTGCGCTCGCGCGCGCCGTGCGGGAGCTCGGCGCCGACGCGCCGACGTTCGTGTCGGCATCCGCCGTCGGCTACTACGGATCGGCACCCGGCGCGGTGCTGAACGAGGAGTCACCGCGCGGCGAGACGTTCCTCGCGGATGTGTGCGTCGAGTGGGAGACCGCGGCCCTCGCCGCCGGCGACCACGCGCGGGTCGCACTCCTGCGTACCGCGCCGATCGTGCACCCGCAGGGGGTTCTGAAGCCGCTCATGCTGCTCACCCGCTTCGGTGTGAGCGGGCCGATCGGGCGGGGGACGCAGAAGTGGCCCTGGATCTCGCTCGACGACGAGGTGCGCGCCATCCGGCACGTGATCGACTCCGACGTCGCGGGCCCGGTGAACCTCGTCGGCCCGACGCCCGCGAGCGCGAACGATCTGGGATTCGCCCTCGCGCGACGGATGAACCGGCCGTTCGTGCTGCGGGCACCCGTGTGGGCGATCAAGCTCGTGCTCGGCGCCGACGCGACCGAGGCGCTGCTCACGACCGACGCCGCGGTGCTCCCGACCGTGCTCGAGCGGTCGGGGTTCACCTTCACCCACACGACCGTGGAGCAGGCCGTGAACGCCGCCGTCCCCGCGCCGCGCGGTTAGCGGGACCGGTCGGACGGCTCGAGCTCGATCGCCTTGCGCACCGCCGCACGCGCACGACGACGGTCGCCGGCGGCGTCGTACGCGAGCCCGAGGCGGTACCACGCGCGCCAGTCGTCGGGATGCGCCTCGACGTCGGCCCGATAGACCGGGAACAGCGCGTCGCCGTCCTCGCGGACCACACGTCCGCTCGGTCGCACACCCACCGCCTCTTCGGGCAGACCGCCTTCGCTCTCGAGGCGCCGGCCGAGACGCTGCGCGCGCACGCCGAACCACAGCTCCCTCCCGAGCGCCCACACCGCGAGGACGGGCAGGATCACCAGGCCGACGCCCATCGCGATCGCGACGGGTTCGCCGCTCACCAGTAGCAGCCACGCGCGCTGGGCGACCAGGACGATGTAGAGGGTGAGCAGCACCGCCATGACGGCGACGCCGATGCGTGCGGTCATACGCCGGTCGCGCGCGCGACCTGCCCCGGCACTCCGCCCTCGTCGACGGGCTTCTGGTTCGCCGGACGCGGCACGCGGATGCCGATGTCGAGGAAGCTGTCGAGCCCGACGATCACGCCGCGCGCGTCGCGCGCGGCGGACAGGGCGACGCGGATGCCGGGGGCGTACGCGAGCGCCGGATCGATCGTGTCGTGCGACAGCGTCAGCGACTCGCCCGGGCCCGAGAGCACGACCTCCTGCCGCGCCACGACACCCGGCCGCCGCAGCGAGTGGATCGGCACGCTCGCGACCTGCTGGCCACGCGCGCGCTGATCGACGTGCGGCGACTCGACGGGTCCGACCTCGGAGCGCGCGGCGGCGATGAGCTCGGCGGTGCGCACCGCCGTGCCGCTGGGCGAATCGACTTTCGTCTCGCGGTGAGCCTCGACGATCTCGATCGAGGGGAAGAACGGCGCGGCGGCCGCGGCCAGCGCCGAGCCGAGGACGGAGCCGAGCGAGAAGTTCGGGATGAAGACGGCGCCCGTCCCTGCCGCCGTCACGAGCGGGCGGATCAGGGAAATGCGCTCGGCTGACCAGCCGGACGTGCCGACGAGGACGTTGAGGCCACGCTCCACCGCGGCGCGCACGACGTCGATCGACACGGCGGGGATGGAGGCGTCGACCACGAGATCGGCGCCGTCGAGCTCGGAGAGATCCGACGCCGACGACAGCACAGCCGCGACCTCGAAGTCGTCTTCGGCCTCGACGACGTCGCGGATGATGCCGCCCAGCTTGCCGGTGCCGCCCACAATCGCCACGCGCGTCGTCATCGTTCCATCGTATCCGGGCGCACAGCGCGGGCCGGCTCGGTGCGGTGTCGACGACGGCGACGGTTACGCTCGAACGCATGCCGACGATCACTCCGGCGGCGGTCGACGCCCCCGATGCGCACGAGCTCCTCGAGGAGTACTTCCTGATGCGCAAGGCGACCTTCCCCGGTCACACCTACACCACGGTGTTCCCGGATCCCTCCGTCTTCACCCCTCCCGCCGGCGTGTTCGTGGTGCTGCACGACGACGACGGGGTCGCCGTCGGGTGCGGCGGCATCCGACGCGTCGATGACGGCCCGCGCGGCGTGCGCTACGAGGTCAAGCACCTGTATCTGCGTCCCGAGACCCGGGGCCGCGGCTGGGGCCGTCAGCTGATGGCGGATCTCGAGGGCCGAGCGGTCGGGCTCGGAGCCCGCGAACTCGTGCTGGACACCCATCACACGCTCGAGGCTGCGGGAGCGCTGTACGCGGCATCCGGGTTCGACGCGATCGATCCGTACAACGACAACCCGAACGCGACCCGCTGGTACGGGAAGCGGCTCGACTAGACGGGATAGATCTCGGGCAGTCCGGTGCGCAGTTCGACGGGAAGGTGCGCCAGGTCGTTGTGCGAGAGCAGGGTCCACGGTCGGCCCTGCTTCTGACTGATGACCGTCAGACCGCAGTGCGCCTGGTTGAGCGTCATCCACCGCCAGTCCGGTGCCTGCAGCACCTCGCGGACGAACCAGGCGATCACGAAGTTGTGCGTGATGAGCAGCTCGTGGACCTCACCGCTCTTGCGCACGAGGTACTCGCTCGTCGCGTCGGCCATCTGCGCGCGTCCCGCCTCGACCTCGGCTTCGGTCACGCTGCCGAAGAAGGGCTCGAACACCGCCGGGGTGTCGTCGGTCATGCCGGTCGGCACGCAGTCGAACAGCAGCGCCGACGGCTGCGGCGACAGCGACGGCATGCGCTCGGCGACGGCGCGTGCCGTCTGGCTGGCCCGCTCCAACGGAGAGTGCCACACCGCATCGAAGGGGACTCCGGACAGGCGGTCGGCGAGGAACGCGGCCTGCCTGCGGCCACGCGGCGACAGGGGTCCATCGATCAGTCCGTGCTCGGCGTCCTGGTGTTCGCCGTGCCGCACAAGATAGATGTGGTGCGTCACGCCAGCTCACTCCATCGAGGTCCACGTGCCTGTGGGGCACTTCTTCCAGCCTATGTCACGGCTCGGACCCGAGTACGGGACGACGACCGGACCGCGCGGGCGCTACTCCGCCGCGCGCGCGATGTCGGCGAGCTGGCTGCGGCTGAGCCGCACGCCGACGCCCTGTACGAGCTCCTCGACGTGATCGGCCGCGAACGCGTTGACGATCGGCGCCGTGACGAGCTTCTGCGCGAGCAGCCATGCGACGGCGACCGCGGCATCCGGAACGCCCAGGTCCTTGCCCACCGCGTCCAGCGCGCGCAGCGTCCGGCTGCCGCGACGGTTGATGTTCGCCGCGATCTGCGCGCCACGCACCGAGAGACCGCCGCGCAGGCGCGTGCGCTGCCGGCCCGCGAGGAAGCCGTGCTCGAGGGCGTGCGAAGGCGTCACCGCCATCCCCTGCGCGCCGGCGACCAGCCGGAGATCGGCGTCGAACTCGTGCCGGCGCAGAACGTTGAACGGCACGTCGAGCGCCATGATGCGCGGGTACCCCGCCGACGCGTAGATGCGCGCCTCGACGAGCTGCGCCGCCGTGAACCCCGCGGCGCCGATCGAGCGCGCCTTACCCGAATCCACGAGCCACTCGGCCGTTGCGAGCGTCTCTTCGAGGTCGACCGGACCCGCCGTGGCGTCGAGGTAGAGCACGTCGATCCGGTCGGTGCGCAGACGCGTGAGCGACGCCTCCACGGCACGGACGAGATTGACCGGCCCGATGCCCGGGTTGTCGGGGTGCGCGCCGATGCGGACGGCGAGCGTGATGTCGTCGCGCAGGCCGCGGGAGTGGATCCACTGCCCGATGATGTGCTCGCTGCGACCACCGGAGAAGCTGTCAGACGTGTGCAGGATGTTGCCGCCACGCTCGACGTACGCGTCCATGATCTCGTGGCTGGACTCGAGGTCGACGTTCCAGCCGAACTCCGCACCGCCGAGGATGAGCGGGAAGATCCGCTCGCCCGTCTCGCCGAGCGGGACGCGGATGCCGGCGCCGAGCGGCGGTCCCTGCACCGGGATGGGTGCGGACGGGTGCACGGCTCCGGGCGCCGGGATGAGCGGCAGGCTCTCGGACGAAACCGCCGAGCCGACGCCGAATACAGCCATAGTCCCACCCCCTCACGTCGCCACCCGAAGGAGACGTCGTGACCGCGAAGTTCGCGCCCCCCGGCGCTTCCTTCGAGGTTAGGCCGTCCGGCTACCGAAGCCCGGCATTCCGGCGACCTGTCGGTAAATATTGGGTAACGCTTCGGTCACGAAGCCCGGTGATTCCGGCATCCTGTCCCCCGTTCGGAGGACAGGACTGGTAAAGCGGATGCCCGCCCCCTCGATGAGGGAGCGGGCATCCGAAGACGACGTGGCGTCAGACCTGCGCGGGCGCCTCGGCGGGCTGCTCCGCCGCGTCGTCGAGCACGGGCTCGAGCGACAGCTTGCCGCGGTCGTCGATCTTCGTGATCTTCACGAGGATCTTCTGACCGACACCCAGGACGTCTTCCACGTTCTCGACACGCTTGCCGCCGGCGAGCTTGCGGACCTCGCTGACGTGCAGCAGTCCGTCCTTGCCGGGCAGGAGCGAGATGAACGCGCCGAACGTCGCGATCTTCACGACCGTGCCGAGGAACTGCTCGCCGACCTCCGGGTTGGTGGGGTTGGCGATCGCGTTGACCTGGGCGCGGGCGGCCTCGGCCGAGGGGCCGTCGGTCGCGCCGATGTAGACGGTGCCGTCCTCCTCGATCGAGATCTGGGCGCCGGTCTCGTCCTGGATCGCGTTGATCGTCTTGCCCTTGGGGCCGATGAGCTCGCCGATCTTGTCGACCGGGATCTGCACGCTGATCACGCGCGGCGCGGTCGGAGCCATCTCGTCGGGCGCGTCGATCGCGGCGTTCAGGACACCGAGGATCGTCAGGCGCGCGTCACGGGCCTGCTGCAGCGCGGCGGTCAGCACCGACGACGGGATGCCGTCGAGCTTCGTGTCGAGCTGGATCGCGGTGACGAACTCGGACGTTCCGGCGACCTTGAAGTCCATGTCGCCCAGCGCGTCCTCGGCGCCGAGGATGTCGGTCAGCGCGGCGTAGCGCGTCTGGCCGTCGACCTCATCGGAGACCAGACCCATCGCGATGCCGGCGACGGGCGCGCGCAGCGGCACACCGGCGTTCAGCAGCGACAGGGTCGAGGCGCAGACGGAGCCCATCGAGGTCGAGCCGTTGGACCCGAGAGCCTCGGAGACCTGACGGATCGCGTACGGGAACTCCTCGCGGCTGGGCAGCACCGGCACGAGGGCGCGCTCGGCCAGGAAGCCGTGCCCGATCTCGCGACGCTTCGGGCTGCCGACGCGGCCGGTCTCACCGGTCGAGTACGGCGGGAAGTTGTAGTGGTGCATGTAGCGCTTGTGCGTGACGGGCGACAGCGAGTCGATCTGCTGCTCCATCTTGAGCATGTTCAGCGTGGTGACACCCAGGATCTGGGTCTCGCCGCGCTGGAAGATCGCCGAGCCGTGGACGCGCGGGATGACCTGCACCTCGGCATCCAGCGGACGGATGTCGGCCAGGCCGCGACCGTCGATGCGCACGCCCTCGGTGAGGATGCGGCCGCGCACGATCAGCTTCGTGACCGACTTGTACGCCGCGGAGAACTCCAGCGTCGCGACGGCGGGGAGCTCCCCCGCCTCGACGGCGGCCAGCAGCTGGGCCTTGACGTCGTCCTTGATCGCGTCGTCGGCGTTCTGACGCTCCTGCTTGTCGGCGATCTGGTACACCGGCACCAGACGGTCGTAGACACGACCGGCGACGAAGTCGTAGACCTCCTGGCTGTACGCCGGGAAGACCGGGTACGGCTGGATCTCCTTCGCGGCGGTGTTCGCCACGACGTTCTGCGCCGCGACGAGCTCCTTGATGAACGGCTTCGACGCCTCGAGACCCTCGGCGACGACCTGCTCGTTCGGCTTGACGGCGCCGCCCTTGATCAGGTTCCACGAACCCTCGGTGGCCTCGGCCTCGACCATCATGATCGCGACGTCGTCGTTGCCCTGGTCATCCGTGATGACACGGCCGGCGACGATGAGGTCGAACACGGCCTCCTCGAGCTGAGCGGCCGTCGGGAACGCGATCCACTGGTCGGCGTGCTCGCCGTGACCGGGGATGAGCGCGAGGCGGACGCCGGCGATCGGACCCGAGAACGGCAGACCCGAGATCTGCGTCGACAGGGAGGCCGCGTTGATGGCCAGCGCGTCGTAGAACTCGCCGGGTGCGATCGAGAGCACCGTGACGACGATCTGCACCTCGTTGCGCAGGCCGTCGACGAAGGACGGTC
>CAYOQY010000075.1:0-12864 GCA_964406225.1 uncultured Microbacterium sp.
GCGACCTTTGGTACCGGAAACCAACGCTCTATCCCCTGAGCTACGGAGGCGTACCGATCGAGGTTATCACCCGCGCCCGGCCGCCCCGTGCGACCTGACGCCGCTGCGCCGGGCCGCGCTCAGGGCGTGGGGGATTCGACGTCGTCGGGTGCTTCGGCCACGACATCGGTCGCGGCGCTCATGCCGGCGAGCGCCTCCGCGAGGCGCGTGGCGAGGTACGCGTGTCCGTTCGTCGACGGGTGGTTGCGGCCGATGCCGGAATCGATCACCTCGTCGTAGTTCTCCGGCGTGATCCACGCCTCCTCGATCGGCGAGACGTACCACCAGCCCCGCGCGGCGGCGAGTGCCGCCAGATCCGCGTCGATGCGCGCGGTCGCCTCCTCGACGGGGAGGATCTGCGGCGCCGGTCCCATGATGACCACGGCCGCGTCGGGGTAGAGCGCCGCGAGGTCGTCCCACGCCGCGGTCACGGCATCCCGATATCCCCTCGCCGGCAGCCGGCGGTCGTTGATCGACCCTTCGACGATCACGAGGTCGGGATCGAGGCCGGGATCGAGCGCCGCGATGCGCTCGCCGTACGAGCCGCCGTCGAGCCCGGGCTTGAGGTAGCCGCTGCCGCGCACGCCGTCGACGATCGTGTCCCAGCCGAGCCGCTCGCCGATCACATACGCGTAGCCCAGAGTCGGCAGCGAGGCGGCCGAGCCGTACGTCCAGGAGTCGCCGAAGATCAGCACGCGCGGCTGTTCGGGCAGCGCGAGTGCGGTGGGGGCGGCGCCGGCGGGAAGTTTCTCCTGCGCGACCGCGACGGTCGCGGTCGGCGCCTCCGTGGTCGGTCGCAGCGCGGCGACGGCGCTCACGGCGGCGACGGCGAGCACGAGCGCGGCGACGGCGAACGGCCAGAATCGGCGCGCGCGGCGTGCCGGCGCAGTGCCCGGCGAGGGGGTGATCACGAGCAGATCGTAAGCGAGATTCGACCGTGCACCGAATGCGCCCGCGGAGGCGGTCCGCAGACGCCGACGTCGTATGCCGCGAGCCGCGTGGATCCGGGCCGGAACGACGCGTGTGCGGCGGGTGCGGCATCCGACTTTCCCCACGCGTGCGAGGCACCCGATCCGGCATGCGAGGATACTTCGGTGCAACGCGTCGTGACCGCCGAACTGGACCTCGAACTGGGGTCGTCCGTCGACCTGATCTTCCAGGTCGCGGCCGCGCAGCATGTGCCGATCGTGAGCGAGGAACTGACCTTCACGCAGGGCGAGCGCGTGTACACCCCGACCGAGATCGTCGACCAGTCCGGCAGCCGCCTGCACCGCCTCACGGGCGAGGCCGGACGCCTCGAGGTCCGCTACGAGGCGACGGTCGACGGACAGACCACGAGCGGCCGCACGAGCGACCTCGAGGCCATCACCTACCTGCGTCCGAGCCGCTACTGCCAGTCCGACGAGGTCTTCGGGCAGGCGCGGCGGCAGTTCAAGGGCCTGCAGGGCCACGATCTCATTGCGGCGGTGTCGGATTTCGTCTCGACGAGCACGACCTACACGCCGGGCCTGAGCCAGGGCACCGACAGCGCGGTCACGACCCTCATGACCGGCCAGGGCGTCTGCCGCGACTACGCGCACGTCGTCATCTCGCTGCTGCGCGCGATGGACATGCCCGCGCGCTACGCCGCCTGCTACGCGCCGGGCCTGCAGCCGATGGACTTCCACGCCGTCGCCGAGGCGTTCCACGACGGCGCCTGGTACGTGATCGACGCCACGCGGCTCGCCAACCGCCGGTCGCTCGTGCGCATCGCGACGGGCCGGGATGCCGCGGACTGCGCGTTCCTCAGCTACCACGGCGGTCACGTCGGCCTCTCGCACATGCGCGTGGACGCGTGGGTCATGCCGGACGCGGTGTCGGAGGACGGACTCGAGGGCGAGGGGCGGTCGCTCGAGCGTGCGATCGGCGCGGGGGATGCGGCATCCGATCCGGCGATGGACGACTTCACCACCCTGATCCAGCTCGCCTGATCCCGTCGGCCTGTCCCGCTGACCTGATCCAGCCCGCCTGATCCCGCTCGCCCGATCTGCGGACCGATCCGGCTCGCCCGACCGGCGAACGTAGACTGGTTCGGCTATGAATCCCGAACAGCTCTCCGCCGCCCTGCTCGCCGTCGTGACGCCGATCGCCGAGGCGCGACGAGAGGGGTCCGCCGCGGGACTCACGGCCGCGGACCTGCCGCTGGAGCGGCCGAAGAACCGCGACCACGGCGACTGGGCCTCCAATGCGGCGCTCAAGCTCGCCAAGGCCGTCGGTGCGAACCCGCGCGAGCTCGCGACCGAGATCGCCGCCGGCCTCACCCTCACGCCGGGTGTCGCGAGCGTCGAGGTCGCAGGTCCCGGATTCATCAACATCCGGTTGGATGCCGCGGCTGCGGGCGCCCTCGCGAAGACGATCGTCGAGGCCGGTGCGGCGTTCGGCACGAACGAGTCGCAGCGCGGCAAGACCATCAACGTCGAGTTCGTCAGCGCGAACCCGACCGGGCCACTGCACATCGGGCACACCCGCTGGGCGGCGCTCGGCGACTCGATCGCCCGTCTCCTCCTCGCCAGCGGCGCGACCGTCGCGCGCGAGTTCTACATCAACGACGCCGGTGTGCAGATGGAGCGCTTCGGCGGCTCCGTCCTCGCCGCCGCGAAGGGGGAGCCGACGCCCGAGGGTGGGTACGCCGGGTCCTACATCGACGACCTCGCGCGGCGCGTGCTCGAGGCGCAGCCCGATCTGCTCGAGCTCGACGCCGCGGAGCAGCTCGTGATCGCGCGCGACCTCGCGTACGACTTCCAGCTGGGCGAGCTGCAGTCCTCGCTCACGAAGTTCCACGTCCACTTCGACGTGTGGTTCTCGGAGCGCACGCTGCATGCCGCCGGCTCTGCCGGTGAGCCGAGCCTCGTCGATGAAGCCGTCGACCGCCTGCGGGCGCAGGGGCACGTGTTCGACGACGAGGGTGCGGTGTGGGTGCGCACGACCGACTTCGGAGACGACAAGGATCGCGTGATCCGCCGGTCGAACGGCGAGTACACCTACTTCGCCGCGGACGCCGCGTACTACCTGAACAAGGGCGACCGCGGGTTCGCGCACAAGATCTACCTCCTGGGCGCCGATCACCACGGCTACGTGCACCGCCTGAAGGCGCTCGCCGGCGCCGCGGGCGACGACCCGGAGAAGGACATCGAGGTGCTCATCGGGCAGCTGGTGTCGATCAACGGCGCGCGGCTGTCCAAGCGTGCGGGCAACATCATCGAGATGGACGACCTGCGCGAATGGCTCGGAACCGACGCACTGCGCTACTCGCTCGCACGCTACCCGGCCGACTCGCCGCTCACCCTCGACCCCGAGCTGCTGCGCAAGCGCACAAACGACAACCCCGTCTTCTACGTGCAGTACGCGCACGCGCGCACGCACAACGTGGCGCGCAATGCCGCGGCATCCGGCGTCGACCGTTCGGCGTTCGCGCCCGAACTGCTCGACCACGAGACCGAGTCGGCGCTCCTCGGGGCGCTGCAGGAGTTCCCGCGCATCGTGGGCTTCGCGGCGGAGGTGCGCGAGCCGCACCGGGTGGCCCGCTACCTCGAAGAGCTCGCGGGTCTGTACCACCGCTGGTACGACAACTGCCGCGTGATCCCCCTCGGGGACGAGCCCGTCGGCGACGTCCACCGCACCCGTCTGTGGCTCAACGACGCGACGGGCCAGGTGCTCCGCAACGGCCTCGACCTGCTCGGCGTCGACGCCCCCGAGCGGATGTAGGGACGATGAGCTCCGGCGACACCCAGCCGACCACGCCGCTTCCGCCGTTCACGTACGCGAACGCCCCGACGAAGAGGCGTCGGCGCGTGTGGCCGTGGATCGTCGCGCTCGTGGTCGTCGCCGGACTCGCGGTCGGCGCCTGGTTCGCGGGGGAGTGGATCGCGCGCGACATCGTCACGAACACGATCCGCGAGCAGCTCATCACCCAGCTCTCGCTTCCCGCCGATCAGCAGGTCGACGTCGTCGTCGAAGGCGCGGTGCTCCCGCAGCTCATCCGCGGCAGCCTCGACGACGTGACCGTCTCGTCCGAGGACGTCGCGCTCGACGCGTTCGTGGGCGATGTCACCGTGCACGCGCAGGACATCGCGCTGCGCGACGCGTCGGGTGCCGCCGAAGCCTCCGCGACGGTCGTCCTCGACGAGGAGCAGCTGCGCACGCTCCTGTCGACCGTGCAGGACTTCCCGACCGAGTCGCTCGCGCTCGCCGAGCCCGACGTGACGATGAGCACCGAGCTGAGCGTGTTCGGTCTCGCCGTTCCGGTCGGGGTCGCGCTCACGCCGAGCGCGGTCGACGGCGACATCGTGCTGACGCCAGCATCGCTGCAGGTCGCCGGCAACCAGATCTCCGCCGCCGACCTGTCCGACCGGTTCGGCGGCGTCGCGGATGCCGTGCTGCGCGACTGGACGATCTGCATCGCCGAGTACATCCCCGCGGGCGTGGAGCTGTCGGCGATCGCGGTCTCGGGCGACCAGGTCGTCGCCGACCTCGACATCGACGGTGCGATCGTGAGCGACCCCGCGCTGCAGGAGACGGGCGTGTGTCCGTAGCACGAGGTCAGAATCCGGGTGCGGCATACGGCGTGCTCTAGACTTCTGGAAACCGCCCGGCGCGTGAGTGCACCGCTGCCGCGGCACCCCCGCTGAGTACGGGTCCCGCCCGCAGCAGTCGCGCCGAAGCCTCCTTTCCACGATTGGTCCGAGTTGTCCGCCTCCACCTCGCTCGCCCCGGACTGGCTCCTGCCCCCGGCGGACGCGAACGCGCTCGCGGACGGCGTCTGGCCGGCATCCGCCCGGCGTGACGGCGACGGGATGCTGAGCATCGCGGGCGTGTCGGCGGAACAGCTGCGCCGCGACTTCGGAACACCGCTCTACGTGGTCGACGAAGAAGAGGTACGCGCCCGCGCCCGGCGCACACTCGCCGCGTTCCGGTCGGCGGCCGAGCCGCACGGCGCGCAGGTCCGCGTCTACTACGCGGGCAAGGCGTTCCTGTGCACCGAGGTCGTGCGCTGGGTCACCGCAGAAGGCCTCGCCGTCGACGTGTGCACGGGCGGCGAGCTCGCCGTCGCGCTCGCGGCCGGCGCCGACCCGTCGCGCCTCGGCTTCCACGGCAACAACAAGTCCGTCGCCGAGCTCGAGCAGGCCGTCGCGATCGGCATCGGGTCGATCGTGATCGACAGCATGGCCGAACTCGACCGGCTGCGCGCGATCACGGCCCGGACCGGACGCACGCAGGATGTGCTCGTCCGCGTCAACAGCGGCGTGCACGCCGAGACGCACGACTTCCTCGCGACCGCGCACGAGGACCAGAAGTTCGGCTTCACGCTCGAGGAGGCACCGGCCGTCGTCGCGCGCATCCGCGAGGACGCGTCGCTGCGGTTCGTCGGGCTGCACTGCCACATCGGCTCGCAGATCTTCGGGACGTCGGGCTTCCGCGAGTCGGCGGCGCGCATCGTCGGTCTGCACGCCGCACTGCTCGACGGGGGTGAGATCCCCGTCCTCAACCTGGGCGGCGGATTCGGCATCGCCTACACCTCGGTCGACGACCCCACCCCGATCGAGGTCCTCGCCGCAGGCATCGTCGACGCCGTCGCCGCGGAGTGCGCGCGGCACGGCATCCCGATGCCGAACCTCGCGTTCGAGCCGGGCCGGGTCATCGTCGGTCCGGCCGGCGTGACCCTCTACGAAGTCGGGACGACCAAGGCCGTGGAGGTGGGCGCCGGCGCGGAGCGGCTCTACGTGAGCGTCGACGGGGGCATGAGCGACAACGCCCGTCCCGCGCTCTACGGTGCGGATTTCACCGCGCGCATCGCCTCGCGCGCGAGCGCGGCGACGCCGGCGCTCGTGCGCGTCGTCGGCAAGCACTGCGAGTCGGGCGACGTCGTCGTGGATGCCGACTACCTGCCCGCCGACGTGGCTCCGGGTGATCTGCTCGCGGTGCCCGCGACCGGGGCGTACTGCCTCTCGCTCGCGAACACGTACAACTACGTTCCGCGTCCGCCGGTCGTCGCCGTGCGCGACGGCGCGGCGCGGCTGATCGTGCGCCCTGTGACCATCGAAGACCTTCTGGCGTACGACGCCGGAGTGCCCGCGACCGCGCCGGAGGCACACGACCGGCGCGAGCGCGAAGAGACGAGTGAGGAAGCCGGATGATCGACTACCGCCGACTGAGGGTCGCCCTGCTGGGCGCCGGAGCCGTGGGTTCGCAGGTCGCCGCCCTGCTGCTGAAGCACGGCGACGAGCTCGCCGACCGCGCCGGGGCCGCGCTCGAGCTGGTCGGCATCGCGGTGCGCGACCTCGATGCGCCGCGCGAGACCGACCTGCCGCGCGAGCTCTTCACGACGGATGCCGAATCCCTCATCGTCGGCGCCGACATCGTCATCGAGCTCATGGGCGGCATCGAGCCGGCCAAGACCTACCTGCTGGAGGCGATCAACTCCGGCGCCGACGTCGTGACGGCCAACAAGGCGCTCCTCGCGACGCACGGCACCGAGATCTTCGACGCCGCCGACCAGGTCGGCGCACAGGTCTACTACGAGGCCGCCGCCGCCGGTGCGATCCCGATCATCCGGCCGCTGCGCGATTCGCTCGCCGGCGACCGCGTGCAGCGCATCATGGGCATCGTCAACGGCACGACGAACTACATCCTCGACCGGATGGACACCGAGGGCGCCGACTTCGCCGACGTGCTCGCACAGGCGCAGGCCCTCGGGTACGCCGAAGCCGACCCGACGGCCGACGTCGAGGCGTACGACGCCGCACAGAAGGCCGCGATCCTCGCGAGCCTCGCGTTCCACACCACGGTCCCGCTCGAGTCGGTGCACCGCGAGGGCATCACCTCGATCGACAAGGCGATGATCGATTCGGCCCGTCACGCCGGCTACGTCATCAAGCTCCTCGCCGTGTGCGAACGCCTCGTCGACGGGGATGCCGCGTCCTCGGAGTCGATCTCGGTGCGGGTCTACCCGGCGCTCATCCACCGCGACCACCCGCTGGCGAGCGTGCACGGGGCGAACAACGCAGTGTTCGTCGAAGCCGAGGCCGCGGGCAACCTCATGTTCTACGGCGCGGGTGCCGGCGGCGTGCAGACGGCTTCGGCCGTGCTCGGCGACGTCGTCTCGGCGGCGCGCCGCCACGTCGCGGGCGGCGTCGGTGTGGGGGAGTCCACGCGCGCCAACCTGCCGATCGTCCCGATCGGCCACGTGACCACCCGCTACCAGATCACGCTCGAAGTCGACGACCAGCCCGGCGTGCTCGCCACGGTCGCCGGCATCCTGAGCGACGGCCGCGTCTCGATCGCGACCGTCGAGCAGACCGTGATCGACGACCCCGACCTCGGCGTTCCGGTCGCACGACTCGTGATCGGAACCCACAGAGCCCGTGAGCAGGACCTCAGCGACACCGTGGATCGACTCGCCGCCAGCGGCGTCGTCGAGCGGGTCGTGTCGGTGCTGCGCGTAGAAGGAGATTGACCATGGCACACGTCTGGCGCGGAGTCCTCCGCGAATACGCCGATCGACTCGGCGTCACCGAGTCCTCGACCGTCGTCACGCTCGGCGAGGGCGGCACACCGCTGCTGCCGGCACCCGCGCTGTCGCGCCGCACCGGCACCGACGTCTGGGTCAAGTTCGAAGGCATGAACCCGACCGGGTCGTTCAAGGACCGCGGCATGACCGTCGCCGTCTCGCGCGCGATCGAGCACGGTGCGAAGGCCGTCATCTGCGCATCCACCGGCAACACGTCGGCGTCGGCCGCGGCCTACGCCGCCCACGCCGGGATCACCGCGGCCGTCCTCGTCCCCGAGGGCAAGATCGCGATGGGCAAGCTCAGCCAGGCCGTCGCACACAACGGTCAGCTCATCCAGATCCGCGGCAACTTCGACGACTGCCTCGAGATCGCGCGCGAACTCGCGGACCACTACCCGGTGCACCTGGTCAACTCGGTCAACCCCGACCGCATCGACGGCCAGAAGACCGCCGCGTACGAGGTCGTCGAGACCTTGGGCGACGCGCCGGACTTCCACTTCATCCCGGTCGGCAACGCGGGCAACTACACCGCCTACACCCGCGGTTACCGCGAAGAGGCCGAGGCCGGCGTCTCGACGCGCATCCCGCGCATGTTCGGCTTCCAGGCCGAGGGCAGCGCGCCGCTCGTGCGCGGCGAGATCGTCCGCCACCCCGAGACCGTCGCGAGCGCGATCCGCATCGGCAACCCCGCTTCGTGGGATCTCGCTCTCGAAGCCCGCGACGCGACCGACGGCTACTTCGGCGCGATCGACGACGACCGGATCCTCGCCGCGCAGAAGCTCCTCGCCGGCGAGGTGGGCATCTTCGTCGAGCCCGCGTCGGCGATCAGCGTCGCGGGTCTGCTCGACCGCGTCGAGGCCGGCGTCGTGCCGCAGGGTGCGCGCGTCGTGCTGACGGTGACCGGCCACGGTCTGAAGGACCCCCAGTGGGCGCTGCGCAACGCGGACGGCTCGCAGGTCGAGCCGACGGTCGTCGACGCGACGACGTCGGACGTCGCCTCCGTGCTCGGCCTCGTGCCCACGGCCCCCGCGGAGACGAACGCGTGAACGCATCCGCCCCGAGACCGCTCCCCGTGGGTGTCGACGGGCGCGCTGTCGTGGCGAGCACCGCGGTCGGACGCACCGTCGCGGTGCGCGTGCCCGCCACGAGTGCGAATCTGGGTCCCGGTTTCGACACGCTGGGGCTCGCGCTGAGCGTGTACGACGAACTCACCGTCACGGGCCTCCCCGGCGACGCGCTCGAGGTGATCGTCACGGGCCAGGGCGCGGACGCCGTCCCGCGCGATGCGTCCCACCTCGTGGTGCGCGCGATGGCCTACGCGTTCGAATCGGTCGGGCGACGGATGCCGGGCGTGCGCCTCGAGGCGCACAACGTCATCCCGCACGGACGCGGCCTCGGCTCTTCCGGCGCGGCTGTCGTGTCGGGCCTCCTCGCCGCGAAGGGGCTGCTCGAGGGAGACGTCGAACTCGGCCCGGACACCCTGCTGCGCCTGGCGACCGAGTTGGAGGGCCACCCCGACAACGTCGCTCCGGCGCTGTTCGGCGGCCTCACGATCGCCTGGGTCGACGAGACGGGGCCGCAGCACAAGAAGCTCCTCGTGCACCGCGGCGTCTCGCCGCTCGTCTTCGTCCCCGAGCACACGATGTCCACGAGCGTGGCGCGCAGCCTCCAGCCCCTCCAGGTGCCCCGTGAGGACGCCGTGTTCAACGTCTCGCGCTCGGCGCTGCTCATCGCCGCCCTCACGCAGAGCCCGGAGCTCCTGCTGGCGGCCACCGAGGACAAGCTGCATCAGAACTACCGCGCACAGGCCATGCCCGAGACCGATCGGCTCGTGCGGACGCTGCGCGACCACGGGTTCGCGGCGGTGGTCTCGGGCGCCGGTCCGAGCGTGCTCGTGCTCGCCGACGGACCCGGTCGGCGGCTCGAGGCGGCCGAGCTTGCGGGGCGTGTGGCGGACACCCCGTGGGAGGCCCTGATGCTGGCCGTCGACTTCAAGGGTGGTACAGTGAGGGACATAACGGAGGGTTCCACGTAACCCGTGAATCTGGCCTCCGATCGCAATCTGCGAACCCCTGCACGACCCCCCGCCTTCTGAGTCACATACCTGCTGGAGTGCGGCGCGGGCCGACGGCCGTTGTGGCGGACGTCCCTGTGCAGAACAGCTCATCCACACGTTTGCAAGGGAGAACTCGTGGAGTCCATCTCCGAGATCCAGTCCGTCGACGCCGTTGAAGAGGAGCGCACCGACGCGCCCGAATCGGCCGCCGACACCACCGAATCCACCGAGGGCGACGCACAGACCGCGCCCGCCGAGGACGCGCCCGTCGCGGAGGACGCTGCCGCGGAGGACGCTGCCGCGGAGGACGCTGCCGCGGAGTCCGCCGAGGTCGCGTCGGAAGCCGAGACCGCTGAGTCCGACACGACCGCCGAGGCCGCTCCGGAGCAGAACGCGCAGGCCGAGGTCGCCGCGGACGCCCCGGCCGACGCGCCCGTCGACGCGACGCCCGCGTCCGAAGAAGCCCCCGTCGAAGAGGCGCCCGCCGAAGCCGCGCCCGCCAAGGCTCCGCGCAAGCGCGCGCCCCGCCGTGCCAAGAGCTCGGATGTCACCCCTGCCGCACCGGCCGAGGGGACCGCGGACGCCGCCGCACCCGAGACCGCTGGGGCCGAGACCGCCGCCGAGCCGACCCCCGACGCCACACCGGTGGACGCCGACTCCTCGGCATCCACCGTCGACGCCGCCGCCGAGGCCCCCGCCGACGCGGAGACGTCGGGCGGGTCACGCGGACGCCGGCAGGCCGGCGGCTCGTCGAAGGAGACCGCGGATGCCGCGGCGCAGGGCGCCGAGGGCGAAGAGGGCGAGACCGCCGAGTCGAACGAGGGCTCCACGGAGGAGACCCCGTCGCGCAGCCGCAGCCGTAGCCGGAGCCGCAACCGCAACCGCAACGGCAACGCCCAGGGCGGGCAGAGCGGCCAGGGCGGCCAGGGCCAGCAGCCCGCGCAGGCCGGCGGCAACGCCCAGCCCCAGGCGGCGGAAGCCGACGACGACGCGCAGGGCGCGGGTCGCGGTCGTCAGCGCAACAAGCGTCGCGGACAGACCGGCGGCGACGAGTTCGACACCGAGATCGGCGAGGACGACGTCCTGATCCCGATCGCGGGCATCCTCGACGTGCTCGACAACTACGCGTTCGTGCGCACGACCGGTTACCTGCCCGGCACGAGCGATGTGTACGTCTCGCTCGGCCAGGTCAAGAAGTACAACCTCCGCAAGGGCGACGCCGTCGTCGGCGCGATCAAGCAGCCGCGTGAGGGCGAGCAGTCCAGCCGCCAGAAGTACAACGCCCTGGTCAAGGTCGACGCCGTCAACGGGCTGTCGGTCGAAGACGCCGCCGACCGTGTCGAGTTCGGCAAGCTCACGCCGCTGTACCCGCAGGAGCGTCTGCGCCTGGAGACGGCGCCCGAGAAGCTCACGCAGCGCATCATCGACCTCGTCGCCCCGATCGGCAAGGGTCAGCGCGGCCTGATCGTCGCGCCGCCGAAGGCGGGCAAGACGATCGTCCTGCAGCAGATCGCCAACGCGATCGCGACCAACAACCCCGAGGTCCACCTCATGGTCGTCCTGGTCGACGAGCGCCCCGAAGAGGTCACCGACATGCAGCGGACGGTCAAGGGCGAGGTCATCGCCTCGACGTTCGACCGCCCGGCCGAAGACCACACCACGGTCGCCGAGCTCGCGATCGAGCGCGCCAAGCGCCTGGTCGAGCTCGGCCGCGACGTCGTCGTGCTGCTCGACTCGATCACGCGACTCGGTCGCGCGTACAACATCTCGGCCCCCACCTCGGGCCGCGTGCTCTCGGGCGGCGTCGACGCGTCGGCGCTCTACCCCCCGAAGCGCTTCTTCGGCGCCGCGCGCAACATCGAGAACGGCGGATCGCTCACGATCCTCGCGACGGCGCTCGTGGAGACCGGGTCCAAGATGGACGACGTCATCTTCGAGGAGTTCAAGGGCACCGGCAACAGCGAGCTCCGCCTGTCGCGCCAGCTCGCCGACAAGCGCATCTTCCCCGCGGTCGACGTCAACGCGTCGAGCACGCGGCGCGAAGAGATGCTGCTCTCGGCCGACGAGGTCAAGATCACGTGGAAGCTGCGTCGCGCCCTGGCGGGTCTGGACCCGCAGCAGGCTCTCGAGGTCGTGCTCGGCAAGCTCAAGGAGACGCAGTCCAACGTGGAGTTCCTCGTGCAGATGCAGAAGTCGATCCCGACGCCCACCGGCGGCGGCCACAGCCACGGGCACGAGAACAGCATCCGCTGACCGATCCGTTCGGAGCACCCATGTTCGAATCGGTGAAGACCCTCATCGACGAGCACAAAGCCGTCCAGGAGGAGCTCTCCGACCCGGCCGTGCACGCCGACGCGGCGCGCGCGAAGCGCGTGAACCGGCGCTACGCCGAGCTGTCGCGAATCGTGAAGGCGCACGAGGACTGGGTGGCGGCATCCGATGATCTGGATGCCGCGCGCGAACTCGCCCGCGAGGACGAGGCGTTCGCCGAGGAGGTGCCGGCGCTCGAGGAGGCGCTCGCCGAGGCGCAGGAGCGCCTCCGGCGCCTGCTGATCCCGCGCGACCCCGACGACGGCCGCGACGTCATCATGGAGATCAAGGGCGGCGAGGGCGGCGCCGAGAGCGCGCTGTTCGCAGCCGACCTGCTGCGGATGTACCTGCAGTACGCGGCGTCCCGCGGCTGGAAGACCGAGCTCCTCGAGCGCACCGAGTCCGATCTCGGCGGCTACAAGGACGTGCAGGTCGCGATCAAGGGCTCCTCGACCGATCCGGCGCAGGGGGTGTGGGCGTCGTTGAAGTACGAGGGCGGTGTGCACCGCGTACAGCGCGTTCCCGCCACCGAGTCGCAGGGACGCATCCACACCTCGACGACCGGCGTCCTCGTCTTCCCCGAGGTCGACGAGCCCGACGAGGTCGAGATCAACCCGAACGACCTGAAGATCGACGTGTTCCGCTCGTCGGGTCCGGGCGGGCAGTCGGTCAACACGACCGACTCCGCGGTGCGCATCACGCACCTGCCCACGGGGATCGTCGTGTCGATGCAGAACGAGAAGTCGCAGCTGCAGAACCGCGAGGCGGGCATGCGGGTCCTCCGCGCCCGCATCCTCGCCAAGCAGCAGGAGGAGCTCGACGCCGCGGCATCCGATGCCCGCAAGTCGCAGATCCGCGGCATGGACCGCTCCGAGCGCATCCGCACGTACAACTTCCCCGAGAACCGCATCGC
>CAYOQY010000076.1:0-5537 GCA_964406225.1 uncultured Microbacterium sp.
CAGGCGCAGCTGGAGGGCATGTACGCCGCTCCACCGGCCGGCGCGATCGAGACCGACCGCATGACGGTCGAGGACACCGTCTGGAAGACCGTCGGCCTGTTCGCGATCCTCGTCGCCACGGCAGCCGTCGGCTGGGTGTGGACCCTGTCGACGGTCGGCACGACGGGCGGGCCGAACATCCTTCCGTGGATCATCGGCATGCTCGGCGGCTTCGTCCTGGCGATGGTGATCATCTTCACGTCGCGCAAGAAGGTCCGCCCCGCGCTGATCTTCGCGTACGCGGCGTTCGAGGGCCTGTTCGTCGGTGGCATCTCCGCGTTCTTCGAGTTCCTCTACCAGGGCATCGTCATGCAGGCGACGCTCGCGACCCTCGCGGTCGTCGGCGTGACCCTGGCGCTCTTCGCCAGCGGCAAGGTGCGCGCCTCGAAGCGGGCCACGAAGATCTTCATGATCGCGATGATCGGCTACCTGGTCTTCTCGCTGCTGAACGTCGTCCTGATGTTCACGGGCGTCCTCCCGGCGGACATGATGTTCGGCCTGCACAGCGCCACGATCATGGGCATCCCGCTCGGCCTCATCATCGGCGTGCTCGTGGTCATCATGGCCGCGTACTCCCTCGTGCTCGACTTCGACTCGATCCAGCAGGGCGTCCGCAACGGCGCCCCGCGTCAGTACGCGTGGCTCGGCGCCTTCGGCATCATGGTCACGGTCGTCTGGCTGTACGTCGAGATCCTGCGCATCCTCGCGATCCTGCGCGGCTCGAACTAGTCGCAGATCCACCGAAGGGGCCGTCCGTCAGGGCGGCCCCTTCGTCGTGTCGGTTCCTCGTGCCGATTCGTCGTAACGGCGCGCGGCGCTGTGATCCGGGCACGCGCGCGGATATCGTGGCGCTATGGTCGGGCCACCTGCGCTTGTCGGAGTCGTGGCCGCGGTGTGCGCGCTCAGCGCCGCGCTGATCGTGCCGGTGCCGGATGCCGCTGCAGCGGCATCCGTCCGGATTCCCGTTGCGGCATCCGTCGCCGCCGCGCCGGTGGAGGACGCGTACGAGCCGGACGTCTGCCCCGTCGAGGTGCCGCCGGCAGACGAGGACCGCGTCACGTGCGGTGTGCTGATCGTGCCGGAACGACGCGGGGACGGGGCGGATCCTGCGAAGACGCTGCGACTGCCGATCGCGGTCATCGCGAGCACGGCGGCCGAGCCCGCGGCCGACCCGCTCGTCTTCCCGACGGCGGGGGGACCCGGAGCCGGCAGTCTGAACTGGCTGCAGTATTTCCTGGAGTACGGCGACTGGGCCACGGCCGAGCGCGACGTGATCCTGATCGAGCAGCGGGGCGACATCCTGGCGGAGCCGACGCTGGACTGCCCCGAGCTCGACACGTCCGAGTTCGTGGAGGACGGCGCGCTGCTGTTCGGCGATGAGCAGCGCGCGCGGCGCGGCGAGCAGATCACGGCGTGCCGGGAACGGCTCGCGGCGGAGGGCGTGGATCTCGGCGCGTACACGAGCGCGGCGACCGCGGCCGACCTGGGCGATCTGCGGGCCGCGCTCGGCTACGACCAGTGGAACCTGTACGGGATCTCGTACGGAGCCCGCGTCGCGCTCACGACGATGCGCGATCGTCCGGATGGGCTGCGCTCGGTGATCCTGGACGGGGTCTTCGCCCCGCAGATCAACCGCTACGAGCAGACCCCCGGCGGCTTCACCGCCGCGGTCGACCGCCTCGTCGCCGAGTGCGCCGCCGACGAGGGGTGCCGCACGGCGTATCCCGACCTCGAGGAGACGCTCCTGTCGGCGTTGGCGCGCACTGCGGAGACCCCGCTCGATGTGACGGTGAAGGATCCCGTCGACCGGTCCCCACTCGCGATCCAGGTGGGCGACACGGACATCACCGCCGGGCTGTTCGACGCGTTCTACGACCCGAGTCTCATCCGCGTCCTGCCCTACCTCATCGACCGGATCGACCAGGGCGACGCCGCGTCGATCGTTCCCCTCGCTCAGCGGAACGTCGACAACGCCGACTACTTCACCGAAGGCCTGCAGTTCTCGATCGACTGCGCAGAAGAGGTGCCGTTCAACGACGACGAGCGCGTCGCCGCGGCTCTCGCCGCAGACCCGATCCTCGGGCACTATGCGCTCTCCGACGGCTTCCGCGAGGAGTGCGAGCTGTGGGCCGTGCCCGCGCTCGACGTCGGCGAGAACGCGCCCGTCGCGAGCGGCATCCCGACGCTGTTGACGACGGGCGGGTGGGATCCCGTGACCCCTCCGGCGTTCGCGGAGTCGACGGCCGCCACGCTGTCGTCGCACTTCCGGTACGACTTCCCCGACCTCGGTCACGGCGCGGTGTGGGCGAGCTGGGTGGACGACTGCGCCTCGGGCATCGCGCAGCAGTTCCTCGCGGCTCCGACGGTCGAGCCCGACGCGTCGTGCATCGACGAGGCGACTCCGGGGGACTTCCTCACCGCCTCCGACATCCAGCCGACTTCGGCGATCTACCGACTCGACAGCGACGTGCTGCAGGACCGCGACCCGGTCCAGATCGCGATCCTCGGGTTCACGCTCCTCGTCTTCCTCGCGACGCTCGTGTACGCGGCGGTGTACGGCGTGCTGCTGCTCACCCGCCGTCACGGTGACGCCCCGGGCGGAGCGATGCTCGCCGCGGTGACCAGCGCCGGCCTGAACCTCGTGTACGCGGGCGGCATGACCGCCGTCCTGATGAACACCGACCCGCTGCTCCTCGCGTTCGGTCTGCCGAGCGGGATCTGGCCGCTGCTCGTGGTGCCGTTCGTCGCGCTCGGCGCCGGCATCCTCCTCACCGTGCTCATGGTGCGCGCGTGGTTGCAGGGCGAAGGAGGCACGTTCGCCCGTGTGGCGCTGTCGCTGACGGCGTTCGCATCGCTGCTGTTCGCGCTGTGGCTGCTCGCCCGCGGGCTGCTCCTTCTCTGACCCGGGCGACGGGCACGTTCTGCTCTGAGCGGAACGCCGGGACCGCGGACGGATCTGCGCCTTATCGTGAGGCCATGGTCGCGATCATCCCGATGCCGACGACGAACCGCCCTGCGGCGCCCGGAGCACGCCGCCCCGCAGCGCCGGAAGCACGCCGCCCCGCGGCGCCGGAGGCACTGTGGCGCGACGTGCTCGGCGAGCAGCTTCGCCGCCTCCGGCACGATCGCGGCGAACGACTCTCCGACACTGCCGAACGGGCCGGACTGTCGCCGCAGTACCTCTCCGAGATCGAACGCGGGCGCAAAGAGCCCTCAAGCGAGATGATCGCGGCGGTCGCCGGTGCGCTCGAAGTCACACTCGTCGACCTGACGCTCGCCGTCGCGGGCGAACTGCGCGATCGTGCGGGCGATGTTCCCGAGACCGCGGAGCGTCGCACGGCCGCCGGGGCCTCGCTGTCGCTCGTCGCCTGACCGCGCAGCGCCGACCCGCTCCCCCGAACGACCGTCAAGCCCTGGCCGCGCCATCCCCTCGCCGACTAGCGTGGCGCGCATGAGCCCCGCGAAGAGCACCGGCGAGATCCTCGAGATCGACGGACACGACGTGCGCGTCTCGAGCCCCGACAAGGTGGTCTTCCCGCAGCCGGGCCTCACGAAGCTCGACGTCGTCCGCTACTTCCTCGCCGTCGCGCCGGGTGCACTCCGCGGCGCGGCGGGGCGGCCGATGGTGCTCAAGCGCTTCGTGAAGGGCATCGATGAAGAGGCGTTCTTCCAGAAGCGCGTGCCCGAGAACCATCCCGACTTCATCGACACGGCGACTCTGCATTACGCGCGCGGGACGTCGGCGGAGGAGACGGTGATCCGGGATGCCGCGGGCCTGGCCTGGGTGGTCAATCTCGGGTGCCTCGACCTCAATCCGCACCCGGTCCGCGCGGAGGACCTCGACCACCCCGACGAGCTGCGCGTCGACCTCGACCCGATGCCCGGCGTGGACTGGTCGCAGATCGTGGATGTCGCGATGATCGCCCGCGACGTCCTCGACGACGTGGGTCTCGTCGGCTGGCCGAAGACGAGCGGCTCGCGGGGCCTGCACATCCTCGTGCGGATCGCACCGGAGTGGGACTTCGCCGCCGTCCGGCTCGCGGCCGAGACCCTCGCGCGCGAAGTGGAGAACCGGGCGCCGGGACTCGCGACGGCGCGCTGGTGGAAGGAGGAGCGCGGCGAGAGCGTGTTCGTCGACTTCAACCAGAACGCGAAGGACCGCACGGTCGCGTCGGCGTATTCGATCCGGCCGCTGCAGGACGCGCGGGTCTCGACGCCGCTGGAGTGGGACGAGGTGCGCACCCGCCGGCCGGAGGAGTTCACGGCGCTCACCGTGCCCGCGCGGTTCGCCGAGCGCGGCGACCCGCACGAGGGCATCGACGACGCGGTGGGGCGTCTCGACGCTCTCCTGGCCCTCGCCGAGCAGCTCGGGCCGGCCGAGAAGGCCCCACGGAGGAGCGCCGGTTCCGGGGACGGTCGCCGGCAGTCCGCGATGCCGCTCATCGAGATCGCGCGGACGAAGACCAAGCCCGAAGCGCTCGCGGCGCTCGAGCAGTGGACGGCTCAGCACCCTGCCGTCGCGGCCGCGCTGCACCCCGCCGACACCCTCGTGGACGGCATGCGTGGATCGAGCTCGCTCTGGTACCGCGTGCGCATCAACCTGCAGCACGTGCCCGAAGCGGAGCGTCCGGCGCAGGGCGAGCTGATCGCGGACTACGACCCTTGGGCGGGGAGGACCTGGCCGGGTCAGCCCGGAGGCAGCAGATCGTCGTAGAACTGCCCGTGGTAGCCGAGCAGCACCGGATGCGGCAGCTCGGCGCGGGCGACCTCGGTGAACGTTCCCGCGTCCAGCACGAGCAGGAACGACGTCCCCCGCTCCGCGTCGAGCACGACCGACAGGATGACGCCGTCGTCTTCGGCATCCCGCCCGGGACGACCGACGAACACGCCCTCGCCCGGGTGGCAGCCGTCGGCGTGCCACGTCGCCGTGGTCCGCTCCTGCACGTCGATCTTGACGAGCTGATCGTAGAAGCCGCGCTCCGCGCGCAGGCCGACGCCGTACACGTAGCGCAGCTGCGGACTCGTGTTGCGGCGCGCGTAGTCGATGCTCGGCAGCTCGATGGCGGTGGGTGAGAGCACGTCGGCGTGCAGGCGCGTGCCGGAGCGTCCTGCGTCGTGCCCGTCCAGCGGCACGCGCAGCCGGCGGAGGGTTCCGGGCGGGATGCGCACGTCGGGGTCCTCGAGCCGGTGCAGGTAGAACGACTGGATGACCGACGCGTCGTCGTACGCGACGAGGTCGATGACGACCGCGTCGCCGTCGTCGTACGCGTTCACGTGGTGGAACGCGAAGAAGGGGTCGGCGCCGGCCGAACGCACGTGCGCACCCGTCGCACGATCGAACACGTGGATGCGGGTCCCCCGCGACGGCTTCCAGCGGAAGTTCTCGATGTAGGGCTTGAGCCACAGCAGCAGCGAGACGGGGTTCACGACGAGCGGGAACTCCACCAGGATCAGGTGCTTCTCCGACATCCCGAACGAGTGGATGTAGGACGGTTCGC
>CAYOQY010000076.1:5637-8939 GCA_964406225.1 uncultured Microbacterium sp.
CGGCCCTCGTCGCGCGCGATGCGGTACGACTCGGTCTCGAGGAAGCGGTTCGCGTACGAGACGCGACCGCCGGCGATCGTGAAGCGATGGAGCATCGCCAGGCCGTCGAACCAGTGGCGGTAGCGCCGGTCGCCCACGCGGAAGGTGCCCGGGCCGTTGCGGATGAGCGAGCCCGTGAGCCACGACGGCAGCTCGCCCGTCACCGGGACGTCGTCGAGGGCGACCTCGGGACTCTCCCCGAAACCGTGGACGGCGAAGGGCACCGTCATGAACCGGCCGCCGCGGGCTGTCCGCGACGTGCGGAGGCGCGTCGACCGATGAGCGCGGCGGCGATCTTGCCCGATGCGAGGACGGCGGGGATGCCGGCGCCGGGGTGGGTGCCCGCGCCGACGAGATACAGCCCCTCGACACGCGGCGAGCGGTTGTGCGGACGGAACCACCCCGACTGGAAGAGCGTCGGCTGCAGCGAGAACGCGGCCCCGCGCGGCGTGTTGAGCACGTCGCGGAAATGCTCCGGACCGATCGCGTGCTCGACGACCAGGTGCGACGAGAGCCCGGGGAGGTAGCGCTCGTCGAGGGCTTCGACCACGAGATCGCGGATGCGGCGGGCTGTCGCGTCGGGCACGACCTCGTCGGCGTCGATCGGCGGGGCGGCGACGAGCGCGTACATCGCCTCGCATCCGCGCGGCGCGATCGTCTGATCGGTGCGGGTCGGCAGGTGGACGTACAGGAAGAGGTCGTCCGCCGTGAGGGCGTCACCGGCCTTCGCCCGCGCACGGCGCGTGCGCCCGAACACGCGGCCGAGCACGCGGCGCGAATCGCCGGTCAGCAGCAGATTGTGGTGGGCGAGGGGCGTTTGGGGCCACGTCCGGTCGGCGCCGAAGTACAGCACGTGCAGCGACATGCTCGGCCGCGCGACCCGCAGGCGCTTCGCCGCCCATCCGGCGTCCCGACCGAGGAGACGGTCGTCGGTGTGCCCGGGGTCGGCGTTGGAGATCACGACGTCGGCATCGCGCCGGGTGCCGTCGGCGAGGCGGACCCCGACCGCGCGACCGGATTCGACGAGGATGCGCTCGACCTCGACATCGCATTCGATCCGTCCGCCGAGCCGCTCGAGCAGCGAGCCGAGCGCATCGACGAGGGCGGTGGTCCCGCCGACGGCGTAGTGCACGCCCCAGCGGCGTTCGAACTCGACGATGAGCGCGTACAGCGCGGGCGTGTGCGCGGGGTGACCGCCGATGAGCAGCGGGTGGAAGGCGAGGGTGCGGCGCAGGAACGGATCGCGGATGCATCCGTCGACGAGCCTCTGCACGCCGAGCGCCGCGCGGTGGCGGAGCAGGAAGGGCAGCATCCGCAGCATGACGTGCAGCTGCATCATGGGGCGCTCGGTGTACGGATAGAACGCGTCGAAGATGCGGCTGATGCGGCCGCGGAGGCGCTCGTATCCGGCGGCGTCGGCAGGGCTCCGCCGCGCGACCTCCTCCTGCATGCGCTCCGGGTCGGCATGGAAGTCGAAGTGCGAGCCGTCGCGGTCGAACGCGCGGTAGAACGGGTCGAGGGGCACGAGCTGCACGTGGTCCTCGAGGCGCTCCCCCGCGAGCGCGAAGAGCTCCTCGAACATGAACGGCGCCGTGAGGACCGTCGGTCCGCCGTCGAACCGGAAGCCGTCGAGCTCGTACAGGTAGGCCCGTCCGCCGATGCGCTCACGCTTCTCGAGGACCGTGACCTCGTGGCCGGCGGCGGCGAGGCGGATCGCTGCGGCGAGGCCGCCGAAGCCGCTCCCGATGACCACCGCCCGCATGAGGTCACGATAATCGACCCCCGGCGGCCCGGGGCCGGATGGCCCGAACTCGTCCGCTCGTCCCCGAAAAAGACGACGCGACGTCAGGTGACGCGACGCGACGGACGCGCGAGCACGTCGCCGACCGCCTGCGCGAGCGCCGCCATCGCGTGGTCGGGGCTCACGGAGCGGGAGGCCACGACCGCCTCGGCGGTGAGGCGCGCACGCAGCTCGACGTCGGTCAGCACGTCGAAGAGCGCCGCGGCGAGCGCGGGGACGTCGCCGTCCGGCACGAGCACCCCGCCGCCGGACGCGAGCAGGTCGCGCGGCCCGTACCGCACGTCGTACGACACGACCGGGCACCCGTGCACGAGCGCCTCCGCGATCGCGAGACCCTGGCCCTCGTACGCCGACGTCGAGACGAAGACGGAGGCCGTGTCCAGTTCACGGCCCGGATCGGTCGTCGCGCCGCGCAGGGCGACGTGCGCATCCAGTCCGAGCTCGTCGATGAGGTGCTGCAGCGCGGCGTGCTCCGCGCCGTCGCCGTACACGTCGAGTGTCGCGCCGGGCACCTGCGCGACGACGGTCGCGAACGCGCGGATAGCATGGTCGATGCGCTTGCCCGGGGCGAGGCGGTTCACCATGACGACGCGCCCCGGCGGCCGTGCCGCGAGCGGGGCGACGGATGCCGCGGCCGGAACGCCGTGCGGAGCCACGACGTGCACATCCGAGGCGCCGAAGCGCGCCTGCACGTCGCGGTGCTGCGACGCGGTGGGCCACAGCACGGCGTCGAACCGCTCGGCGAGCGTGAACCAGCGCGTCCAGAGCGGGTTGAGCTCGGCATCCGGAGTGAAGGGCGGCTCGAGGTGGATCGTGTGGATCGCGTGCACGAGCCGCAGCGCCGGGTCATCCCAACCGGCGAGGAGCTCGCCGAGCTGGCGGGACTCGCAGATCACGACGACCGGCCGCGCGGCATCCCCCGCCCGGAGTCCGTCCACGACGCCGCCGAGCCACGCGCGGTACAGCGCGCCGAATCCATCGATCACCCCGGCGGGCCGGCCGCGTTCATCGAACACGGCGACAGGGGCTGCGGTGATGTGCCAGTCCGGGTCTCCCGCGATCACCGGAAGGGCAACGACGGGCCGCCCCTCGGCATCCGTGATCGGGCGGTACTCCAGCGCGGGGTCGGGCTCGCCGGGATGCGCCGCCGCACCCAGCCACGCCGCGGCGCCGCCGTGGGGGCCGGCCGCTTCGTCGAAGAGGTTGCGCATGCGCATCGGATCGACGACGAGGTCGCGCCCGGCGAACGCGGCGCGATGCTGCGCATGTTCGGCCGGGGTACCGGGATCGAGCGTCAGGAGCAGCGGACCGCGCCCGCCGTGCACACCCGCCGCGGCCATCTGCCGCGCGCGCGCGAGGGTGGCGAGCGTGTAGCCGCCGTCACGGTCGGGGATCAGCCGGCTCGAGAGGATGAGGTACTCGGCGTCCGGGAATTCGCTCACGTCCCCATCTTCCCTCGTGC
>CAYOQY010000076.1:9039-12838 GCA_964406225.1 uncultured Microbacterium sp.
CGCGAGAAGGTGCCCTTGATCGCGAGAAGGTGGCCCACCTTCTCGGCGCGGAACCCACCTTCTCTGCGCGGAACCCACCTTCTCGGCGCGATCAGCTCCCGCGGGTCACTCCCACTCGATGGTCCCCGGCGGCTTCGAGGTCACATCGAGGACGACGCGGTTGACGTCGCGGACCTCGTTCGTGATGCGGTTCGAGATGCGGGCGAGCACGTCGTACGGCAGGCGGGTCCAGTCCGCGGTCATCGCGTCCTCCGACGAAACCGGCCGCAGCACGATGGGGTGACCGTACGTGCGGCCGTCCCCCTGCACGCCGACCGAGCGCACGTCGGCCAGCAGCACGACCGGGCACTGCCAGATCTCGGCGTCGAGCCCCGCGCGCGTCAGCTCTTCGCGGGCGATCGCGTCGGCGTCACGCAGAATCTCGAGGCGGTCAGCGGTGACCTCACCGACGATCCGGATGCCGAGGCCGGGGCCCGGAAAGGGCTGGCGGCCCACGATCACCTCGGGGAGGCCGAGCTCGCGGCCGATCGCGCGGACCTCGTCCTTGAAGAGGGTCCGCAACGGTTCGACGAGTTCGAACTGCAGGTCTTCGGGAAGCCCGCCGACGTTGTGGTGCGACTTGATGTTCGCCGTACCGGTGCCGCCGCCCGATTCGACGACGTCGGGGTACAGCGTCCCCTGCACGAGGAAGCGGATCGGCTCGCCGTCGGCGGCGGCCTCTTCGACCAGCGCCTTCTCGGCGGCCTCGAACGAGCGGATGAACTCGCGGCCGATGATCTTGCGCTTCTGCTCGGGATCGCTCACCCCGGCGAGCGCGGTGAGGAACTGCTCGCGCGCGTCGATCGTGACCAGACGAACGCCCGTGGACGCCACGTAGTCCTGCTCCACCTGCTCGCGTTCGTCCTTGCGCAGCAGACCGTGGTCGACGAAGATGCACACGAGCTGGTCGCCGACGGCCTCGTGGACGAGCGCCGCGGCGACGGCCGAGTCGACGCCGCCGGACAGCCCGCAGATCACCCGGCCGGTGCCGACCTGGTCACGGATGCGCGCGACCTGCTCGGCGATCACGTTGCCGCTGTTCCAGTCCGCCGCGAGTCCCGCGCCGTCGTGCAGGAAGTTCTCGATCACGCGCTGTCCGAAGTCGGAGTGCTTGACCTCGGGGTGCCACTGCACGCCGTAGAAGCGCTTCTCGTCGCTGCCGAACGCCGCGACCGGAGTCGCCGACGTCGAGGCGAGCACGGAGAAGCCCTCGGGCGCCTTCGCGACCTGGTCGCCGTGGCTCATCCACACGTTCTGCTCCGCAGGCTGGCCGGCCAGCAGCACGCCTCCGTCACCCGTGAGGACGGCATCCGTCGCGCCGTACTCGCGCAGGCCGGTGTTGGCGACCTCGCCGCCGAGCGCCTGCGCCATGACCTGGAAGCCGTAGCAGATGCCGAGCGTCGGCACGCCGAGCTCGAACACGCCCGGGTCGAGCGTCGGGGCACCGGGCTCGTACACGGACGACGGACCGCCGGAGAGGATGAGCCCGACCGGATTCTTCGCCGCGATCTCGGATGCCGAGGCGGTGTGCGGGACGATCTCGCTGTAGACGCCGGCCTCGCGCACGCGGCGCGCGATGAGCTGCGCGTACTGCGCGCCGAAGTCGACGACCAGCACGGGGCGCTGGCTGGTCTCGGTCTGTGCGGTCACGCGCGTCCTTCCATCGTGGGGATGTCTGTGGAGGTGTCGGTGGGAACCGTCGGTGCGGGCGCCGCCGCAGCGGCCTCCGCGGCCTCCCGCTCGGCGAGGTACGAGCGGACCTCGCGGGTCACGGCCGCCTCCATGAAGAAGGACAGGAACGGGATGACTCCGCCGAGCGCGAGCGTGATGAACCGCAGGAACGGCCAGCGCATGAGGCTCCACACGCGGAAGCACGCGAAGAGGTAGACGACGTAGAACCACCCGTGCGCGACGAGGATGAACAGCGAGATGTTGAAGCCGTCGCCGACCGAGGTCATCTCGCACGAGTTCGTCATCGGCAGGAACAGCGACCACCACTGGCAATCCGCGCCGGCGATCACGGGCGCGAACCACAGGATGCCGCCCGAGCCGCCGGCGAACAGCTCGACGTGCAGCGGCGTGTACTTCAGGATCATCTCGGCGACGAGCAGCAGCAGTCCGACACCGGTGATGATCGCGGCGATCTGGTAGAACTTCAGCGCCCCGCGGATGGCCGGGAACGAGGCGGTTTTCGGGGCCGAGGGCATGCGCCCCAGTCTACCCGCGGGCACGAGGGCGCCCTCCCGTCAGGCGGTGGGCGATGCCGAACCCTCAGCCGCCTGCAGATCTTCGAGTTCTTCGACCTCGCGCTCCCACGCGTCGCGCGCGAGGCGGTACCAGAGGTAGAACGCGAAGCCGGCGAACACCGCCCACTCGAGGGCGTAGAAGATGTTGAGCCAGTTGACGTTCGAGCCCTCGGCCGGCGGCGGAGACGAGATGTCGACGAGCGGGCTCGGCGCGACCTCGGACGCCAGATACGGACGGTAGACGTCCAGGCCCTCGATGTCGTGCCAGCGCGACAGCAGCGCGGCGGGCGACATGCGCGTGAGCGTCAGCGCGTCCTCGCCGCCCGGCGGCAGCACCGGACCCTCGTCCGAGATGAGTCGTCCCGTGATCGCGAGCGGCGTGTCCTCCGCTCCCGGGGCGACGGCATCCTGCTCGAACCGTTCCACCGCGGCGAGCGCCTCGGCCTCGGTCGGCGCCCACCCGAGCGCGACGGCGACCGACACCGGGCCGCCGCTGACGTCGGCGACGCGCAGCTGACCGGTGACCCAGTACCCCTCCACACCGTCGTTGAAGCGGGACGAGACCACGATGAAGTCGCCGGGCACCCACGTTCCGGTGACGGTGACCCGCTGGCCGACCAGCGGCTCGGGGAGGTACTCACCGGGCGCCGCCACGTCGGCGATCGGCCGCACCTCCTCCGTCGCCCCCGGCGGCAGCGGATCGGTGTCGATCGACCGCCCCAGCTGCCACTGCCCGAGCCACGCGAACACACCCGCGACGAGCAGGCACAGCGCGAGCAGCCCGATCCACCGGGGCCGCAGCATGACCTCGCGCAACGTCGGGGCGAACATCTCGGGCGAGATGAGAGCAGGATCGACGGATGCTGCGGACGCGCCGTCCGTGGCGGCGGCGTCGCGCGCCGCGCGCGGATCGTCCGGCAGTGTCATCCCGCGCTGTACGGGGCGACGACCACATCGACCCGCTGGAACTCCTTGAGGTCGGAGTATCCGGTCGTGGCCATCGACTTCTTGAGCGCTCCGATGAGGTTCGCCGTGCCGTCGGCGACCGGCGCCGGACCGTAGAGCACCGACTCGAGCGTCGTGACCTGGTCGACGCGCACCCGGTGGCCGCGCGGCAGCTTGGGGTGGTGCGACTCCGGTCCCCAGTGGAAGCCGCGACCCGGAGCATCCGTCGCCCGCGACAGCGCGACGCCGAGCATGACGGCATCCGCACCCATCGCGAGCGCCTTCACGATGTCGCCCGACGTGCCCACGCCGCCGTCGGCGATGACGTGGACGTAGCGTCCGCCGGACTCGTCGAGGTAGTCGCGGCGTGCGCCGGCGACGTCCGAGACCGCGGTCGCCATGGGGGCGTGGATGCCGAGCGTCGCGCGCGTGGTCGATGCGGCGCCGCCGCCGAAGCCGACGAGCACACCGGCCGCACCGGTCCGCATGAGGTGCAGCGCGGCGGTGTAGGTCGAGGCGCCGCCGACGATGACCGGGACGTCGAGGTCGTAGATGAACTTCTTGAGGTT
>CAYOQY010000077.1:0-12794 GCA_964406225.1 uncultured Microbacterium sp.
TCGAGGAGGCGCTGCGAGGCGCCGACATGGTCTTCGTCACCGCGGGCGAGGGCGGCGGGACCGGCACCGGCGGTGCCCCGGTCGTCGCGAAGATCGCGAAGTCGATCGGCGCCCTCACGATCGGTGTCGTGACCAAGCCCTTCTCGTTCGAGGGTCGACGTCGTCAGAGCCAGGCCGAGACCGGCGTCGCGAAGCTCAAGGAAGAAGTCGACACCCTCATCGTGGTGCCGAACGACCGCCTGCTCGAGATCAGCGACCGCGGCATCTCGATGATCGAGGCGTTCGCCACGGCCGACCAGGTGCTCCTGGCCGGTGTGCAGGGCATCACCGACCTCATCACGACGCCCGGACTCATCAACCTCGACTTCGCGGACGTCAAGTCGGTCATGCAGGGCGCGGGCTCCGCGCTCATGGGCATCGGCTCGGCGCGCGGCGCGGACCGCGCGATCAAGGCCGCCGAGCTCGCGGTCGAGTCCCCGCTCCTCGAGGCGAGCATCGAGGGCGCGCACGGTGTGCTCCTGTCGATCCAGGGCGGGTCGAACCTCGGCATCTTCGAGATCAACGACGCGGCCCAGCTGGTGAAGGAGGCCGCGCACCCCGAGGCCAACATCATCTTCGGAACCGTGATCGACGACACGCTCGGCGATGAGGTGCGCGTGACGGTCATCGCGGCCGGGTTCGACAACGGCGAACCGACGCTGCGCGTCGAGCCGATCACCGCCGCGCGCGTCGCCCCCGCGCCGCTCCTTCCGGCCACACCCGCCGAAGATGCGGCCAAAGAGCCGGTGCGCGAGACCGAGAAGGTCTCGGTCGGCGCCGCCGTCCCCGACACGAGCTACGACTCGGCATTCGGCGACGACGACCTCGACATCCCGGACTTCCTCAAGTAGTCCGCGACCGCCAGGCACCCGTGACCCTCGCAGAGCGGCTCGCCGCGGTCGACGCCGGGATCACGGATGCCGCGCGGGCGGCCGGCCGTGACCCTGCGACGATCACGCGCATCGTCGTCACGAAGTTCCACCCCGTCTCGCTCGTCGAGGAGCTGTACCGCCTCGGCGTGCGGGACGTGGGGGAGAACCGTCAGCAGGAGCTCACCGCCAAGGTCGGAGAGCTCGGTCCGCGCGACGGCCTGCGCTGGCACTTCATCGGGCAGGCGCAGACGAACAAGGCGCGGGCGATCCGCGCCGCGGCATCCGTCGTCCATTCCGTCGACCGTGCGAAGATCGTCGACGCGCTCGACGCGGCGGCCGTAGGTGACGCCGGATCGGGTGGCGACGCGCCGGTCCTCGACGTGCTGCTGCAGATCAACCTGACCGACGACCCGGGCCGCGGTGGCACGGCGCCGGCGGATCTGGAGCGACTGGCCGAGCACGTGAGCCGATGCCGCACGCTGCGTCTGCGCGGTGTGATGGCCGTCGCACCCCTCGACGAAGCGGCCGCCGCGGCGTTCGCGCGTCTGGCGGGCTATGCCGACCGCGTGCGAGCGATCGACGCCGATGCCACCTGGATCTCGGCCGGGATGACGGCCGATTACCCCGAAGCGATCGCCGCGGGCGCGACACACCTGCGGATCGGGTCGGCAATCACGGGCCCGAGGCCCGCCCACGGTTAACCTCGAAACAGACGAGCACTTACGGAGGATGCGATGTCGAACCCGCTCAAGAAGACCATGGTGTACCTGGGACTCGCCGACGAGGAAGAGGTCTATGACGAACCCGCCCCGCAGCAGCCCGCCCGTAAGACGACGACCGTCGAGAAGGCCGCTCCGGTGACGCCGCTGCACCGTCCGGCCGTCGTGCGCCAGGTGACGCCGGCCGCGATCAGCGAGATCCTCACCGTGCACCCCAAGCAGTACCGCGACGCGCAGATCATCGCCGAGAACTTCCGCGAGGGCATCCCGGTGATCATCAACCTCTCGCAGATGAGCGACGCCGACGCGCGCCGCCTCATCGACTTCGCGAGCGGGCTGTCGCTGGGCCTGTACGGACGCATCGAGCGCGTGACGAGCAAGGTGTTCCTGCTCTCGCCCGAGAACGTCGCCGTCTCCGGCGACGGAGCGGTGGCGCAGGCCGACCCCGAGTCGGTCCCGTTCTCGCAGTCGTAGTGCCCGTGGGGCTCCGTCTGCTCAGCGCTGATACAGTCGAAGGGTGAACATCGTCGGTGCGATCGCGACGATCCTGAACACCCTCCTCCTGCTTTACGTGCTCGTCCTGCTGGGCCGACTCATCCTCGACTGGATCCCGATCTTCAATCGTGAATGGCGTCCGAAAGGCGCCATGCTCGTCGTCGCAGAGATCGTCTACACGGTCACGGATCCGCCGATCCGGTTCTTCCGGCGGTTCATCCCTCCGCTGCGTGTCGGCGGGATCGGGATCGACTTCGGCTTCACCCTGACGATGCTCGTGTGCTTCGTGCTGCTGGCCGTCACGCGAGCGTTCATGCGCTGAAGACCGTGCACGCGGCCTTCGACACTCCCCGAACCCACGACTATGCTTGCCTGGTACGACCGCCGGCTTTCGGCGGAGCGGCCCCCGACATCGGCCAGCGACCAGAGCGCTCGAAAGAGGTACCACCATGGCATTGACCCCCGATGACGTCGTCACCAAGCAGTTCCAGCACGTCCGGTTCAAGGAAGGCTTCGACCCGGACGAGGTAGACGACTTCCTCGACGAGATCGTCGTGGAGTGGCGCAAGACGATCGCCGAGAACGACGAGCTGAAGGCCAAGCTCGCCGCGTACGAGTCGGGCGAGACCCCCGCCGCAGCAGCCCCCGCCGAGGCCCCCGAAGAGGCCCCGGCTCCCGTGGCCGCAGCTCCTGCCGCCGAGGGTGGCGCCGCTCCGGTCGCCGCGAGCGCCGGCATCATCGAGCTCGCCCAGCGTCTCCACGACGAGCACGTCGCAGAGGGCATCGCCCAGCGCGACAAGCTCATCTCCGAGGCGCAGGCGCAGGCCGCATCCATCATCTCCGAGGCGGAGACGAAGGGTCGTGAGGAGATCGCACGTCTCGACAAGGAGCGCGCGAGCCTCGAGAACCGCATCACCGAGCTGCGCAACTTCGAGCGCGACTACCGTTCGCAGCTCCGCGGCTACATCGAGGGCAAGCTCCGTGACCTCGAGACCACGGGCACCACGTCGGGTTCGACGCCGGTCTCGGCCATCGGCCTCTAGGCACGGTCTTTGACAGGCCGAGCCCCCCTCCCTCAGGCGGCGGCCGGCACCATCATCGCGATCCTCGCGGCGCTGGTGCTGGCCGCCGACCAGTTCACGAAGTACCTCGCGCTGCAGAACCTGCCGCTCGAGGAGCCGGTGAAGATCCTCGGCGACTTCCTGATCTTCTATCTGGTGAAGAACCCGGGTGCCGCGTTCTCGCTCGGTGAAGGCGTCACCTGGATCTTCACGATCGCGTTGACCGCGGTCGCGGTCGCGATCGTCTGGCTCGCGGCCACGCGCGTGCGCTCCCGCCTCTGGGCGGTCGTCCTCGGCCTCCTGCTCGGTGGAGTGCTCGGCAACCTGACCGATCGCATCTTCCGGGAGCCCGGCTTCGCGGTCGGGCACGTCATCGACTTCATCAACACCCCGTGGATGATGCCGGCGATCTACAACGTCGCGGACATCTTCATCGTCTCGATGATGATCGCGGTCGCCCTTCTCGTCCTCGTCGGCCTGCACCTCGACGGCACGCGCGAGAAGCGCGCGGCTGAGGACGAGACCCTGCTGGGCGAGGGCGATGAAGTCCCGCCGCACGGCGGTGTCGTGGGCGCCGACGGCGGGGCGTTCCCCGTCGCGGATCCGGATGCCGGCGCCCCGCGCGACCGACGGCCCGACGGGAACGGCTGACATGGAGTCGCGCAGCCTTCCCGTCCCGGACGGGCTCGACGGCACGCGCGTCGACGCGGCGCTGGCGAAGATGCTCGGCTTCTCGCGGACCTTCGCGGCGGACGTGGCCGACGCCGGCGGTGTCGCCATGGACGGCCGGGTGCTCACGAAATCGGACCGACTGCGCGGCGGCGCGTGGCTGGAGGTGACGTGGGCGCCGAAGGAGGAGCCGCGGGTCGTCCCCGTCGACGTGCCCGGCCTCGGCATCGTCTACGACGACGACGAGATCGTCGTCGTCGACAAGCCCGCGGGAGTGGCCGCCCATCCGTCGCTCGGCTGGGAAGGGCCGACCGTCCTCGGCGCCCTCGCCGCCGGCGGATACCGCGTCGCGACCTCGGGGGCGGCCGAACGGCAGGGGATCGTCCACAGGCTCGACGTCGGCACGAGCGGACTGATGGTCGTCGCGAAGACCGAGCACGCGTACACCGTGCTCAAGCGCGCCTTCAAGGAGCGTGAGGTCGAGAAGATCTATCACGCGGTCGTGCAGGGCCACCCCGACCCGCTCGCCGGGACGATCGACGCGCCCATCGGGCGGCATCCGTCCCACTCGTGGAAGTTCGCGGTCACGCCGGACGGCAAGGACTCCGTCACGCACTACGAGACGCTCGAGGCCTTCCGCCGCGCGGCGCTGCTCGAAATCCATCTCGAGACCGGCCGCACGCACCAGATCCGGGTGCACATGGCGGCCCATCGGCATCCGTGCGTCGGCGATCCGCTCTACGGCGGCGATCCCACACTCGCCGCGCGGCTGGGACTGACGCGCCAATGGCTGCACGCGCGGCAGCTCTCGTTCGCCCACCCGGCCACGGGCGACACGGTGACCTTCGTTTCGGAATACCCGGCCGACCTGGCGGCGGCGCTGGAGATCCTCCGCGCGGACTGACCCCACGACGCCGCGCGCTGAGGCTCTCGCGCGGAGCCTGTCGCGGCGCGCGTCGATACGGAGGAGATGTGCACTGCGGAGGATCGATCCGCGGCTTGTGATCCTCCGGACTGCGCTTCCCCTCCGCTCGTGCGGGCGAGATGCCTTCGGTCCCGCCCCGAGTGCGTCTCTCCGATCGAGGGAGTCCGGCCGTCAGCGGAAGCGGGTCTCGCCGCGCTCGGGGAGGGCGAGCTGCACGCGCTCGCGCATGTCGTCATCGAGGTCCCCGAGATCGTCCAGCCGGTGCCAGCCGACCTCGGTCATCTCTCCGTCGGCGGGCCACGGCTCACCACTGAGCCAGGTGCAGCGGAAGGTGAAATCGAGGTAGTCCGTCTGATCGCCGTTGTCGTACGTGATGCGGGGGATCACGTGGATCCAGGCGAGGCGATCCGCGCGGATCACGACACCGGCCTCTTCGAAGGCTTCGCGCACGGCGGCATCCGCCGGCTCTTCGCGCGGATCGATGATGCCCGTGATCGGGGTCAGGGCGCCGTTGTCGCTGCGCCGACCCAGGAGGATGTGGTCGTCGCGCAGGATGACGGCCGTGCAGCCCATGAGCCAGAGGGGTGCGTGGCCCAGCGAGCGGCGCATCTGCAGGACGAATTCCGGTGTCGGCACCGTTTCACGCTACCGGTCGCACCCGCCGTCGGAGCCCGACGGTAGTCTCTTCGGGTGACAGCCGATTCCTTCGTTCACCTTCACGTTCACAGTGAATATTCGATGCTGGACGGCGCCGCGCGCATCGGTCCGATGGTGCAGGAGGCGGTCCGGCTCGAGATGCCGGCGATCGCCGTCACCGACCACGGCAACACGTTCGCGGCCTTCGAGTTCTACAAGACCGCGAAGGATGCCGGCATCAAGCCGATCATCGGCATCGAGGCCTACGTCACCCCGGGGACACACCGCACCGACAAGTCGCGCGTGCGGTGGGGGACGCCCGAGCAGAGCGACGACGACGTCTCGGGTGCGGGTGCGTACACCCACATGACCCTGCTGTCGGAGACGACGGAGGGCATGCACAACCTCTTCCGCCTCTCGTCGAAGGCGAGCATGGAGGGGTACTACTTCAAGCCCCGCATGGACCGCGAGCTCCTGCAGAAGTACTCCAAGGGCCTCATCGCCACGACCGGCTGTCCGTCCGGCGAAGTGCAGACGAGGCTCCGGCTCGGCCAGTACGAAGCGGCCCGCGCGGCCGCCGCCGAATTCCAGGACATCTTCGGCAAAGACAACTACTTCACCGAGATCATGGACCACGGTCTGTCGATCGAGCGCCGGGTGATGTCCGACCTGATCAAGATCTCGAAAGACCTGAACATCCCGCTGGTCGGCACGAACGACCTCCACTACACGCACCAGCACGACGCGACCAGCCACGCCGCTCTGCTGTGCGTGCAGTCGGGCTCGACCCTCGATGACCCGAAGCGGTTCAAGTTCGACGGCGACGGCTACTACGTCAAGTCGCCGGCCGAGATGCGCCAGGTGTTCCGCGATCACCCCGAGGCGTGCGACAACACGCTGCTGATCGCCGAGCGCTGCGACGTCGAGTTCAACACCTCGGCCAACTACATGCCGAACTTCCCGGTGCCCGACGGCGAGACCGAGGAGAGCTGGTTCGTCAAGGAGGTCGAGAAGGGTCTCGAGTTCCGCTATCCGGACGGCATCCCGGATGCCGTGCGCAAGCAGGCCGAGTACGAGACGTCCGTCATCGTGCAGATGGGCTTCCCCGGCTACTTCCTCGTCGTCGCCGACTTCATCAACTGGGCGAAGGACAACGGCATCCGCGTCGGTCCCGGCCGTGGATCCGGCGCCGGCTCGATGGCGGCGTACGCCATGCGCATCACCGACCTGGATCCGCTCCAGCACGGTCTGATCTTCGAGCGCTTCCTCAATCCCGATCGTGTCTCCATGCCCGACTTCGACGTCGACTTCGACGACCGGCGCCGCGGCGAGGTCATCCAGTACGTCACCGAGAAGTACGGCAGCGAACGCGTCGCTCAGATCGTCACCTACGGGACGATCAAGGCCAAGCAGGCGCTCAAGGACGCGGGGCGCGTCCTCGGCTTCCCCTTCAGCATGGGGGAGCGGCTGACCAAGGCCATGCCTCCCGCCGTGATGGGCAAGGACATGCCGCTGGACGGGATGTTCAACCCCGAGCATCCGCGATTCAAGGAGGCCGCCGAGTTCCGCGCCCTCATCGAGACGGATGCCGAGGCCAAGACCGTCTTCGACACCGCGGTCGGGCTCGAGAACCTCAAGCGGCAGTGGGGTGTGCACGCGGCCGGGGTGATCATGTCGAGCGACCCGCTCGAAGACATCATCCCGATCATGCGCCGCGAGCAGGACGGCCAGATCGTCACCCAGTTCGACTATCCCGCGTGCGAGTCCCTGGGTCTGATCAAGATGGACTTCCTGGGGCTGCGCAACCTCACGATCATCAACGACGCCCTCGACAACATCGCCGCCAACCGGGGACACCCGCTCGTCCTCGAGGACCTGACGCTCGACGACACGGCATCCTACGAACTGCTCTCCCGCGGCGACACGCTCGGGGTGTTCCAGCTCGACGGCGGGCCGATGCGCTCGCTCCTGCGCTTGATGAAGCCCGACAACTTCGAGGACATCTCGGCCGTCATCGCGCTGTACCGACCAGGGCCCATGGGGGCGAACAGCCACATCAACTACGCGCTCCGCAAGAACGGGCAGCAGGAGATCACGCCGATCCACGAGGAGTTCAAGGAGTCGCTGTCCGACATCCTCGACACCAGCTACGGCCTGATCATCTACCAGGAGCAGGTGATGGCGATCGCGCAGCGGGTGGCCGGGTTCAGCCTCGGTCAGGCCGACATCCTCCGCCGCGCGATGGGCAAGAAGAAGAAGTCCGAGCTCGACAAGCAGTTCGAGGGCTTCCAGGCAGGCATGCATGCGAACGGGTACTCCGACGACGCGGTGAACAAGCTCTGGGAGATCCTGCTGCCGTTCTCGGACTACGCCTTCAACAAGGCCCACTCCGCCGCGTACGGCCTGGTCTCCTACTGGACGGCGTACCTCAAGGCGCACTACCCCGCTGAGTACATGGCGGCACTGCTGACGAGCGTGGGGGACTCGAAGGACAAGATGGCGGTGTACCTCAATGAGTGCCGCCGCATGGGCATCCGCGTCCTGCCTCCCGATGTCGGTCAGTCGATCCGCTTCTTCGCCGCCGTCGGCGACGACATCCGCTTCGGTCTGGGTGCCGTCCGCAACGTCGGTGCGAACGTCGTCGACGGCATCGTCGCCTCCCGTGCCGAGGCGCCGTTCACCGATTTCCACGACTTCCTCTCCAAGGTCCCCCCGCACGTCGCGAACAAGCGGACCGTGGAATCGCTCATCAAAGCGGGCGCGTTCGACTCCCTCGGCGCCACCCGCCGTGCGCTCATGGAGATCCACGAGGACGCCACCGAGGCGGCGGTGCTCGACAAGCGTCGCGAGGCCAACGGGGAGGTCGGCTTCGACTTCGACTCGCTGTGGGGCGACGACGAGCCGCAGCAGTCGCAGAAGGTGCCCGACCGTCCTGAGTGGACGAAGAAGGACAAGCTCGCGTTCGAGCGCGAGATGCTCGGTCTGTACGTGTCCGATCACCCGCTGGCGGGCCTGGAGATCGCGCTCGCGAAGCACGCGTCGATCAGCATCCACGACCTGCTGGCATCTGAGGATCTGGCCGACGGCGAGCAGGTCACCGTCGCGGGCCTCGTCACGAGCGTGCAGCATCGCGTCGCGAAATCCAGCGGCAACCCCTACGGCATGATCACCGTCGAGGACTTCAACGGCGAGGTCACCGTGATGTTCATGGGCAAGACGTACACCGAGTTCCAGTCGATGCTGAAGGCCGACTCGATCCTCGCGGTGCGCGGTCGCATCTCCCGGCGCGACGACGGGCTCAATCTGCACGCGGTGTCGGCCTTCACCCCCGACCTCGGAGCTGTCGACGAGTCGGGGCCGCTCGTGCTCATGCTCCCCGAACGCCGGGCGAGTCAGGCGACGATCGAAGAGCTGCTCCAGACGCTCCAGCGCCACGCGGGCGAGACGGAGGTCACGGTGAAGCTGCACTCGGGGTCGACCGCCAAGGTCTTCGAGGTGCCGCATCCGGTGCGCGTGACCGCGGACCTCTACGGCGAGTTGAAGGGCCTTCTCGGCCCGCAGTGCCTGGGCTGAGGCGCCGGCGACATGCGCCTATGACTCGGCCGGGAGTGGCCGGTGTCTCATCGGCGTCTCATGAGCCGCCGGTAGTATCGGGACGGTGCGCGCCGCGGAAGCGGCAGGAAAGGAACATCGTGACTGACGAGCGAGCCCGCGGCGAAGACGTGACCGAAACGACCGTGGGCGAGGCGCCCATCGAGGACCGGCCGCAGTACGGCGTGGGGCCTTTCTCGATCCGCGAGGTCGCGCTCGTCGGCGTGTGGCTCGTCGCGTTCATCGTGTCGTTCTTCTCGATCGCCAGCGAGCGAGCGCTGGCCCAGCTGCTGCTGGGTGGCTCGGTCTGGACCAACGGCCTCGACTGGATCCTCACGATCGGCGTCCCCACCGTCGCGGTGTTCCTCATCGTGCTCCGCCGGTTCTCGCCTGACGGCATCCGCCGTGTCGGATCGCTCGCGATCGACCAGTTCGCCTCCGTCGCATTCTCGGTGTCCGCCGTGGTCTGGCTGGGGCTGCTGTGGCGCAACGTCGCGGTCCGGATCGAGAACGACGTGTGGATCTACAGCTGGGTGACCTGGGTCGAGTTCTTCCTGATGCTCGCCGGCGTCGTGCTGACGGTGGCCGCGCCCTTCATCCCTCCGTTCGCGGAGGACTTCCAGGGGCGCCGCGAAGTGACCGCCCACCGGAACGCCCGCCCCATCCGTGCCGTGTCGCCGCGCCCGGCGCGCCCCGCCGTCTCGACGGAGAACACCGCGACGGATGCCGACGCGGTGCTCTGGGGATCGGACGGCGACACCGCGCCGATCGCGTCCGGTGCACGCGGGCAGGGCGGATCGACGGATGCGGGCTACGGCGCGCAGCGCGCGTGGGAGCCGGAGCAGACGCGTGACACGTTCGAGCCCGTCCAGGCCGAGCCCGCGCCGAACGCGCAACAGGCCTTCTGGGCGCTCGCGCCGGAGGAGCGCGAGGTCGTCGACGAGAGCGGCATCCCGATGTTCCGCGTGGGTCCCACTGCGTGGGCCCTCGTGATCGAAGACCGCGGAGAGGTCTTCATCGTCCGCCACGAAGACGGACGCGTGGGCTACCTGCACGACGTGTCCGACATCACGCGCGGCTGACCCGCACGACCGCCCTCCACTCTGCCCTCCCCGAGGACCCCACCATGCTCCGTACGATCGACCTGCGCGGTCGCACCTTCACCGCGGCCGAGCTCCTCGCGGCTGTCCCTCGTGCGACCGCCGCGCGCGAGGAGGCCCTGGCGACGGCCGCCGCGCTCGTCGCGGATGTCGCCCGTGACGGCGAGACCGCCCTGCGTGCCCAGGCGGAGCGCTTCGACCACGTGTCGGGCCACGCGATCCGCGTGCCCGCGGCGCACCTCGACGAGGCGCTCTCGGGGCTCGACCCCCGGGTGCGCTCCGCGCTGGAGGAGGCGATCACGCGGGTCCGGCGGGGCTCCGCAGCACAGGTGCCGCCGGAGACCATGACCGAGATCGCGCCCGGCGCCCGTGTGCTGCAGCGGTGGATGCCCGTCCGCCGCGTGGGGCTGTACGTGCCCGGCGGCAAGGCGGTCTACCCCTCGAGCGTCGTGATGAACGTCGTCCCCGCTCAGGTCGCCGGCGTGGCCGAGGTCGCACTCGCCTCGCCCCCGCAGCGTGCGCACGACGGACGGGTGCACCCGGTCATCCTTGCGGCCGCCCGCCTGCTCGAGGTCGACGAGGTGTACGCGATGGGCGGGGCCGGCGCGATCGGCGCCTTCGCCTACGGTGTGGCTGGCCTGGGCCTCGACCCCGTGGATGTCGTCACCGGACCGGGGAACAACTTCGTCGCGGCCGCCAAGCGCGCCGTCGCGGGCGTCGTGGGCACCGATTCGGAAGCGGGTGCCACCGAGATCCTGATCGTCGCCGACGATTCCGCCGATCCCGGTCTGGTCGCGGCGGATCTCATCAGCCAGGCCGAACACGACGAGCAGGCCTCCGCGGTCCTGGTGACGGACTCCGAAGCCCTCGCCGCCGCCGTCGCGGCCGAACTCCCGCCGCTCGTGGCCCGCACGCGGCACACCGCGCGCATCGTGTCCGCACTCGCCGGCCCGCAGTCGGCAATCGTCCTCGTGGACGACCTTGCGGCCGCGACCGCGTTCAGCAACGCCTACGCGCCCGAGCACCTCGAACTGCACCTCGCCGACCCCGACCCGGCCGCCTTCGTGCACGCCGGTGCGGTCTTCGTCGGACCCGACACCCCGGTCAGCCTCGGCGACTACCTCGCCGGCAGCAACCACGTGCTGCCCACGGGGGGTCAGGCGCGCTACGCCGCCGGTCTGTCGGCGTCGACGTTCCTGCGTCCGCAGCAGGTGATCGAATACGACCGTGCCGCACTCGCCGCCGTGCGGGAGGACGTCGTCACGCTCGCACAGGCGGAAGACCTTCCGGCGCACGGCGAGGCCGTCGAGGCGCGCTTCGCCGACTGAGGTCACCGACGTCGCCGACGGAGGTCACCGAACCGCGGCGCCTCGCCCCGGTGGCGTAGTCTGTCCAGGCCATGCATTGCCCCTTCTGCCGTCATTCCGACTCCCGCGTCATCGACTCGCGCACGAGCGACGACGGTCTCAGCATCCGCCGCCGTCGCCAGTGCCCCGAGTGCGGCGGGCGCTTCTCGACGATCGAGACGGCGAGCCTCAACGTGATCAAGCGGTCGGGCGTCATCGAGTCCTTCAGTCGCGAGAAGGTCATGTCCGGTGTGCGCAAGGCCTGTCAGGGTCGCCCCGTCACCGAAGGCGACCTCGCCGTGCTCGCGCAGAAGGTCGAGGAGGCCGTCCGGCAGACCGGCTCCTCGCAGGTCGACACGAACGAGATCGGCCTGGCGATCCTCGGACCGCTGCGCGAACTCGACGAAGTGGCGTACCTCCGGTTCGCGAGCGTGTACCAGGCGTTCGATTCGCTCGAGGACTTCGAAGCGGCGATCGGCCAGCTGCGCGCCGACCACGCCGACCCGGCCCGCGCCGACGCCGGCCTCACCGAATCCTGACCGCGCCGCCCGAGCCGATACCCTGAAGGGGATGTATCCCCTCCTCTTCCGGACCGTCCTGGCGCGCATGGACCCCGAGACCGCGCACCACGCCGCGGTCACCGTGATCCGTGTCCTCGGCATCCCGCCGTTCTCCTGGGTGACGCGTGCGCTCACGCGCCCTGCGCCCGCGCTGCGCACCTCCGCGCTCGGGCTGACGTTCGAGTCTCCGTTCGGCGTCGCTGCCGGGTTCGACAAGGACGTGCGCGCGGCGAAAGGGCTGTACGCGCTCGGCTTCGGGCACGTCGAGGTCGGCACGATCACCGCGATCCCGCAGGAGGGCAATCCGCGTCCGCGCCTGTTCCGCCTGATCCCCGACCGCGCGGTCATCAATCGGATGGGGTTCAACAACCAGGGCGCCGAGGCTGCAGCGAAGCGTCTGGCGCGACTGCGTCGACGCCGTGCGCGCGCCGTGATCGGCGTCAACATCGGCAAGAGCCGCGTGGTCGAGGTCGAGGACGCCACCGCCGACTACGTGCGCAGCGCGACGCTGCTCGCTCCGCTCGCGGACTACCTCGTCGTCAACGTCTCCTCACCCAACACCCCCGGGCTGCGGGGCCTGCAGGCCGTCGACACGCTGCGCCCCCTGCTGGAGGCGGTGCGGGATGCCGCCGGCCGCACTCCGCTGCTGGTGAAGATCGCTCCCGACCTGTCGGATGACGAGGTCGCGGCGATCTCAACGCTCGCGGTGGACCTCGGACTCTCGGGGCTGATCGCCACGAACACGACGCTTTCGCGCGAGGGTCTGCTCACCGACCCGGCC
>CAYOQY010000078.1:0-12790 GCA_964406225.1 uncultured Microbacterium sp.
TGGCTGCGCTGGCTGTCGGGGGATGCCGTCACCGCGGAGCCCGACCGCGCGAGCCCCGAACCGCCCGGCCTCTGACCCCGGCCCGCCGAGATGGTGGGTCTCGCGGGCGTGGCGGTGCGGTTCACCCTCGCCGCATGATGTCGCGGCGGCCGAGGCGGGGCTATCGTTCGGGCATGCCCGAACCTCTCGACGACGTCCCCGCACCGGCATCCCCCGCACCCCGGAACGCGGCCCCGCGCCGGAGCGTACTCGCGCTCGCCGATCGCCCGCTCGTGGTCGCGTTCATCGCGACCCTCGGCGTGCTCGGCGGACTGGTCCTCGGGTCGGCGATCGCCTCGATCACGACGATCATCGTCTACATCGTGCTCGCCCTGTTCGTCTCGCTCGGGCTCGACCCGATCGTGCGGCTGCTCGAGCGGCGGGGGATGTCGCGCGGCGGCGGCATCGCGATCGTGTTCGGGGTGTTCGCGCTCCTCGCGGTCGGCTTCTTCGTGTTCGTGCTGCCGCCGATCCTCGCGCAGGTGGGTCAGTTCGTCACCGCCTTCCCCCAGGCCGTGCAGGACGCCGTAACGTCGGAGTGGTTCCTCGCCCTCCCCATCGATCTGCAGGACGCGATCACCGCGGCACTGGTCGAACTCTCCGACCTCCTCGCTCAGCCCGAGACGATCGCGGCGATCGGCGGGGGAGCGCTCGCCGTCGGCATCGGCATCGTGAACGGCATCACCGCGAGCTTCATCGTGATCGCGCTGACGCTCTACTTCCTGGCCTCGCTCACGGGGATGAAGGAGGCGCTCTACAGCCTCGCGCCGGCGCGCGATCGCCCCACGCTCTCCGACATGACCGAGCGCATCACCGCCTCTGTCGGCAGTTCGCTGATCGGCTCGGTGACGCTGTCGTCGATCAACGCGGCCGTCGTCTTCGTGCTGCACGTGGTGATCGGGCTGCCGTTCGCGGCGCTGATGGCGTTCATCGCGTTCGTCATCACGCTCATCCCGCTGTTCGGCTCGGTGATCTTCTGGCTGCTCGCGTCCGGCGTGGCCCTCTTCTCCAGCCCGACGCAGGCGCTGATCTTCTTCGTCGCCTACCTGATCTACATCCAGATCGAGTCGTACGTCGTGAGCCCTCGCGTCATGAACCGCGCCGTGTCGATCCCCGCCGCGCTCGTCCTGATCGGCGCGCTCGTCGGCGGCGCGCTCATGGGGGTGATCGGTGTGCTCGTGGCGCTTCCGATCATGGCGTCGCTGCTGCTGATCATCCGCGAGATCGTCGTGCCGAAGCAGGACCTCAAGATCTGAGCGTCACGCGCCGTTCTGCGACGTCGACCGTGCTTCGCGGCTGCGCTGCACCGCGCCGACGAACACGCGGATGCCGGCACCGAGGATCAGCAGGTTCAGGATCATCTGCACCGTGACGAGCGCCCGGGCCGTCTGGCTCAGCGCCGAGATGTCGCCGAAGCCGACGGAACTGAAGACGGTCACGGTGAAGTACAGCGTGTCCAGACGCGTCAATCCGCCGACGTCGAACGAGTCGGCATCCTGCGCCGCCATGCCGTAGTACGCCGACGCGAACAGCAGGATGTACAGCGGCACGGTGATCGCGAGTGCTTCGATCGCGCGGAGCGCGGGGTACGGCGACGTGGCGATCCCGCGGATCTCCCACGCGCCGATCGCGACGAGGATGCCGCACGCGACGGTGAGCGAGATCCACAGCGGCACGAAGCGCAGGCCGTCGAGCGGTGCGACGAAGTACAGCACGATCAGCACCGCCATCGTCAACAGGGCCCGGATCAGGCCCCACGCGACCACCGCGCGCCGACGCCCGACGCCGACGCCCGACGTGGCAGGGTCTTCCGTCATGCGCTCACGGTACTCGGGGGAGGTGAGTTCGGCGCGTCCTCCCCCCGGAAGCGCGCGATGGCTGCGGCGTTAGTGCGCCGCCGCCATAGATTAGTGCCCGCCCCTATGGCTCGATGCGCAGCACGTTCGGTGTCTCACCGAGCGCGACGTCGTCGCTGACCCGCAGGCTCCGAGCGATCTCGTCCACCGCTCCGATCACGGTGCCGAATCGCTCGCGGTCGCTGCACACGGCCGTGACCGTCACGAAGTGCGTGCCGGTGTCCCACGTGTACGTCGCGAACGGGGGAGTGCGCGGATCTGAGGGAAGCGGCATCGCGAGCTTCTCGCCGACGCCCAGGTAGGTCCCGCGGAAGGTCTCGGTGTCGTCGTACTCCATCGGCATGCTCGCCCGCGAGACGCGCAGCTGCGGCGTCGCCTCCTGCACCTGGGCCATGACGACGAGCAGCTCCGGGTCGGCTTTCCACACCCACACGAGCACCCGGCCGGCGGCCTTGCGCATGAGGAACGGCGTCGCCTGGCTCATCGCCCACGCGGCCAGGCCGCTCGCGGGCTTCGGCTCGCCGCCCAGTGCGGTGTTCGCCTGGCTCAGCAGCATCCGGATGGCGGCCTTGCGGTGCCGGCGGCCGCCGAACCCGAGGGAGTCGGTGACGGGCACCCAGCGCGTCGCGTCGGCGTCGGCCTGCAGTCGGGGCATGCCTCCAGGGTACGAGACGCGCCTTTGCGACGGCTGGGTGGGGCGGTCGGACGGGGGCGCTGTGCGGCGGGGACGTGAAGAGGCTCAGAGATCGCGCGCGCAGCGGAAGCCGACGTGCGACATGCCGGTGTCCTCGGCCTGCGGCGAGCGGGCCGCGGGCCGGAAGCGCAGGCAGTACTCCGGGCTGCAGAGCTGCGAGCCGCCCTTGAGCACCCGGCGCGGAGTCGACGAGCCGCGCTCGGGGCTCGCGGCGGCGAGCAGGTTCGCGCGCTTTCCGGCGTCGACGGGACTGTCCGAGAGCCGCAGATGGCGGGGCGTATAGTAGTCGGTCGTCCACTCCCACACGTTGCCGATCAGGTCGAAGAAGCCGAAGGCGTTCGCCGGATACGAGCCGACCGGGGCCGTGCCTCCGCCATACGGCCCGCGCGCGTCGTACGGGAAGTGCCCGATCCACGTGTGCGCCTGCGGCACCCCGCCGGGGAACGGCTCGTCGCCCCAGGCGAACTCGGTGTCCGTTCCGCCGCGGGCCGCGTATTCGTGCTCCGCCTCGGTGGGCAGGCGCGCACCGGCCCACTCCGCGTAGGCCGCGGCATCCTCGAACGCCACATGGACGACGGGATGCCGCATCCGCTCGTCGATGCCCGACCCGGGCCCCTGCGGACGGCGCCACGACGCCCCGGGCTGCCAGCGCCACCACGCGCGCCAGTCGTCCAGGGCGACAGGGCCGGGCGTGGGCGTGAAGACCATCGAGCCGGGGGCGAGCTCATCGGGGGAGAGGTCGGGGAACGCCGCCGGGTCGAGGGGCCGCTCGGCGACGGTCGTGTAGCCGGTGTCGGCGACGAAGTCCGCGAAGTCCGCGTTCGTCACCGGGTGGCGGTCGAGCGCGAAAGCGGCGACCGTGCGTTCGTGCACCGGTCGCTCGTCGGGGTAGAAGGCGTCCGAACCCATCAGGAACGTCCCGGCGGGAAGACGCACCATGTCTTCGGAGGGGCGCGTCGTGGGCATGGGTTCAGGGTATCCGGGCGGACGGCGGCGGCGTGCGCGGGGTGGGCCGGGCGCGCGGTGAAAGCGCGGGGAGAGAACGCGTCGCGCGGACCCCCGGGGGGCTGAAACAGCCCGAATCACCCCGGCGTTTCACGCGAGGGGCATGAGCCGACCCGGCGGCGGGGCCGAAACCGCCCCCGGGGAGACCCTGAGCGGCCGCCCGGGGGTCTCCGAGGGTGCTCGGGTACAGTGGATGCGCACATGCACCGTCCTCGTGCGACCCGCCCCCGCGCGGAGATAGGCAACCAGCATCCCGTGACCCCGTCCGAGACGCCCGACGATCCCCGCGCCGCCGAGCAGCCGAACGAGCGGCGACCCCTCACGGTCCTCATCGGCGCCGACACGTTCGCGCCCCACGTCAACGGGGCCGCCCGGTTCGCCGAGCGGCTGGCCGCCGGCCTCGTCGCCCGCGGGCACGACGTGCACGTGCTCGCGCCGAGCGCGAAGCACTGGACCAGCGGCACCGCCGTCGAGGTCATCGAGGACCAGCCGATGACGATGCACCGGCTGCCGTCGTGGCGCTGGTTCCCGCACGACTGGCTCACATTCGTGCTGCCCTGGATGTCGAAGCACCACGCGCGACGCGCGCTGGACGCGGTCAAGCCCGACGTCGTGCACATCCAGTCCCACATCGTGATCGGACGCGGCCTGGCCCGCGAGGCGCGCAAGCGCGGCATCCCGATCATCGCGACGAACCACGTGATGGCCGAGAACATCCTCGACTTCACCACCCTGCCACCGGCGCTCAACGACGTGATGCTCAAGCTCGCGTGGGCCGACGCGAAGCGCACGTTCGACATGACGCGGGCCGTGACGACGCCGACGCGCAAGGCCGCCGACTTCCTCGAGTCGACGATCGACATCACGGGCGTCATTCCGATCAGCTGCGGCATCGACCGGTCCAACTACACGCCCGATCTCACGCCGCGCGACGCGAACCGCATCCTGTTCGTCGGGCGACTGACGACCGAGAAGCACATCGACGTGCTGCTGAAGGCCGTGGCGCTGCTCGACCCCGCGCTCGACGTGCACGTCGACCTCGTCGGCGGCGGCGACCAGCGCAAGAACCTCGAGACGCTCGCGCACTCGCTCGGACTCGACGCGCGCGTCACGTTCCACGGCCACGCGCCCGAGAACGAGCTGCGGGCGCTCTACAGCCGGGCGAGCCTGTTCGCGATCGCCTCGATCGCCGAGCTGCAGTCGATCGCCACGATGGAGGCCATGGCGTCGGGGCTGCCCGTCGTCGCGGCGAACGCCGTCGCCCTGCCCCACCTCGTGCACGACGGCGAGAACGGCTACCTCTTCGAACCGGGGAACGTCGAGGAGATGGCCGCGCGCCTCACCGACGTGCTGACGGCCACGCCCGAGGAGCGTCTGCGCATGCAGCAGGCCTCGCTCGACGGCGTCGCGATCCACGACATCAACCGCACCCTCGACACGTTCGAGGCGCTGTACCGCGGCGAACCGCTCCCCGGCTAGGCGCCCGTGCACGTCGTGATGTTCGGCGACCAGCACGTCGAATCCCTCGGCGGTGCCCAGGTCTCGATGCGCCTGCAGCGCCGCTTCCTCGAGCGTGCGGGGCACACCGTCACGATCGTCGCGCCCCGCATGCACGGTCCGCGCGCGGCCGCGATCGCGCCGGACGAGGCATACGTCGATCTGCCGTCGGTGCCGATCACTCCCGACCGGGAGTACGCGCTGTCCTGGCCCGGTCGCGGTACGGACCGGTTCGTGGATGCCGCGCTCGCCGCCCGCGGCCCCGTCGACGTCGTGCACGTGCAGGCCGATTTCTGGGGTGCATTCACCGGGCACCGCTTCGCGGCGCGGCACGGGCTGCCGGTCGTGCACACGATGCACAACCGCGTCGACGTCGGCATCGAGGCGACCGCGCCGTTCCCGCGGCTCGTGCTGCGGGTGCTGAACGCGTGGCAGCGCCGCGCGCTGCGCGACGTGCCCGGGCCCGCCGACGCCGGCCGCGACGGCTGGTCGTACCTGCGGCGCTTCGCCGCGCGGTCGGCGGCGGTCACCGCTCCGTCCGCGCACTTCGCGCGGCGGCTGCAGGATCACAGGGCGGTGAGTGCGACGGGCGAGACCGTGATCGATGTCTGGAACGGCATCGACGACGACGTGCTGGATGCCGCCCTCGGCGCTCCGGAACACCCCCGTTCGCCGGGCGGCCGGGCGCGGTTCGTGTGGCTCGGCCGGATGAGCCCGGAGAAGAGACTCCTTCCGTTCCTCGAGGCGGTCGCGATGTCGGGGATCGACGCGGACGTCGAGGTCATCGGCGGTGGGGGCCAAGAGCGGGCCGCGCGTCGGCTGGTCGAGAGGCTACGGCCGACGGCATCCGTCGTCTTCACCGGTCGGCTGCCCTACGCCGAGACCCTGCGCCGCATCGCGGCCGCCGATGCGGTCGTGCAGACCTCGGTCGGCTTCGAGACGCAGGGCATGACGGTGTTCGAGGCCGCGTCGCTCGGCACCCCGGCCGTCGTCAGCGACCCCGACATCGCTGAGGAGCTCGGCTCGGGGCTGTGGCCGGTGGCCGACGACTCGGTCGCCGCGCTGGCGACGTCGTTGCGAATCGCTGCCGCGGACATCGCGGCCGGGACCGCGCCGGTGCCCGATCCGTCTGTGCGCGAGCGCTTCCGGCAGTCCTCGCGGACCGCGGCGATGGTGGACGTGTACGACCGGGCCCGCGGCGTCTGAGACCGCCGGCGTGGCACCCGCAGCTGCCGGCGCATAACTCCTGCGCCGGGATGGCGCTGCCGGCGGTGAACCGCGGAATTCCGCGGCCGGCGCGCGAGGGTGCGTCCGACGTGCAGGAGTTGTGCGCCGAGGGCGCAGCGTGACTCGTGTCCGTCGACAGGAGCGAGCCCCCCGCGGGCGGGCGCAGGTCAGGGTAGGCGCGTGCGGTCGAACGGAACCGGACGATAGCCGTCGGTGCGGAGCGCGGCGAGCGTGCCGCCCATGGCGACGACGGCGATGGCGGAGATCACGATGAGCATCAACATGGCAGAAACGCTACGCTAGACGTTATTCCGCCACGAGTGGCAGGATGGACACTGATCGCAGGAAAACTGCCACCCGCATTTGCGCAGGGCAGGCCCGTTCGGATGCCGCGTGGGCGGCATCCGACACATCACCCGAGGAGCTCCGATGAAGACCGTCGCCGTCATCGTCCAGCACGGATTCGCGCCGTTCGAGTTCGGCGTCGCCTGTGAGGCCTTCGGTCTCGATCGCTCGAGTGACGGCATCCCGAACTTCGACTTTCGGGTGGTGACGCCGGAGCCCGGTGTGGTGCAGTCGCGGATGGGGTTCTCGCTCAATGTCGACAACGACCTGTCGTTTGCGGACGAGGCCGACCTCGTCGTGGTCTCGCCGATCCCGCGGGAGGACTGGGGGCGCGTCGACCCGCGCGTCCTCGATGTCGTGCGCCGCGCGGCCGCCCGCGGCGCCTGGCTGCTGAGCGTCTGCAGCGGCTCGTTCATCCTGGCGGCTTCGGGCGTGCTCGACGGGCGCCGTGCGACCACCCACTGGATGTACGCCGAGACGATGGCGAAGATGCATCCCTCGATCGACGTGGATCCCGACGTGCTGTACGTGCAGGACGGCCGCATCATCACGAGTGCGGGCACGGCGGCGGGCCTCGACGCGTGCCTGCACCTGCTTCGGCAGGAACTCGGCGCCGAGATGACGAACACGATCGCGCGGCGAATGGTCGTGCCGCCGCAGCGCGACGGCGGCCAGGCGCAGTTCATCGCGCGGCCGCTGCCCGACGTCGCGAGCCTGTCGCTCTCACCCGTCACCGATTGGATGCTGGAGAACCTGCGCAGCGACCTGAGCGTGGATCAGCTCGCGGCGAAAGCCCACATGTCGCCTCGCACGTTCGCGCGGCGCTTCAAGGCCGATTACGGCACGACGCCGGCGGCGTGGCTCGGACGGCAGCGCATCATCCACGCGCAGCGGCTGCTCGAGCAGACCGACCTCGGCCTCGACCGCATCGCGTACGAGTGCGGGTTCGGCTCGGCATCCGTCCTGCGACAGAATTTCGCGCGCGTGCTCGGGACCACCCCGACGGCGTACCGCGCGACGTTCGCGTGCGAGGTCAGCGGGGCGGCGAGGGACGCCGTGTCTGAGGCGATGCCGGCGGCCTGAGGCCGCGTCGCGTCGCGGGCTGCGGAGTGCGTCACCCGAGAGCCGCGGACGGCCACAGCGCACGCCGGAGTTCCCGGACCGCGCGGGCATCGGGCCGGGAGAGGGCCGTCTCCGAGCGTCGCGCGGCACGGGAGGCCGCGTCGCGGAATACGCGTGCATGTGCCGGCGACACATCGGCCAGGCCGGCGAGGACCTTCTGCTGGCGCAGGACGACCTCGAGCATCCCCGCGCCGTCACGGGCGATCGCGCGGAAGCCGTCTTCGACCAGGTCCTTCAGGGCGACCGGTGTCACCCACACATGGGGGTGGATCACCTCGTCGTCGACGGGCTGGTCGAGCATCGCGGTGAACACGCGCTCAAGTGACAGCAGCACCTCGATGGCGGTTCCCGGGTCGTTGGTGGACGGGGACAGAGCCCGACTGGCGATCTCGGACAGTGCGATCACCGCGATCCGCGGGTCCTGTTCGAAGCTGCGATGGCCCTCCACGCGGAAGGCGCGGCGGATCGCCGCCCGCCCGCCGTCGTCGAGGACGCCGATCACCCGTGCCAGGGGTGTGCGCGCGTCGGTCACCCGCCCCGGCGTCGCCGCCACGTGGATGTCGACGTTCGCCGCGTCGCCGACCCGCTCGAGGGCGGCGAGGTCGACGTGGGTGACGTAGCCGGGCTCGTCGGCGAAGACCGGGATGCCGGCATCCGGGGTCTCCTTCTGCGCCCGGGCGCCCAGAGCGGGTCGCTCGGCGTAGGTCGTCAGCGTCTCGCGTGCGGCCTCCTCGACGCGGTCGATGATGTCGGCCATCCTGCCGAAATCGGCGAGGTAGGCGATCCAGCGCAGCAGGGTGACGACGATCACCAGGATCACGACGAGCGTGCCGACGAACAGCAGTGTCCGCCCTTGATCGCTGTAGTAGCCGGTCGAGAGCGCGATGATCCCGACGAGCGAGAAGGAGAAGGCGCCCACGAACGTCGACAGCACGTTCTGCGAGGTCCGGTCTTCGATGAGCAGCTGCGTGGCCCGCGGTGTCGCGATCCTCGACGCCGACGAGTAGACCGTCACCATCGTCGCGAGCGAGAAAGTGGTGACCGCGAGCATCGAGGAGGCGACGATCTGCAGGAGGGAGTCGACCGAGCCCTGGCCGAGGTCCAGCGTCGGGGAGAAGGGCAGCCACGGAGCTGCGACGCCCGCGATGAGCGCGAAGACGATCGCCGCCACGGTGAATGCGGCCGCGCGGAACCAGACCCGCCGCATGAGGCGACGGAGGAATGCGGTCGCTCCGGTCGTGATGCACCTCCAGGGCTGTCCACCCTACCCGCGCCGTCCCGTTGACCCGGGTCGCCTGATCCGGGTCACCTGATCCGGGCGAGGCGCACGCTCGGGCGCCCCGCTAGCGTGTGAGCGTGCGCGCGGCCCTCACGAAGCTGTTCTCCCGAAAGACGATCGGCAAGGATGCCGCGTCGGGGCTCGTCCTGGGTATCGAGGCGGTGCCCGACGGGCTCGCCGCCGGGCTTCTCGCGGGGCTCAACCCGCTCGCGGGCCTGTACGCCTACCTCTTCGGGATGGTCGGCGCGACGTTCTTCACGAGCAGCGCGTTCATGGCGGTGCAGGCGACGGGCGCGATGGCCCTGATCGTGTCGGACTCCGATCTGCAGAGCCTCGACGACCCCGACCGGGCGCTGTTCACCCTCGCGATCATGACCGGCATCATCATGATCATCGCCGGCCTGCTCGGAGGCGGCCGGCTCGTGCGGTTCGTCCCGACCGCGGTGATGACCGGATTCGTGACGGCGGTGGGCGTCAACATCATCCTCGGACAGCTGTCGAACTTCACCGGCTACGCCTCCGAAGGAGCGAACCGGCTGCTCAAGCTCATCGATGTGCTCGTGCACGCGCCGCAGTGGGCGATCTCGTCGGTCGCCGTGGGGCTGTTCGTCATCGCGCTCATCTACGCGTTCCGGCTGACGCCGTTCGGTTCGCTGGGCCTGGTGGTCGCCGTGGTTCTCGGGTCGGGGCTCGCGGTGATGCTCAACCAGTGGCTGCCGCAGCCGGTGCTGCTGCTCAACGACATCGTGGACGTATCGAGCGGGCTCCCCGCGCCGGTGCTGCCGAACATCGAGGACGTCGCGTTCCTGCTCCTCCCCGCACTCTCGCTCGCCTTCGTCGGGCTCGTTCAGGGGGCTGCCGTCTCGGCCGGACTCCCCACGCCCGACGGCAAGCCGGCGAACACGTCCCGCGACTTCATCGGACAGGGTGCAGGCAACATCGCCGCGGGGCTCTTCCAGGGGATGCCGGTCGGCGGGTCCATGTCGGGCTCGTCGCTCATCGTGGCCGCGGGGGCCAAGACCCGCCTGGCGTTCATCGTGGCGGGCATCGTGATGACGCTCGTGATCTTCTTCGCCGCCGATCTCGTCAGCTACGTCGCGATGCCCGCGCTCGCGGGGCTCCTCATCGTGATCGGCATCGGCGCGATCAAGCCCAGCCGCATCTTCTCGGTCATCAAGAGCGGACCGCTCCCGACCGCGATCATGGGAGTGACGTTCGGCCTCACGCTCGTCGTGCCCCTGCAGTTCGCCGTGCTGGTCGGGGTGGGAATGGGCATCATCCTCTTCGTCGCGCAGCAGTCGAACCACGTGCGGGTGCGGCAGGTGCAGTTCCTCGCCGACGGGCGGATGCGCGAGTCCGCGCCGCCGCCCACGATCCCGGCCGGTGAGATCGTCGTCCTGCAGCCGTACGGCAGCCTGTTCTTCGCGAGCGCGCCGGTGTTCGAGAGCCAGTTGCCGGCCGTCAGCCGCGCGTCGAAGGGCGCGGTCGTCATCGTCCGGCTGCGGGGCACCGACCAGATCGGGCTCTCCCTCATCGACGTGCTGCGGCGGTACGCCCACGAGCTGCGGGACGCCGATGCCTCGCTCAAGCTCGTGATCAGCGAGCAGCGCGTGCTCGATCAGATCGAGCTGAGCGGTCTCGCCGACGAGCTCGGCGCGCGCAACGTGTACCGCAGCAGCGAGTGGATCGGCGAGACCGTGCGCCGGGCCTACGCCGACGCCCTGGCCGAGCAGCGCGCCTGACCCCGGGCCCCGACCCGCGTGTGCGCCCGCCGTACAGGCGTCCCGCCGGGGCCCCGGGACCGCGAGACTGCACTCGCGCGCCGAGACAGAGGGGAATCCCCTACGTCTCGGCGTCAGGTTGCAGTCTCGTGGGAGTGAGGGGCGGCGCGCGGGCGGGGCCGTTGCCGCGGCATCCGGGGTCTGCTAAACTTGAGTCAATACGGCTCAAGTTTGCCTGAAGAACCCGTCACGACCCAGGAGGCACCATGAACGCACAGCCCCAGCCCGGGCAGGAGGAGCAGCAGAGCGCCCTCGAGCAGTTCGGCATCAACCTCACCGATCGCGCTCGGCAGGGCAAGCTCGACCCCGTGATCGGGCGTGACAGCGAGATCCGGCGCGTGAGCCAGGTGCTGACCCGCCGCACGAAGAACAATCCGGTCCTGATCGGCGAGCCCGGCGTCGGCAAGACCGCCGTCGTCGAGGGCCTCGCCCAGCGCATCGTCGCGGGCGACGTCGCCGAGTCGCTCAAGGACAAGGAGCTCGTCACCCTCGACATCTCCGCGCTCGTGGCCGGCGCGATGTACCGCGGCCAGTTCGAGGAGCGCCTCAAGAGCGTGCTGAAGGAGATCACCGAGTCCGACGGCCGGGTCATCACGTTCATCGACGAGCTGCACGTGCTCATGGGCGCGGGTGGCGGCGAGGGCTCGGTGGCGGCGTCCAACATGCTCAAGCCCATGCTCGCGCGCGGCGAGCTGCGCATGATCGGTGCGACGACGCTCAACGAGTACCGCGAGTTCATCGAGAAGGATGCCGCGCTCGAGCGCCGCTTCCAGCAGGTGTACGTCGGCGAGCCGACGGTCGAGGATACCGTCGCGATCCTCCGCGGACTCAAGGAGCGCTATGAGGCCCACCACAAGGTCGCGATCGCGGATGCCGCGCTCGTGGCCGCGGCATCCCTCAGCAACCGCTACATCCCGTCGCGGCAACTGCCCGACAAGGCGATCGACCTCATCGACGAGGCGGCATCCCGCCTGCGTATGGAGATCGACTCCGCGCCGCTCGAGATCGACGAGCTGCGCCGCCACGTCGACCGCCTCAAGCTCGAAGAGCTCGCGCTGAAGAAGGAGAAGGATGCGGCATCCAAGGAGCGCCTCGCCGCCCTCCGCGACACCCTCGCGAAGGAGCAGGACAAGCTCGGCGAGCTGCAGGCCCGCTGGGAGCGCGAGCGCGCGTCACTCAACCGCGTCGGCGACCTGAAGACCCAGCTCGACACCGCGCGCATGGCGGCCGAGCGCGCGCAGCGCGAGGGCAACCTCGAGAAGGCGTCGCGGCTGCTGTACGCCGAGATCCCGGCGCTCGAGCGACAGCTGATCGACGCGGAGCGCGATGAGCCCGCCGGCGACCGCATGGTCAACGACCAGGTGACCGACGAGGACATCGCCGCGGTGATCGCCGCGTGGACCGGCATCCCGGTCGGTCGTCTGCTGCAGGGCGAGACCGAGAAGCTCGTGCACCTGGAGGCCGAGCTCGGCAAGCGCCTGATCGGCCAGAAGGATGCGGTCAAGGCGGTGGCCGATGCGGTGCGTCGCTCTCGCGCGGGCATCTCCGATCCCGACCGGCCGACCGGGTCGTTCCTCTTCCTCGGCCCGACCGGTGTCGGCAAGACCGAGCTCGCGAAGTCGCTCGCGGATTTCCTGTTCGACGACGAGCACGCCATGGTGCGCATCGACATGTCGGAGTACGGCGAGAAGCACTCGGTGTCGCGGCTCGTCGGCGCCCCTCCGGGGTACATCGGCTACGAGCAGGGCGGCCAGCTGACCGAGGCCGTCCGCCGGCGCCCCTACTCGGTCGTGCTGCTGGACGAGGTCGAGAAGGCCCACCCCGAGGTGTTCGACGTGCTGCTGCAGGTCATGGACGACGGGCGCCTCACCGACGGGCAGGGGCGCACGGTCGACTTCAAGAACGTCATCCTGATCCTCACCTCGAACCTCGGCTCGCCGATCCT
>CAYOQY010000079.1:0-12539 GCA_964406225.1 uncultured Microbacterium sp.
CGCGACGGGCTTTGTCGGCGGGGAGGAAGTCGCGCATGCCGCGCGGCGGGTTCACAGAGGGCACCCGACTAGTCTCTCAGCCCGGCCTCCGCGGCTCGAATCTCCGCCTGCAGGGCGCGCAGCCGCTCGCGCAGCGCGCGCTCGGCATCCCACCCGTTGCCCCGCGCACGTGCGACGAGCGCGAGCAGCGCGTCGCCGAGCTCCGCTTCGGACTGCGGATCCGTCGCCGGGGCCGTGGGTGCGACATCGACTTGCGCGGCCTTGCCGACGAGCTTCTGCGCGAGCGCGAGCGAGGGCATCCGCTCGGCGACGCCGTCGAGCACGCTCGTGCGCTCGTGCTTCTCGGCGGCCTTGGCCGCATTCCACAGCACGAGCACCTGCTCGGGGGTCTCGGCGACCTCACCGGCGAACACGTGCGGGTGGCGCCGCACCATCTTCGCGGTGAGACCCCGGGCCACCTCGTCGATGTCGAACGGGTCCTCGGCATCCCGCGAGGCGATCTCGGCGTGGAAGAGCACCTGCCAGAGCAGGTCGCCGAGCTCTTCGCGCAGCTCGTCGCGCGAGCCGGCCTCGACGGCGTCGATCAGCTCGGCGCTCTCCTCCACGAGGTACGGCACGAGCGCGCGGTGGTCGATCTGCTGCGTCCACACGCAGCGGTCGCGGACCGCCCGCATCGTCTCGGCCGCCTCGCGAAGCGCGTCGGGCCCGCCGACGTTCGCTCCTTCCGCACCGCTCATCCCAGCTGCCCGCTCGTGGGGGTCGACGGCGGCACCGCGGACTCCTCCTCGACGACGGCGTCCGGAGCGATCCTGCGGTAGTGCCGCGCCCGCTGTCCGACGAGCGCCCCGGCGACGATCAGCGAGATGAGCGATCCGCCGAGGACGCCCAGGGTCGCCTCATCGCGCAGGAGTGGCGCATCGGCGAAGGCGAGCTCCGACAGCAGCAGCGAGACGGTGAAGCCGATCCCGCCGAGCGATCCCGCCGCGAGCAGGTCGGCGAACGACAGGTGCGGTGTCGCCCCCCGGTTGCCGACGCGCAGCGACACCCAGCCGAAGATCGTGATGCCGATGATCTTGCCGAGCGGGAGCGCGACCAGCACGCCCCAGAACACCGGCTCGAGCTCGGACGGCGAGACGGCGGGGATCACGACGAGCGCGGCCGAGAACGCGAACAGCGGCAGCACGACGCCGTTGACCCACGGCTCGAGGGCGTGCCGGGTGCGCAGGGCGGGCTGCTGCGCCATCGCGAGGCCGAGGGCGACGCCGGCGATCGTGGCGTGGACGCCCGAGAGGTACACGAGGACCCACGTCAGGATGCCGAGGATCACGAGTGCGACGATGAGCGGCCGGCGCGCGCGGGTGTCGAGCTGGCGGCTCAGGACGCCGAACACGATCACGGTGAGCGCCGCGAGCGCGAGCATGAGGAAGTCGACACCCGTCGTGAACAGCACCGCGATGAAGATGATCCCGACGATGTCGTCGAGGATCGCGAGTGCGAGCAGGAAGATGCGGATACCGGACGGCAGGCCCTTGCCGAACACCGCGAGCACGCCGAGGGCGAACGCGATGTCGGTTGCGGTCGGGATCGGCCAGCCCTGTGCCGATTCGGTCCCCCACGTGAACGCCAGGAACACCGCGATCGGCACGAGCACGCCACCCGCCGCCGCGATCGCCGGCTGCAGCGCCTTGCGCGCCGAGTTCAGTTCACCGTTCGTCAGTTCGAACTGCAGCTCGACGGCCACCATGAAGAAGAACACGGCCAGGAGTCCGTCCTGGATCCAGTGCCCGATCGACATCTCGAACACACCCGGGATGCCGACGTACGTGTCCTTCAGCGCGAGTACGCCCGGACCGAGCGGCGAATTGGCGAGGATCAGCGCGAGGACGGCGGCCGCCAGGAGGACGATCGCGGGGAAGCGGGCAGAGCGAAGCAGGGACACAGGTGTCCTTTCAGCGAGGGGGCCGATGGGCGTGCGCGCACGGCCGCCGACCAGACTTCCCGGCACTCCAGAAGACCAGTCTATCGGGGCCTCCCGGCGTGTCTCGGCGGATGTCACACGTGACGAACAGGAAACACAACCGCACTACCGTTGTGCGCATGCGTGAGTTCACCCAGACCGAAGCGATCGACCTCGTGGGCCGGTTCGAGGCCGGTCAGGAGATCCCCGAGCGCATGCGTGCCGATGTGCGCCTGCTCGGCTCGCTGCTGGGCCGCGTGCTGCGCGAGAGCGGCTCCCCCGGCCTGTACGAGGACGTCGAGCGGCTGCGGCTCGCCACGATCCACGCGTACACGGACGAGACCCCCGAGGCGTTCGAGACCGCCGCGCAGATCGCCGACTCGTTCACCCTCGAGCGCGCCGACGAGGTCGCCCGCGCGTTCACCGCGTACTTCCACCTCGTGAACCTCGCCGAAGAGCACCAGCGGGTGCGCATCCTGCGCGAGCGCGACGGTCGCCCCGACCGCGAGGGCGCGAGTGACTCCGTCGCCGCGGCGTTCGTGCGGCTCGCCGAGGAGGTCGGCGACGACACCGCGCTCGCACGGCTGCAGAACCTGCGCTTCCACCCCGTCTTCACCGCGCACCCCACTGAGGCCCGGCGGCGCGCGATCTCGTCCAGCATCCGCCGTCTCGCGACGTTCCTCGAGGAGCACGACGCGTCGCTGCGCAACGGCGCCGACCAGCGTCGCGCGGAGCGCCGCATGCTCGAGGAGATCGACACGCTGTGGCGGACCGCGCCGCTGCGACGCGAGAAGCCCTCGCCCACCGACGAGGTTCGCGCGGTGATGGCGGTGTTCGACGAGACGCTCTACACCGCCGTCCCGCACGTCTACCGCCGCGTGGACGACGCGCTGCAGGGACCGGCGGCGGGCGGTCGCGCCCCCGTCGTGCGCCCGTTCGTGCGGATCGGCTCGTGGGTGGGCGGCGACCGCGACGGGAATCCCTTCGTGACGGCATCCGTCACGCGCAAGGCCGCCGCCATCGCGAGCGAGCACGTGCTGCTGGGCCTGGAGCGCACCGCGAACCGCATCGGTCGCGGCCTGACCCTCGACGCCTCGACCACCCCGCCGAGCGACGCGCTCCTGGCACTGTGGCGGCGACTGCGCGCGGCCGACGAGGATGCCGCGGACGAGATCGCGAAGCGCTCGCCGAACGAGCCCCACCGCCGGATCCTCCTGTTGATCGCCCGCAAGATCGCGGCGACACGGGCCCGCGACGCCGATCTGGCGTATCGCGACCCCGAAGAGCTCCTGTCCGACCTGCGCGTCGTGCAGGACTCGCTCGTGCGCGCCCGCGCTCCGCGCCAGGCCTACGGCCACCTGCAGCAGCTCGTGTGGCAGGTCGAGACGTTCGGCTTCCACCTCACCGAACTCGAGGTGCGCCAGCACTCCGCGGTGCACGCTAAGGTGCTGGCGGAACTCGACGAAATCGCGAAGACCGGCGGAGCGCGCTCCGAGCTCGCCGAAGAGGTCCTCGACGTCTTCCGCGCGGTCGCGTTCCTGCAGCAGCGTTACGGCCCGCGCGCCGCAGGGCGATACATCGTGTCCTTCACGCAGTCCGCGCAGGATCTCGCGAACGTGCACCGGCTCGCCCGCTACGCCGCCGGCGACGGCGCGCTGCCCGTGCTGGACGTCATCCCCCTCTTCGAGACCTTCGCCGACCTCCAGGCGGCCCCGCGCATCCTCGCCGAGATCGTGGAGCACCCCGAGTTCGCCGCGCGCCTGGACGAGACCGGCCGTCGGCTGGAGGTCATGCTCGGCTATTCGGACTCGTCGAAGGACGTCGGCCCGGTGGCCGCGAACCTCGCGCTGTACGAGGCGCAGGCGGCGATCTCGGCGTGGGCGGAGGAGAACGGCATCGAGCTGACGCTCTTCCACGGTCGCGGTGGTGCTCTGGGTCGCGGCGGCGGCCCCGCGAACTCCGCGATCCTCGCCCAGCCGCCGCACTCGGTCGACGGGCGCTTCAAGCTGACCGAGCAGGGCGAGGTCATCTTCGCCCGCTACGGTGACCCCGCGATCGCGATGCGCCACATCGATCAGGTCGCCGCCGCCGTGCTCATGGCGTCCGCGCCGTCGATCGAGGAGCGCAACCGCGGCGCGGCGGAGCGCTACGCCGACGTCGCCGCGACGATGGATGCCGCATCCCGCGCGCGCTTCTTCGACCTGGTGAAAGCGCCGGGGTTCGCCCCGTGGTTCGCGCAGGTCACGCCGATGGAGGAGGTCGGCCTGCTCGCCCTCGGCTCGCGTCCCGCGCGCCGCGGACTGTCGGTCGAACCCCTCGCCGACCTGCGCGCCATCCCGTGGGTCTTCGCGTGGACGCAGGCGCGCATCAACCTGGCGGGGTGGTTCGGGCTGGGCACCGCGCTCGAGGCCGTCGGCGACGAGGAGACGCTCCGCCGCGCCTACCGGGAATGGCCGCTGTTCCAGACGATGGTCGACAACGTCGCGATGAGCCTCGCGAAGGCCGATCCGCGGATCGCGCGGCGCTACCTCGACCTCGGCGACCGCGACGACCTCGCGCGCATCGTGATGGACGAGATGGCACTCACCCGGGACTGGGTCGTGCGGGTCACCGCAGGATCGGACGTGCTCGACAACAAGCCCGTCCTCCAGCGCGCCGTCAAGATGCGCAGCCCCTATGTCGATGCGCTCTCGCTGCTCCAGCTGCGCGCGCTCCGCGCGCTCCGCGCCGATGCCGCGTCGGGCGCCCCCGCGGACCCGGATCAGCAGCGGCTGCTGCTGCTGTCGGTGAGCGGCGTCGCGGCGGGACTGCAGAACACCGGCTGATCCGTCAGTCCACGCGCACGTCGCGCTCGTGCCGGGCGAGGCTCCGGCCGTAGCGTTCCGTCAGCTGCACCATGAGGTCGGGTGTCTCGCGGTCGATTCCGAAGACGTAGCCGGGGAAATCGAGTTCCTTCTGGGCCTCCCAGATCTCCTCGTGTCGCTCGGGCGGGAGGATCTTCGCCGGGTCCCCCACGGCGACCCAGCCGATCGGGACGACGCTCTGCGGCGGAAGGACCGAGCGCAGGTGGACGACGGCGTTGATGCGCACTTCACTGCGCTCGCCGATCTTCGCGCCGTTGAAGATGCGGGTGCCGGTGGCGAGGAACACCTCGTCACCGATGTCGGCGCCCGACACGCTGGCCATCGGGCCGACCAGGGTGTGGTCGCCGATGTGGACGGCGTTCGTCGCGCTCGCGCGGATGAGCGCGTTCTCCATCACGATCACGTTCGTCGCGAGCGTGATCGGTCCGCCCTCGGCGGTGATGACGGCGCCGTGCAGGATCTGACAGTCCGCGCCGATCGTCACGTCGCCGCTGAGGACGGCGGTCGGGGCGATCACGGCGTCGGGGTGGATGCGGGGCCGCGCCCCGAGGTGCTCGAACTGCACTGTCCCTCCTCGGTCGGTGCCAGCGTAACGCCCCGCGCGGGCCGGTCGTCGGACGGACCCGCCTCACGGCGCCGCATCCGTCACTCGAGAGCACTCGCGTCACACCGGGCCCGACGACCGTCCCCGAACCGACCGCCGACGCTGCGGTCAGCCGGGCTCACCGGGCGCGCGGCCGCAGCCGCATCCGCAGCCATGCTGTCGGACCGTCGACGGTGCGGTTCAGGCGGGCTCGCCGGACGCGGCCGGCGCCGTCGGAAGCGGCCAGAGCTGGTCCAGCAGCTGCCCCACCCAGGCGATGAGCTCGGCGTCGCCCACCCGCTCGCCGCCCGCCGTCGGAAGCGGGACGACGAGCGCGTCGCCACCGGAGAGCAGCTTCGCCTTCGGATACAGGCGCTGCACGCGGACCTTCATCGAATCCGGCAGATTCGCCGGGGCGATCCGCAGATTCGGCCCCATGGCGACGACGTCGGCGAGGCCCGCCTGCGCCGCGCGGCGACGCAGGCGCGCGACGGCGAGCAGACCCTCGGTCTCTGACGGCAGCTCGCCGTACCGGTCGCGCAGCTCCTCGACCACGAGATCGATCGCGTCGTCCTTGGCCGTCGCGGATGCCGCGGCCGACAGCTTCTGATACGCCTCGAGCCGCAGCCGCTCGCTGTCGATGTACGACTCGGGGATGCGGGCCTGAACGGGCAGCTCGAGCCGCAACTCGGTCGGCCCCTCGACCTCGTCGCCACGGAACGCCGACACCGCCTCGCCGATCATGCGCAGGTAGAGATCGAACCCGACACCCGCGATGTGCCCGGCCTGCTCGGCACCGAGGAGGTTGCCGGCACCGCGCAGCTCGAGGTCCTTCAGTGCGACCTGCATGCCGCTGCCGAGGTCGTTGTTCACGGCGATGGTCTCGAGACGGTCGGCCGCCGTCTCCGACAGCGGCTTGTGCTCGTCGTACAGGAAGTACGCGTACGCCCGCTCGCGGGCGCGACCGACGCGTCCGCGCAGCTGGTGCAGCTGCGAGAGGCCGTACTTGTCGGCGCGGTCGATGATGATCGTGTTCGCGTTCGCGATGTCGAGGCCGGTCTCGACGATCGTGGTGGAGACGAGCACGTCGGCCCGGCGCTCCCAGAAGTCGTCGACGACCTGCTCGAGGGCGTGCTCGCCCATCTGCCCGTGGGCGACGGCGATGCGCGCCTCGGGGACGAGTTCGGCCAGGTGCGCGGCGACCCGCTGGATCGACTGCACGCGGTTGTGCACGTAGAACACCTGACCCTCGCGCAGCAGTTCGCGGCGGATGGCGGCGGCGATCTGCTTGTCGTTGCGCGCCCCGACGTACGTGAGGATCGGATGCCGGTCCTCCGGCGGCGTCTGCAGCGTCGACATCTCGCGGATGCCGGTGACCGCCATCTCGAGCGTGCGCGGGATCGGGGTCGCGCTCATCGCGAGGATGTCGACGTTGGTCTTGAGCTTCTTCAGTTTGTCCTTGTGCTCGACGCCGAAGCGCTGCTCCTCGTCGATGATGAGCAGACCGAGGTCCTTGAACACGACGCTCTCGGTGAGGATGCGGTGCGTGCCGATCACCATGTCGACGGTGCCGTCGGCCAGGCCGGCGAGGGTGTCGCGCACCTGCTTGTCGGTCTGGAAGCGCGACAGGGCGCGCACCTGCACCGGGAAGCCGGCGAACCGCTCGGTGAACGTCTCGAGGTGCTGTTTGACCAGGAGCGTCGTCGGGACGAGCATCGCGACCTGCTTGCCGTCCTGGATCGCCTTGAAAGACGCGCGCACGGCGACCTCGGTCTTTCCGAAGCCGACGTCGCCGGAGAGAAGTCGGTCCATCGGGACCGGCTTCTCCATGTCGGCCTTGATCTCGTCGATCGTCTGCAGCTGGTCGGCGGTCTCGGCGAACGGGAAGGCCTCTTCGAGCTCGCGCTGCCACGGGGTGTCGGGACCGAAGGCGTGCCCCTTGGCCGCCATGCGCGCCGAGTACAGCTTCACGAGCTCGACCGCGATGTCACGCACCGCGCGCCGCGCGCGACCCTTGGCCGCAGCCCAGTCGCTGCCGCCCATCTTCGACAGCACCGGCGCTTCACCGCCGACGTAGCGCGACAGCAGATCGAGCTGGTCGGTGGGGACGTAGAGCTTGTCACCCGGGTATCCGCGCTTGGACGGCGCGTACTCGAGCACGAGGTATTCGCGGACGCTCTTGACGGCGTTGCGGCCGCCACTGGACACCTCGCGCTGCGTCAGCTCGACGAAACGGCCGATGCCGTGCGTGACGTGCACGACGAAGTCGCCCGGCTTGAGCTGCAGCGGATCCACCACGTTGCGCCGGCGCGATGCGAGCTTCTTCACGACGCGGCTGTCGCCGCCGATCGTGCGGCCGTAGAACTCGGTCTCGGTCAGAACGGCGAGCTTCGCCTCAGGCGACTCGAACCCGCGCTCGAGCGGCGAGAGCACGACGTGGGCGACACCCGGCTCGGGCACGGCGAGGACGTCGTCGACACGACGCGCCGCGATGCCGCGCTCGGCGAGCACGTCGCGCGCACGCTCGACCAGACCCGCCCCGGTCGCGCAGACCACGACCCTCCACCCGTCGGCGAGCAGATCGCCGACGTGGCGCGTCGCTCCGTCGACGTTGCCCTGGAACGACGGCACCGCGGACCCGGGCACGCGCACCGCTGCACCGGCGGCGACCTCGAGGAGACCGTCCGCCGACGCATCCGCCTCACCCGAGTCGAACGCGCTGAGGGTCCACCAGGCGATGCCGCGGTCGCCCGCCGCTTCGCGCAGCTGCGGCAGGCTCACGAAGTCGCCCGAACCGAGGTCGACAGGGGTCGCGGCGCCCGCGGTCGCGGCGTTCCAGGCCGCTTCGAGGAACTCGCGGTTCGTCTCGAGCAGCGTGAGGGCCCGGGTGACCGCGCGCTCGGGCTCGACGAGCGCGATCGCGGACCCCTTCGGCAGGTAGTCGACGACGGTGACGATCTCGTCGACGAGCGCGGGGATGAGCGACTCCATGCCCTCGGCGGGGATGCCCTCCGCCATCTTCTCGAGCATGCCGCGGATGCCGGGGAAGTCGTCCTTCAGTGCGCGGGCGCGGTCGCGCACGGCCTGCGTGAGCAGCAGCTCGCGGCTGGCCGGCAGGTCGATGGCGGCGACATCACCGGGGAGAGACCGCTGGTCGGCGACCGAGAACGCCCGGATCTGATCGACCTCGTCGCCGAAGAACTCCACGCGATACGGGTGATCGGCGATCGGCGGGAAGACGTCGAGGATGCCGCCGCGCATCGCGAACTCGCCGCGGCGCGACACCATGTCGACGCGGTGGTAGGCGAGTTCGACCAGGCGCGCCGACACCTCCGCGAGGTCGTGGCCGCGCTCCCCGACCGCGAGGTGCACCGCGACGGCATCGGCGAGCCCCGCGGCCAGCGGCTGCAGCGCGCCGCGCACCGAGGACGTGACCACGAGCGGAGTCTCGCCGCTCCAGTGCGCGATCCGCCTGAGCACGTCCAGGCGACGACCGACCGTCTCGGGGCTCGGACTCAGCCGTTCGTGCGGGAGCGTCTCCCACGCGGGGAAGTGCATGACCTCGGCGCCGGGGAGGAGGGCCTCGAGCGCCGGGCCGAGCGACTCCGCGCGGCGCCCGGTGGGCGCGACGACGAAGATCGCCCCGGCCCGACCGCCGGCGCGGCGGCGCTCGAGGAGCGACGCGAGCAGGGGCGCGTCCAGGCCCTCGACGAGCGAGAAGTCGGCGTCCGCCGGTGCGGCGGCGACGGCATCCCGAAACGAATCTGCCTGCTCGAGGGCGCGCACGATCCCGGGAACTGTCACCGGACGAGTCTACGGGCGCGCGCCGACATCGGTCCGCGCCGCGGCTGCTCGCCTGGCGGGCGCGGGCGCAAGCGGATCCTAGGATGAGTGCCGTGAGCGACCGACCGATGCCCGGTGACGAGCACCGTCACGACCAGATCCGTCACGATGAGGGCCTTCACGACGGCTCCCGTAACGACGACGGAGCCGTTGCGGTGGGCGCGACCCCGTCCGGCGCGCCGGCGAGTGCGCCTCCCCCGCCGCCGGTCCCGCCGTATGTGGGCGCGACCCCGTCCGCCTACGGGACCGCGGCGCCGTACGGACCCCCACCCGGGTATGGACCACCCGCCGCCCCGAACAGCCCTGCGCCCGCGTACGCGCCGCCGGCGGGCTATGTCCGACCCGCGCAGGGCTATGGACCCTATGTTCCCCAGCAGACCGCGTTCCCCCCGCAGAGCGCGCCGCCGGCCCCCGGCGGCGCCGGGCTCGGCGTGATCGCTTTCGTGCTCGCGCTGATCGCCGCCGTGGGGGCATCGATCGCCGGAGCGGTCGCGGCGTTCAACGTCGGCAGGGGGACGGGACGCGAGATCGCCCTGCAGCCGACGAGCACCGACTTCGACTGGTCGCTCCTCGCGCCGGTGCGCGAATGGGTGCTGTTCGGCGAGATCGCCTTCTGGGTCGGCACGGTCCTCGGCACCTGGGCGCTCGTCCAGGGCATCGTCGCGACCGTCAAGAACCGCGGCCGGGGATGGGGCATCGCCGCGATCGTCGTCGCGGTCCTCGGCCCGATGGCCTTCGCGATCGGCCTGCAGGCCTTCGCGGTCCTCGGTCTCGCCGCGGGCGCCGCCGTCAGCGGCTGACGGCGGGCGCGAAGGCGCTCAGACGCGCGGCGCGTGGTGCTTCTGCTGCGCCGCCAGCAGACCCTCGTCGATGAGCTGCTCGACGGCGTCCGCGGCGTCCCCGAGCAGGATCGGCAGGTTCTTGCGCTCGGTGGCCCCGAACGGGTCGAGCACCCAGTCGGCGGCATCCTGTCGTCCCGGTGGACGACCGATCCCGACGCGCACCCGGGCGAAGTCACCAGTGTCGAGCGCCTTCGCGACATCGCGCACGCCGTTGTGTCCGCCGTGTCCGCCGCCGATCTTGAGCTTGATCGCATCGAAGGGGATGTCGAGCTCGTCGTGCACCACCACGATGTGGTCGGGCTCGATGCCGTAGAACTTCGCGAGGCCCGCGACCGGGCCGCCCGAGACGTTCATGAACGTGTTCGGCTTGGCGAGGATGAGCTTGGCCCCACCCGGCCGCAGCCAGGTCTCGGCCACGCGTGCCTGCGCCTTGTGCGCGCGGAAGGTCTCCCCGCGGCGGGCGGCGAGTTCGTCGAGGACGAGCTGACCGACGTTGTGCCGGGTCAGTTCGTAGCGCGGGCCGGGATTGCCGAGACCCACGATGAGCCAGGTGTCCGCCATGTCCGCCATCCTTCCGCAGCATCCCGCATCATCGTCGCGACGTGCGACGCGAGCACCCGTCGCGACAGGCGTCGCGCCGGAAACGGATCGGAGGGGGTGCGGATCCGCACCCCCTCCGATCGTCAGAGTCTTACTCGGACGCGGACTCCTCGTCCTTGGCCTCTTCGGCCTCCTCCGACTGCTCGGCCGCGACCGCGGCATCCGCCTCGGCGATCTCCGCCTCGGCCTCGAGCGTGTCGACCGGGATCGCCACGGCGACGACGAGCGTCTCCGCGTCGGTCACGAGGGTCGCGCCGCGCGGCAGCACGAGCTCGCCGGCGGTCACGTGCGTGCCGTCCTCGAGTCCCTCGACGTCGAGCTCGATGCGCTCGGGGATGTGGGTCGCCTCGACCTCGAGGAGCACCGTGTTGGCGTCCTGCGTGGCGACGGTGCCCGCGAAGGGCTCGCCGATCAGCGTCACGGGGACGTCGACCTGGATCTTCTCGCCCTTCTTGACCACGAGCAGATCGATGTGCTCGATGATCTGGTGGACGGGGTCCTTCTGCACGTCCTTGACGAGCGTGAGCTGCTCCTTGCCGTCGACCTCGAGCTCGAGGACGGCGTTCGCGCGACGGATGAGCAGCGCGACCTGGTGGCCGGGCAGCGCGACGTGCACGGGGTCGGTGCCGTGACCGTAGATGACGGCGGGAATCTTGCCGGCCGCTCGCAGGCGGCGGGCGAAGCCCTTGCCGAAGTTCTCGCGGACCTCGGCGACGACCTTGGTGTCGATCTCTTTCGTGGCCATGATGTATCTCCTTGCGGGCACGCGGCCCGGTGTGATGTCGGGCCCACGGGCCCAGGTGTGTGGGGTCTGCATTCGACTCGAACGCGAACGCGTGAGGAAAGCCGTGAGCCTGCATCACCGCGTCGATCACGGATGCCGCATCCGACCGTGTCGGCCGGAGCGAGGCATCCCTCGCCGAAGTTCAAACCCCGAGTCTACCAGCGGCGGCGCGGGCGGACGGACGGCTACGATGAAGACGCCCCGCTACGCGACCCGGAGGAAACGACGATGGACATCCAGACCGCCCCGGCACTGCTCCTCGGCACCATCGGCCTCATCTCCGCGCTGGGCCTGATCGGCACCGTCCTTGCGTTCTGGGAGATGGGTCGCGCGGGCTACCGCAAGGACTGACCGCACCTCCTCGAGGCCGGCGCACCGCCGCACGCCCGTCACGCCACCGCGCCCGCACGTCACCCGCCGTCACACGAACCGCGGAGACTCTAGGCTGGATGTCATCCCAGACGTGAATCCCGAGGAGTGCGTGTGTCTGAAGCAGTGGCGAACATCGGTGTGGTGGGTCTTGCGGTCATGGGGTCGAACCTCGCCCGCAACCTGGCCTCCCGCGAGGGCAACACCGTCGCGATCTACAACCGCAGCCACGACAAGACCGCGCACCTCGTCGAGACGCACCCCGAGGCCGGTTTCGTCCCCGCCGCGACCTACGAGGAGTTCGCCGCTTCGCTGAGCAAGCCGCGCACGGCCATCATCATGGTCAAGGCCGGAGCCGGAACGGATGCCGTCATCGACGCGCTCGTGAACGTGTTCGAGCCGGGAGACATCATCGTCGACGGCGGCAACGCCCTGTTCACCGACACGATCCGCCGCGAGAAGGCGGTCCGCGAGACGGGCATCAACTTCGTCGGCGCCGGCATCTCCGGCGGCGAGGAGGGCGCACTGCTCGGCCCCTCGATCATGCCCGGCGGATCGGACGAGTCGTGGGTCACGCTCGGACCGATCCTCAAGTCCATCGCCGCGGTCGCGGAGGGCGAGCCGTGCGTCACGCACGTCGGCCACGACGGCGCCGGCCACTTCGTGAAGATGGTGCACAACGGCATCGAGTACGCCG
>CAYOQY010000080.1:0-12477 GCA_964406225.1 uncultured Microbacterium sp.
ACTCGATGACATCGATGGGCTGCGTCTCGGTGTCGGCCGTCGGAGACTCCGGCGGAACGCCGAGCATCGCCGCGATCCGCGCCGCGACGGCGGCGGGGTCGCTGTACAGGTCGAACGAGTGCACGCGCACGTAGTGCCAGCCGAGTCGGCGAAGGATCTGCGGCCGCAGGCGCAGCGATTCGCGCAGTGACTCGCCGATCGTCTCGGGGTCGCTCTCGGCGACGACCGCGCGCCCGTCGTACTGCGCGACGAGCGGCAGCAGGCCGCGGTAGTGCACGTCGACCGAGACGCCCAGACGCCGCAGCTCGCGGGCCAGCGCCCGGGTGAGCGGGTCGGCGAGGTCTTCGAGGCGCTGCTCGCGGGCGCGGGAGGCGATGCCGCCGAGGATGCTCATGAGCGTGGCCGCACCGTGCTCGAGGCGTCCGTCGTCGAACGCCGAGGGGCGGATCGACGACACGATCACCATCGAGCGCCGGGCGCGCGTCATCCCGACCGTGAGAAGCCGCTCGCCGTCGGGGGTGGAGAGGTCGCCGAAGTCGCTCAGCACACGGCCGTGCTTGGTGAGGCCGAACCCGAGCGAGAAGATCACGCGGTCGCGGCTTTCGGCGACCGACTCCTCGAGCGTGAGCACGGCGAGCGGTTCGGCCGTGTCGCGCGAGACGAAGTCGGCGACGTCCGAGCGGCCGGCGAACGCGGCCTCGACCGCGGCGCGCACGCGCTCGGCGTGCTTCGCACTCGCGGTCACGACCATGAGCGATTCCGAGCCGCGGTTCACCGCGTGCTCGACCACGAGCGAGACGACGCGGCGCACTTCGGCATCCGGACTCTCGACCGCACCGCTGACCGGGTCGGGGGCACCCGTGCCGCCCTCGACGTAGTCGACGCTCAGGCTCCCGCGTCCGAGATACGAGCCGGCCCACGGCAGCGACACGAGCTCTCCGCCGTAGAAGGCGTCGTTCACGAGCTCTGCAAGGTCCTCTCCGCCGGCCCGGTAGCTGCGGGTGAGCGTCGCGACCGGCAGCAGCTCGGCGAGGCGCTCGAACGCGCTCGTGTCGTCGAACGGCTCGGCGGGCGTGTCGTCCTCGGGCGGGATGCCGGCCGACACGCGGAACGGCGTGGGCTTCTGCGTCACGGGGTCGCCGAACACGACGACCTGCCGCGCACGGCGCAGAGCCGGGACGGCCTCGGCGAGGCACACGGCTGAGGCATCCGCGATGATGACGACGTCGAAATCGAGCGTATCGGGGATGTGCGGCACGTCGTACGGCGACGCGAGCCACACCGGCGCGAGGGCGCGCAGCAGTGTCGGAGCGGCCGCGACGAGGTCGTGCGCGGTCGCTCCCCCGTTCTTGAGGGCGTGCTTGAGCGCGGCGGCTTCGGCGGGGTGGTCGACGATGCCGATGCGCCACTGCCTTGCGAGCTGCGCAGCCAGCAGGGGGCCGGATGCCGCGGCGTGCGCTTCATCCACGAGCCGGAAGTCGCGCTCGAGGCGGTCGACGACCGCGGTGTTCGCGCCGAGGAGCCTCCGGTCGGTGCGCAGCAGGTGCTCGAGCGCGGACTGCCACCACGCGTATTCGAGTTCGGCGCCGACCTGGTCTTCGGGCACGTGCCGCACCGACAGCTCCGCCAGGAGCGGCTCGAGGCCGAGCGCGGCGAGCTCGGTGCGGAGGGTCGCGCGCTCGACGAGGTTGTCGAACACCGCCGACTCGGCGGCGAGGCCCGCGAGGGTGCGGACGAGCTGCGCGACCGGGAGCGAGGCGAGCTTGTCGGCGCCGCCGCGACCGACGATCCCGTCGAGCTCGGCGAGGTCGGCATCCACGCGCTGCCAGGCGACGTGCACGTCGGCCAGGCCGAGCGGCACCGCCGGGATCACCCCGGCGTCGACGTAGCGCTGCCACTCGGTGCGCTGCTGCTGCACGCGCAGGAGCGCCTCGTGCATGTCGGCGATGTGCACGCCGGGGCGCACGTACTCGCGCGAGAGGCGCTTGAGGCGTCGGCGCTGCGTTCCCGTGAGCGACGGGGCGTCGCGACGCGGCCCGTGCGCCTGGATGAGCTCGCCGAGCGGGCGCTCGAACACCGTGGGGCTGAACCGGTCGAGCGAATCGCGGATGCCCTGCAGCAGGCGCAGATAGGCGCCGAGTTCGCTCACGGTGTGGAACGGGCGCATGCGCGTCTGGGCGATGAGCTCGTAGCCGCGCTCGAGGAGGTTCGGCACGTCCTGCCGGTGAAGGCGCCCCGCGAGCGCATGCGCGGAGCGCGCGGCGGTCGTGGTCGTGAACGTCACGCCGTACCAGGGCGAATCGTCTGGTCCGAAGCGGAACTCGCCCAGGCGCGCGGCGGCGGCGAGGGCGTCGGCGGCCTTGCCGCGCTCGGGCGCGAGCCGCGTCAGCACGCGGATGTCGAAGCGCGCGGCGGCGGTCGGTGTCGGGGTCTGATTCGCGAGCTCGGCGAGGCGGCGCAGCACCTCGAGCACCGACACCCCGAGATCGGGGTGTCGCGCCGTCACGGCGGAGCGGTAGTCGCGCAGCACTCCGCGCAGGCGCACCAGGGCGTCGTCGATGTCGCCGACCTTGGGCTGCTCGGCCTTCTCGTTGCGGCCGATCGCGCGGATGAGATCGCGCTGCAGGTCGCGCGGCGAGACCGCGAGGCCCGGCAGCCCGATGCCGGTGAGGCGGTGACGCACACCGTCGAGGGTCGAGCGGCGGGCGCTCACGACGAGCACGCGCTTGCCGTCGCGCACGAGCGAGCCGACCGCGTTGATCACGGTCTGCGTGCCGCCCGTGCCGGGCAGGGTGTGGACGGCGAGCGAATAGCCGGCGGTGATGCGTGCGAGGACGCCCTCCTGCTCGGCATCCGCGTCCAGGAGCAGCGTGTCGGACGCGGGTGCGCGCTCGTCCGGGCTCGGGACGACCGGCACCTCGCGGCGGAGCGTGAGGGTCTCGCGGTCGTCGGGGTGCCCGGCGAGCGCGTTCAGCACGGGGTGGTCGAGGTCGACCGCGTCGCGCGCCATCGTCGCGCCGACATCGGCGAACGTCGAAACGACCAGGCGCGGGTGCACCGTGAACGACTCGATCGATGCGGCGAGCGCGCGCAGGTGGTCGATCACCGGCTGCGGCTTGAAGACGCCGCCGTCGTACGCGAGAGCGGCGAGCGCCTGACCGTCGAGGTCGATGCCGAAGTGCGTTCGCAGCGCGCGTACGAGCTCGGGGTTCACGGTGAACGACCCGCGCAGCTTGAGCTCGAAGTCGGAGTGATGACGACGGATGCCGAGCGGGCGCAGCAGGATCGGCGCGGTGCACGCGAGCCCGCCGATGCGCCACGACGCCAGCCCGACCGCGAGGTTGACCGGCTCGATGCCGCGCGCGGTGCGCAGCTCGACGTTCTTCGCGGTGATCCGGTCGGCCGCGAGCCGCGCGTTGCGCAGCGCGAACTCGTCGCGGAAGAGGTTGGACAGGAGCGTCGAGCGCCCGGTGATGAACTGCGGGAGGCTGCCGGGGTGCGCCTTCGTGATCTCGATGCCGCCGCCGGCGTCGTCGTAGTGCAGCAGGGTCGACGGACCGCCGAGTTCGGCCGCGAGCGCCCGGAGGCGGTCGCGCTCGGGTTCGGCGATGTGCATCACGCTCACTCCCGGTTCGGACAGACCGAGATCACCGGGGGTCACGGACGGCGCATCGTCCTCTGCGCCCATAACGGCGCTGCCTTCAGCTCGCCACACACGGTTACCCTAAGCGGCGCACGCCCACCCTCCCGGATCCCTCCCCGAGTTTCGCGGTATTGGCGACACGCCGGGTGATCAGGTCTGTTCCGCGCGGCATCCGCTGACCGAGATGAGGAGATCTGCCGAAACGAGGATGGTTCGGGGCGCGAAGCTCCTCATCGCGGCGGATCCCCTCACTTCGGCGAGCGTGCGTCACGCCCGTCCGTCCGAGGGATCGCCCGGAGCCGCGCACGCTCCTCCGGCGGGAGGTGCTCGGTGGCGTACGCGAGCATCGTGCGAGGCATCGCGCCCGCGTTCTCGTCGAGGAACACCATCAGCTCGGCGCGATCGACTCTCTTGCCCGCTTCGCGCAGCATCCACCCGGCCGCTTTGTGCATGAGCGGCTGGTCGTCGGCGAAGACCGCGCGCGCGAGCCGGAACGTCGGCTCGGCATCCCCCGCCTTGATCCAGGCGGACGTGGCGATCATCGCGACGCGGCGCTCCCACAGGCTGTCGCTCGCGATCAGGCGATCGAGAAGCGCCTGCGCGACCGGCTCGGGCTGATCGAGGAGCCACCGGCCGACGAGCACCTCGGCGCTGGAATCGACGATGTCCCAGTTGTTCACCTCGCCATGCGCGGTCGCCGCCAGGTAGGCGTCGTGCAGCAGCCGTCGCTGCCGGTCGTCGCGGGTCTTCGCGCGACTCGCGCTCTCGAACTGCGCGACCATCACGAGGACCGCCGCCAGCCGGTGCTCGTGTATCGGGCTCGCCAGCAGCTCACGCACCTCGGCGAGGGGAAGGTCCGCGAAGCGCGTGACGACCGCGCGGATGTCGGGCACGCGCACGCCGATGAAGACGTCGCCCTCGCCGTATTCGCCCGCGCCGGTCTGGAAGAACCGCTGGTGCCCCTCGGCCCGCACGGGACTCGCGTACTCCTGCAGGGCGGACGCGAGAGCGGATGCCGTCGACCGCGCCTCCTCCACCGCGTCAGGCTAGCAGTGGGCGTGCGCGGTCCCACCTGCGCTCGTCGTCGCGCGGCCGGGGGCGGCCGCGGGTTTCTCCGACCGGGCCGACGCCGACCGGCTCGGGTGACCGACGCCGGCTGACCGAATCGAGGAGATCTGCCGAAATGAGGTGGCGAAAGTGCAAGAGGCTCCTCATTTCGGCGGATCCCCTCACCTCGGCAAGCGCGCGGGCCCGACGGACGGGATGCCGGCACGCATGCCGCCCGCACGGGCTGTGCCTCCGACCGGCCCGGCTGACCGATACCGGCTGACCGAAACGAGGAGATCTGCCGAAATGAGGTGGCGAAAGTGCAAGAGGCTCCTCATTCCGGCGGATCCCCTCACCTCGGCGATCCCGCGCGTGCCCGACGGACGGGATGCCGGCACGCATGCCGCCGACCACCGACCGCCCCTGAGCTCGGGCTGACTCGGTCGGATGCACCCGCTCCTCCCCAGGGCCGCGACCGACGCCGACTGTCCCCAGCGGCGGCGCTTGCCGGGATCGGCCGGGGGCGGCAAGGCCAGGATGGTCGCATGACCACGGCGCACATCGGCTACCTCCTGCACCCCTCCCCGCTCGGCGAGGTGCTCATCGTCACGACCGATGAGGGAGTGGTGACGCTGCATCCCCTTCGCGGACGGCTGGACGACGAACTCGAACGTCTCGCGCACCGCCTGGGCAGCATCCCGGAGCGCACGGACGACGACCCCGTCGCCGCGGCGGCCGGCCGGCAGCTCGACGAGTACTTCGCGGGCGACCGGCAGGACTTCGACATCGACCTGGACTGGCGCCTCGTGCGCGGATTCACGCGGGCCGCTCTCGAGGCGGTGCGGGAGATCCCCTATGGCGAGACCGCGGGGTACGGCGAGGTCGCGGCCCACGCCGGCAGCCCTCGGGCATCGCGCGCGGTCGGCACCGCGTGCGCGACGACGCCGTTCTCGCTCGTCGTGCCGGTGCACCGTGTCGTGCGTGCCGACGGATCGCTCGGCGAGTACGGCGGGCATCCCGAAGACAAGCGCTTCCTGTTAGACCTCGAGCAGGGCGCGGATGCGGCGCATCAGGTCGCGGTCGCACCGGACCCCGAGCAGGCCGCGGGCGCTGCGGGTACTGGGCGCACTGTCGGCGCACCGGATCGGGAGCACACCTCCGGCGCGGAGGAACTCGAGCGGGCCGCGGGCGTGTAGGCCGCCCGCGCGCCGAACGGCCCCGGGGAGGATCACTCCGCCCCGGGGCCGTTGCCGTGCGCGCTGTCCCGGCACGCGCCGCGTGCGGGCACCCAGGATTCTGAGGGGATCGCGGATTCCGAGGTCGGATGAGCCGGATTCCTCCTCCGCATTCTGGATCCCCTCACGAACGGCGAATGCCAGCCTGCAGCCGGTCCTTCGAGCGGGCACGCTGGCCCCACAGTTCTGAGGGGATCGCGGATTCTGAGGGTGGATGAACCGGATTCCTCCTCCGCATTCTGGATCCCCTCACGAACGGCGGATGCCCGCCCGCAGCCGGTCCTTCGAGCAGGCACGCTGGCCCCACAGTTCTGAGGGGATCGCGGATTCCGAGGACGGATGAGCCGGATTCCTCCTCCGCATCCTCGATCCCCTCAGAAACCTGGATGCCCGCATCACCGACCGGCAAGGCGACGCGCGGAAGGGCCCCGGGGAGAGCACTCCACCCCGGGGCCGCAGACCGCCACGCCTAGTGGTGTGTGGCCTTCTCAGCGCCGTAGCCGGTGAGCGAGCGCACGTCCATCTCCGCCGCGCGGCGCTTGTTCTCCGAGCCCGGGTGCGAGAGCACCGAGCCGAGCCAGCCGAGGAAGAACCCGAGCGGGATCGAGACGATGCCCGGGTTGTTCAGCGGCCAGATCGCGACGCCGACGTTCTTGAACACACTCGTCTCGGTGCCCCAGAACACGGGCGAGAGCAGGATGAGGATGATCGCCGCGGCGAGTCCTCCGTACATGCTCCACACCGCGCCGCGCGTGGTGAACCGCCGCCAGAACAGCGAGTACAGGATCGTCGGCAGGTTCGCCGACGCCGCGACGGCGAACGCGAGCGCCACGAGGAACGCGATGTTCTGCCCCTGAACACCGATCCCGCCGACGATCGCCAGGATGCCGATGATGATCACCGTGCGTCGGGCGACCTTGACCTCACCGTCCGGGGGAACGTTGCCCTTCTTGATGACGTTCGCGTAGATGTCGTGCGCGAACGACGCCGCCGCCGTGATCGTGAGGCCCGCGACGACCGCAAGGATCGTCGCGAACGCGACCGCCGAGATGAACCCGAGCAGGAGCGGTCCGCCGAGTGCGAGCGCGAGCAGCGGGGCCGCCGAGTTCACACCGCCGGGGGCGTTGATGATCGTCTCCGGTCCGACGAGCGACGCGGCGCCGTAGCCCAGCACGAGCGTCAGCAGGTAGAACAGGCCGATGAGCCAGATGGCCCACACCACCGACCGACGGGCCTCCTTGGCCGTCGGCACGGTGTAGAAGCGCATCAGCACGTGCGGCAGGCCCGCCGTGCCCAGCACGAGCGCGATAGCGAGGGAGATGAAGTCCCACGGGTTCTTGCCGTACTGCAGGCCCGGGCCGAGGATGGCGTCCTTCGGGTCGGTGACGGATGCCGCCACCGCGCTCTCCAGCAGCGCGTTGAGGTTGAATCCGTTGAGGGCGAGCACCCACACCGTCATCACGAGCGCGCCGCCGATGAGGAGGAACGCCTTGACGATCTGCACCCAGGTCGTGCCCTTCATGCCGCCGACGAGCACGTAGACGATCATGAGCACGCCGACGACGGCGACGACGATCGACTGACCGAGGCGGTCGTTGATGCCGAGGAGCAGCGAGACGAGCCCGCCGGCCCCGGCCATCTGCGCCAGCAGATAGAAGAGGCACACCGCGAGCGTCGTCGTGGCGGCGGCCATGCGCACCGGACCCTGCTTCAGGCGGAACGACAGAACGTCCGCCATCGTGAACTTGCCCGTGTTGCGCATGAGCTCGGCGACGAGCAGCAGCGCGACGAGCCACGCCACCAGGAAGCCGATCGAGTACAGGAAGCCGTCGTACCCGTTGATCGCGATCGCGCCGGTGATGCCGAGGAAGGACGCCGCCGAGAGGTAGTCGCCCGAGATCGCGAAGCCGTTCTGGGGTCCGGTGAACGAGCGTCCCGCCGCGTAGTAGTCCGCCGCGGTCTTGTTGTTGCGGCTCGCCCGGATCACGATCAGCAGCGTGACCGCGACGAACGCGGCGAAGATCGAGATGTTGAGGATGGGGTTGTTCTCGACGGTCTGGACCGCCGCGTGGATCGTGCCGAAGAACTCGTTCACGCGCCCGCCTCCCTGCGCTCGAGGTCTTCGCGGATCTCCGCGGAGATCGGGTCGAGCCGGTGGTTGGCGTACCAGACGTACCACATCGTGATCGCGAAGGTCGTGACGAACTGGCCCAGCCCGAGGATGAGGCCGAGGGTGATGTCGCCCCACACGCGCTGGGCCATGAAGGCGGGTGCGAACGACGACAGCAGCACGTACGCGAAGTACCAGACGAGGAACGCGACCGACAGCGGGAAGACGAAGCTGCGATGCTTGCGCTTGAGCTCGACGAACCGCGGCGACGCCTCCTCTTCGAGATAGTCGATGCCGCCGGGTGGGGCGGTCTCGGTAGCCGATTCAGACATGTGTGCAGGCCTCCTTGCCTTTCTTGCGGGGGGTCGATCGCCGAGCGGTGCTCAGCGGACGTTGTGGGGCACGGTCTCGCCAGGCACAGCGGCGCCGGGCGCAGCCGCTCCGGGCAGAGCGGCGCCGGGCGCCTCAGCGCCGTGGACGGCGGCGACGAGCGCGTCGAGCACCGTCGGGTCCTCGATCGTCGCGGGGATCTTGTACGGCTCGCCGTCGACGATCTGCCGCATGGTCTTGCGCAGGATCTTGCCCGACCGCGTTTTGGGCAGCCGGTCGAGGATCGTGACGTCGCGGAACGCGGCCACCGGGCCGACGTGCTCGCGCACGAGGGCGACGAGCTCGGCCTCGAGCCGGTCGTGGTCGACGGCCTCGTGCGCCTTGAGCGTGACGAATCCGGCGGCGCGCTGACCCTTGAGAGCGTCGTGCACCCCGATCACGGCGCACTCGGCGACCGCGTGGTGCATCGTGAGCACTTCTTCGAGCGACCCGGTCGAGAGCCGGTGACCGGCGACGTTGATGACGTCGTCGGTGCGTCCCATCACGAAGACGTAGCCGTCCTCGTCGATGTGACCCGCGTCACCCGTCGCGTAGAACCCGGGGAAGGCCGACAGGTACGCCTCGTGGAAGCGGCCGGGGCTCCCCCACACGCCGCGCAGGGTTCCGGGCGGGAGGGGCACGCGCAGCGCGATGTTGCCCTCGGGCGTCGCTCCGCCCGGGCCGGTCCCGGTCATGTCGCGGCCCTTGCCGTCGAGGATCCGCACGTCGTAGCCGGGCATCGGGACCGCAGTGGACCCCGCCTTCGCGGGCATCGCCTCGCTGCCGACCGCGAGCGCACCGACCGGGATCGCGCAGATCGGCCAGCCGGTCTCGGTCTGCCACCAGTGGTCGACGATCGGCACGCCGAGGCCGTCGTTCGCCCAGTGCCACGTCTCGGGGTCGAGGCGTTCGCCGGCGAGGAACAGCGTCTGCAGCGAGCGCAGCGCGCCATCCGGCAGCTCGTCCAGGTCGGGGTCCACGCGCCGGATCGCCCGAAGCGCGGTGGGCGCGGTGAACATCGTCTTGACGCCGTAGTCCGCGACGATGCGCCAGAACTCCCCCGCGTCGGGCGTGCCGACGGGCTTCCCTTCGAAGAGCACGGTCGTCGCGCCCGCCAGCAGGGGCCCGTAGACGATGAACGAGTGGCCGACCACCCATCCCACATCGGATGCCGTGAACATCGTGTCGCCCGGGCCGATGTCGTAGATGTTGCGCATCGCCCACGCGAGCGCGACGGCGTATCCCCCGGTGTCGCGGACGATGCCCTTGGGGCTGCCGGTCGTGCCCGACGTGTAGAGGATGTACAGCGGGTCGGAGGCGACGACCGGCACCGGCGCGGCGGGGGCGGCCTCCGCGACGAGCGCGTCCCAGTCGCGCCAGCGCACGCCGTCGACCGAGCCGGCGAACTCCGCTGCCGTGCCGGGCACGGCCCGACGGTCGCGCACGACGACGTCCCGCACGATCCCCGGAGCAGCCTCGAGTGCTTTGCGCACGATCGGCAGGTACTCCACCACGCGGCCGGGCTCGAGTCCGCCGGATGCCGTGACCAGCACCGTGGGACGGGCGTCGGCGATCCGCACTGCGAGCTCGGTCGCCGCGAAGCCGCCGAAGACGACCGAGTGGATCGCCCCGAGCCTCGCGCACGCGAGCATCGCGATGACGGCTTCGGGCGTCATGGGGAGGTAGAGCAACACGCGGTCGCCGCGTCCGACGCCGAGGTCACGGAGCACCCCGGCGAATCCCGCGACCCGATCGCGCAGCTCGGCGTACGTGTAGTCCTTGCGGGTGCCGGTCATCGCAGAGTGGTAGCGCAGCGCGACGGTCTCACCGCGGCCGGCGTCGACGTGGCGGTCGAGGCAGTTCGCGCTCATGTTGAGGGCGGCGTCGGGGAACCAGCTCCAGCCGTCCGCGTCCTCGTCGAGCGTGCGCTGCGGCGCCACTGTCCAGTCGACGGCGGATGCCGCATCCCGCCAGAACGAGGCGGGATCGTCCAGACTCCGCCGCCATTGCGAGGTGTATCCGACCATGTGCGTTTCCCCTTCGAAACCGGTCTCACAGCGCCCGATGTGCGGACCTGGCGCGGTGGTATGGTCGACGCTACGAAGGCGGCGACGCGGCCGTCACCCCCGGAAGTGGGTAGTGCAGTGAGCAGTGCGCGAGGAGTGCGGACGGGCACCGAAAGCGACGAGCAGCTCGTCGCGCGCGCCGTCGCGGACCTCGCCCGGCAGACCTCGTTCCCCTTCGCGTTCGGCGGACTCGAGCGCGAAGGCGCCGTCGAGATCACCACGACGGTCGGCACCCGGACGCGTCATCTGCAGGGTCTGATCGTCCATCCGGAGCGCGGCCTCGGCGGGCGGGCGCTCGTCGAGAAGCGCCCGCGGCTGGCCCTGGACTACCGCACGTCGCGCCACATCACGCACGACTACGACCGCGCCGTGCTCGGCGAAGGCGTCGCGACGCTGTTCGCGATCCCCGTGATCGTGACCGGCTCCGCGCGCGGCGTGCTCTACTGCGGCACGTGGGCGCAGTCGGCGGTGAGCGAGGTAGCGGCGCGGCCCGCGTTCGGCATCGTCGATGCGCTCGCGAACGAACTGCGCATCCGCGACGAGGTCGAGCGGCGCATGGCGCTCGCCCCCGCACCCGTCCCGTCGTCGGGCCTGGATGCCGCGGCCCGCGAAGAGCTGCGCGAGAGCTACGCCGAGCTGCGGAGCATCGTCGCCTCGGTGCAGGACGTGCAGGTGCGCAGACGGCTCGAGCAGCTCGAGCAGCGTCTGGCGGCGATCTCGAACGACGAGGCGTCCGCCCCGCTCGATCTCGGCATCGCGCTCTCGCCGCGCGAGACCGACGTGCTCGCGCGCGTCGCGCTCGGGGCCACGAATGCCGAGATCGCCGCGAGCCTCGCCCTCAAGGAGGGCACGGTGAAGTCGTACCTGCAGTCGGCGATGGGCAAGCTCGAAGCCTCGACGCGGCACGCCGCCGTCGCGAAGGCCCGCAGGGCCGGCATCCTTCCGTAGCCGCTCCTGCGGGGCGTGAGTACAGTGGCCGCATGGCCCGAAGAATTGTGCATCAGCTCGTCGACGACATCGACGGCACGGTGCTGGAAATCGGAGAGGGCGAAACCGTCCTCTTCTCCCTGGACGGCGTCGCGTACGAGATCGACCTCACCGACGCGAACGCCACCGCGCTGCGCGACGCGCTCGCCCCGTACGTCGCCGCGGCCCGCTCGATCTCGTCCTCGCGGGGCGCCTCCTCCGAGTCGTCGCGCAAGCGCCGACGGTCCGGCCAGCAGGACTACAGCGCGATCCGCGCGTGGGCGAAGGACAACGGCTACCAGGTGTCCGAGCGCGGCCGGGTTCCGGCATCCGTCGTCGAGGCGTACGACGCGGCGCACTGACCCGGGCGGCTCCGAGTGCGCCTGCCCGAGGCACGCAGCGGTGTTCGAACCGTACCCGGAACGCAGCACCCGAAACGCGGTGCGAGGATGGCTGACATGCGCTCATTCGTCGTGTCCGAAGAGGTCTCGTCCGCTCTCGATCGCGGTGCTCCGGTCGTCGCCCTCGAGTCGACGATCATCTCGCACGGCCTGCCGCGCCCGCGCAATCTCGAGGCGGCGCGCGAGTTCGAGGGCATCCTCCGCGATCAGGGCGTGACCCCGGCGACGATCGCGGTGCTCGACGGCGTCGCGCACGTGGGACTCGACGACGAGGGCGTGCGGCGCATCGCCGACGAGGACCTCGCGAAGGCGAGCGTGCGCGACCTGCCGATCATCCAGGCCACGGGCGCGAGCGCCGCGACCACGGTCGCCGCGACGTCGCATCTGGCCGCACTCGCGGGCATCCGCGTCTTCGCGACGGGCGGTCTGGGCGGCGTGCACCGCGGCGCGTCCGACACGTTCGACGAGTCGGCCGATCTCACGACGCTCGCGAACACGCCGATCACGGTCGTGAGCGCCGGGGTCAAGTCCGTGCTCGACATCGCGGCGACCCTCGAGCGCCTCGACACGCTGAGCGTGCCGGTCGTGGGCTACCGGACGCGCGTCTTCCCGAGCTTCTGGCTGCGCGAGAGCGCCTTCG
>CAYOQY010000081.1:0-11965 GCA_964406225.1 uncultured Microbacterium sp.
TCACGTACCGCCAGCTCGACTACTGGGCCCGCACCGAACTCGTCGAGCCCACCGTCCGCGGTGCGAACGGGTCGGGATCGCAGCGGCTCTACGGCTTCCGCGACATCCTCGTACTCAAGCTCGTCAAGCGTCTGCTCGACACGGGTATCTCCCTGCAGCAGATCCGCACCGCGGTCGAGCAGCTGCGCGCCGCCGGCATCCGGGATCTCGCCGGCACCACGCTCATGAGCGACGGCGCCTCGGTGTACCTCTGCACCTCGAACGACGAGGTCATCGACCTCGTGAGCCGCGGTCAGGGCGTCTTCGGCATCGCGGTCGGCAAGGTGCTGCACGAAGTCGAGTCCACGCTCGTGGACTTCGACGCGCAGGCGCCCGAGGTCATGGATGAGCTCTCCGCTCGCCGGGCCGCCCGCAGCGCCTGACCATTCCGCTCCGCCGCCCGCGTGCGACGCAGTTTGCGGCATCCGACGGCGCTCTCGCGGCGGCGTATGCCGGAAAGTGCGTCGCAACCGCGCGCACGCGGACGCTGTCAGGCGCGCGCTTCGCCGGCAACGGGGATGCGACCGGTGCGCAGGACGCGGTCCAGCAGTGCATCGAAGTCGGCCGCGAGCTCTTGTGCGGAGTCGCCGGGCCAGATGTGCAGGGGCTTGGCGGCACCCTGGGCCTGCTGCAGAGACGTGCGCTCGGGCAGCTGAGGGGAGAGCACGAGCGGGCCGAACATGTCGCGCAGCTCCTTGATGCGGAACTGGTGCTCGATCGACTGCGGGCGCACCCGGTTCACGACGATGCCGAGCGGCTGCAGGCGCGGTGACAGCCCGCGGCGGATCTCCTCGATCGCGCGCAGCGCGCGGTCGGCCGCGGCGACGGAGAACAGCCCGGGCTCCGTCACGACGATCACGCGATCGGATGCCGCCCACGCGGTGCGCGTGAGGGCGTTGAGCGACGGCGCGCAGTCGACGAGGACGAGGTCGTAATCGGCCTCGATCGTCGCGAGTGCCTCTTCGAGCTTCCACACGTCGCGCACGGACGGGTGCGGGCCGTCGAAGTTGATCGCGGACGGGCTGCCGATCATGACGTCGATCGTGCCCGGATGCACCTTCGCCCAGCCGCTGGAGGTGATCGCCTGACGGACGACCTTCTCCTTGGGGTTGGCGAGGACGTCGGCGATGTTGAGTCGCCCGGCGACCTGGATGTCCATGCCGGTCGAGACATCGGACTGCGGGTCGAGATCCACCACGAGAGTCCGAACTCCCCGCGCAAATGCCGCGGAGGCGAGTCCCAGAGTCACGGTTGTCTTGCCGACCCCGCCCTTGAGCGAGCTGACGGAGAGTACGTGCACAATCCACCACGTTACCGTCCCCTAGGCTGAGAGCACACTCAGCCCGATCCAAGGCCTCTTTCCGGGCCACCCAGCGAGGTGTGAATGTTCCGCAAGATTCTGGTCGCCAACCGCGGTGAGATCGCCATCCGGGCGTTCCGCGCCGCGTACGAGCTCGGAGCCCGCACGGTCGCGGTCTTCCCCTATGAGGACCGGGGCTCGCTGCACCGGCAGAAGGCCGACGAGTCGTACGTCATCGGCGAGCAGGGCCATCCGGTCCGCGCGTACCTCGACGTGGACGAGATCATCCGCGTCGCGCTCGAATCGGGCGCGGATGCCATCTACCCCGGGTACGGATTCCTCTCCGAGAACCCTGAGCTGGCCGCACGGGCCGCCGAGAACGGCATCACATTCATCGGGCCGCCGTCGACCGCGCTCGAGATGGCGGGCAACAAGGTCACGGCGAAGCAGCACGCGATCGCCGCCGGTGTGCCGGTGCTCCGCTCGACCGAGGCCTCCGAAGACGTCGACGCCCTCGTGGCGCAGGCCGACGACATCGGATTCCCGATCTTCGTGAAGGCCGTCGCCGGTGGCGGCGGACGCGGGATGCGGCGCGTGGAGACCGCGGCGGCGCTTCCGCCCGCGATCGCCGAAGCGATGCGCGAAGCAGGCGCCGCGTTCGGCGACGCGCGGGTGTTCCTCGAACAGGCCGTCGTGCGCCCGCGCCACATCGAGGTGCAGATCCTCGCCGACGCGACGGGCGAGACCGTGCACCTCTACGAGCGCGACTGCTCGGTGCAGCGCCGGCACCAGAAGGTCATCGAGATCGCGCCGGCACCGAACATCTCGGACGAGTTGCGCGCCGCACTCCACCGTGACGCGGTCGCGTTCGCCCGATCGATCGGCTACGTCAACGCGGGCACGGTCGAGTTCCTCGTCGACACCGCCGGCGACCGCGCCGGCGAGCACGTCTTCATCGAGATGAACCCGCGCATCCAGGTCGAGCACACCGTGACCGAGGAGGTCACCGACGTCGACCTCGTGCAGTCGCAGATGCGCATCGCGGCGGGGGAGACGCTTGCCGATCTCGGTCTCAGCCAGGACCAGATCGTCCTGCGCGGCGCGGCGCTGCAGTGCCGCATCACGACTGAGGACCCCGCGATGGGCTTCCGCCCCGACACGGGCAGGATCACGACGTACCGGTCTCCCGGTGGTGCCGGCATCCGTCTCGACGGCGGGACGACCGCCGCGGGATCGCAGATCAGCCCGCACTTCGACTCGATGCTCGCCAAGCTCACGTGCCGCGGCCGCGACTTCCCGGCCGCCGTCGCGCGGGCCAAGCGCGCCCTCGCGGAGTTCCGCATCCGCGGCGTCGCGACCAACATCCCGTTCCTGCGCGCCGTGCTCGACGACCCCGCGTTCGTCGTGGGCGACCTCAGCACGGCCTTCATCGAGGAGCGACCGCAGCTGCTCACGAGCCACCCGTCGCGCGACCGGGCGACGAAGCTCATCAACTGGCTCGCGGACGTCACGGTCAACCGTCCGTACGGCGAGAAGCCGGTCTCGGTCTCACCCGGAAGCAAGCTCCCCGCGATCGACCTCACCTCACCCGTCCCGTCGGGCACGCTCGATCGGCTGCGCGAACTGGGGCCGGCCGGTTTCGCCCGCGCCCTGCGCGAGCAGGTCCCCCTCGCCGTCACCGAGACGACCTACCGCGATGCGCACCAGTCGCTGCTGGCCACGCGCGTCCGCACGCGCGACCTCGTCCGTGTCGGACCCCACGTCGCACGGATGACACCGGGGCTCCTCTCGGTCGAGGCCTGGGGTGGAGCGACGTATGACGTCGCGCTGCGCTTCCTCGCGGAGGATCCCTGGGAGCGGCTCGCCGCCGTCCGCGAGGCGATCCCGAACGTCCCGATCCAAATGCTGCTGCGCGGCCGCAACACCGTGGGGTACACGCCGCGACCCGTCGAGGTCACCGACGCGTTCGTCCGCGAGGCGGCTGCGACGGGCGTCGATGTCTTCCGCATCTTCGACGCGCTGAACGACGTGAGCCAGATGCGTCCGGCGATCGCGTCGGTCCTCGAGACCGGCACCGCGATCGCCGAGGTCGCGGTCTGCTACACCGCGGATCTGCTCGATCCGGCCGAGAAGCTGTACACCCTCGACTACTACCTGCGCCTCGCGGATGAGATCGTCGCCTCTGGAGCGCACATCCTCGCGATCAAGGACATGGCAGGTCTGCTCCGCCCGGCGGCGGCGGCGAAGCTCGTCACGGCGCTCCGCGAGCGCTTCGACCTGCCGGTGCACCTGCACACGCACGACACGGCCGGCGGTCAGCTCGCGACCCTGCTCGCGGCCAGTGCCGCGGGCGTCGACGCGGTGGATGCCGCGGCCGCGCCGCTGTCGGGCACGACGAGCCAGCCCTCGCTGTCGGCGCTCGTGGCGGCGCTCGCGCACACCGAGCGCGACACGGGCATCGACCTCGACGCGGTGGGCGACCTCGAGCCGTACTGGGAGGGCGTGCGTCACCTCTACGCGCCGTTCGAGTCGGGTCTCCCCGGTCCGACCGGACGCGTGTACCACCACGAGATCCCCGGTGGGCAGCTGTCGAACCTGCGTCAACAGGCGATCGCCCTGGGCATGGCGGATGACTTCGAGCGCATCGAGGACATGTACGCCGCGGCCGACCGCATCCTCGGCCGCATCCCCAAGGTCACACCGTCCTCCAAGGTCGTGGGCGACCTCGCGCTCGCCCTCGTCGCCGCAAAGGCCGATCCCGCGGACTTCGCCGAGAACCCCCAGAACTACGACATCCCCGATTCGGTCGTCGGCTTCATGGCGGGCGAGCTGGGCGACCTGCCCGGCGGATGGCCCGAGCCGTTCCGCACCAAGGTGCTCGCCGGCCGGCAGATCTCGATCGACGTGCCGCCGCTGACCGAGGAGGAGCGCGAGGGGCTCGCAGGCGACGCGGCGACCCGCCGCCGCACGCTCAACCGGCTGCTGTTCCCCGGACCCGCGAAGGAGTTCGAAGCGACCCGCGAGACGTACGGCGACCTGTCGTCGCTCGGCACGCCGGACTACCTCTACGGGCTCAAGCCCGGCGAGGAGCACGTCGCCGAGATCGACCCGGGCGTCCAGCTGTACGTCGGGCTCGAGGCGATCGGCGAGGCCGACGCGAAGGGCATCCGCACCGTCATGACCACGCTCAACGGTCAGCTGCGACCGGTGTACGTGCGCGACCGCAGCATCAAGGTCGACGAGCGCCAGGCCGAGCGTGCGGACACGTCCAAGCCCGGCCAGGTGGCCGCGCCGTTCTCGGGCGTCGTGACGCTGAAGACGTCGATCGGCGACAAGGTGAAAGCCGGTCAGCCGGTCGCATCGATCGAGGCGATGAAGATGGAGGCGGCCATCACGGCGCCGGTGGACGGTGTCGTCGAGCGGCTCGCGATCGCCGAGACGCAGCAGGTCGACGCCGGTGACCTTTTGGTCGTGATCCGCCCCTCGCAGTAGCCTGGAGGGTGCGGCATCCCCCCGCGCAACGCTTTTCTGTCTTTGGAGATACCGCAGTGACGCCCGATCGCACCGACCAGATGCACGCCGACGATGCGGAGCACGAGCAGCACGGAGTGCTCTCCGACACCGGGAGCGTCGAGACGTCGGGCATCGGGTTCCTCGGCGGACACACCGAGCAGGTGAGCGTCGTCCTCCCGTCGTCCTCCGATGACGACGACGACGTGGACGACGACGTCGTGGACGACGAGGTGGCCTACTCCGGCTTCGCCGAGGGTGAGGACGACTCCGAGGACGGGGCATACGCGGCTGATGCGGATGCCGAGGACGCCGTGACCGGTGAGATCGAGGTCGACGAGTGGACCGCCGCCCAGAGCTTGTACGGCTCCGCCGCCTCGGTGGAAGAGATCGAGGACGCCTCGGTCGTGGATGATGCCGTCGTGGATGATGCCGTCGTGGAGGAAGGCCCTGGCGACGAGGCCGCGATCGTCGAGGACGCCGTCGTTGACGGCGACTCCGCCGTCGAGGACTCCGCCCCGCCGGCACCCGTCACGGCGCCTCCTGTCGCCCCGGCGCCCGATGCGACCCGCGCGGCGACCCGGGCCGCCACCGGTCCGGTCCCGGCGACGCGGTGGGAGGCGCAGCACCCTGCCGCCCCGGCCCGCCCCGATCACGCGGTGGAGCGGATCATCCCGCGCGCCGACGTGTCGATGTCGTCGAAGCGTCTGGGCGAGTTCGAAGCCGGCCGCGAGACAGCCGACCTGCTGACCGCCGACCGGCTTCTCGATCCGCATCACATCGTGCGCCCCGAGCCCGAGGGGGCGTGGCAGCACTTCGTCTACTCGATCTCCCTGCGTCGCATCAACCTCGGCGACGGCAAGCGCGCCCGCGCCCGCAAGGAGCTCGACCGCCGCATCGCCGCGCCGCTGACCGGGGGAGCGCGATTCGTGCCCGTGCTCTCGCGCAAGGGCGGAGTCGGCAAGACGACCGTGACGACATTGCTCGGCATGGCGCTGGCGGATGCCCGTGACGATCGCATCATCGCCGTCGACGCGAACCCCGACCGGGGCACCCTCGCCGAGCGCATCTCGCGCTCGAGCGGCAAGACCGTGCGGGACCTCGTGAAGGTGCGCTCCGAGGTCACCGGCTACAACGACATCTCGAACATCGTCGCCCGTGACGAGACGCGTCTCGACGTGCTCGCGTCCGACGCCGACCCGCGGGTCTCCGAAGCGCTCAACGACCGCGATTATCACGACATCGCGAGCCTCGCGGCGCACTACTACTCCATCGTGCTCACCGACACCGGCACCGGCATCGTCCACTCGGTCATGGGAGCCACCCTCGACCTGGCCGACCAGCTCGTCGTCGTCGCGGGCCTGAGCGTCGACGAGGCGCGCCTGGCGTCCGAGACGCTCACGTGGCTCGAGACGAACGGCTACTCCGAGCAGGTGCGCAACGCCGTCGTGGTGCTCAACACCGCTCGGCCCGGAACGCCGCTCGTGCGGGCGGACGAGCTCGAAGCGCACTTCCGCACCCGTGTGCGCAGCGTCGTCCGCGTTCCCTACGACCCGCACATCGCGGCGGGCAGCGCGATCTCGTTCCGTGAGCTGCAGCCGGCGACGCGCCTCGCCGCGCGCGACCTGGCGGCGGCGGTCGTCGAAGGCCTGCGCGCGCTCGCGCCCGCCGCCTAGGCATCCATGACCGTCCGGCCCATCCGCATCTTCGGCGACCCGGTGCTCCGCGCGCCGAGCGCCCCCATCACCGACATCGACGACGGCGTGCGCGCCCTCGTGCGCGACCTCATCGAGACCGTCGAGCTGCCCGGTCGCGCCGGTGTCGCCGCCCCCCAGATCGGCGTCGCGCTGCGCGCGTTCAGCTACAACATCGACGGCGACATCGGATACATCCTCAACCCGGTCCTCGAAGAGGTCTCCGGCGAGCCGGCACTCGTGGGGGAGGGATGCCTGTCGGTCCCGGGTCTGTGGCACGAGGCCCTGCGGCACCCGCACGCGCGCGTACGCGGCATGGACCTCGACGGCAGGGAGATCGTGCTCGAGGGGGACGGGCTGCTCGCGCAGGCGCTGCAGCATGAGACGGATCACCTCGACGGCAAGCTCTATCTCGAACGCCTCCCCGCCGAGACGCGTCGTCTCGCGATGCGCGAGATCCGCGAGTCGGACTGGTTCTGATCCGAGCCGGCTTCACGAGAACGGCCCCGCAGCGGATGCTGCGGGGCTGTTCTCGTGTGTGCGGTCGGCGTCAGCCGATCGCGGTCGTCGAGGTCGACACCGGGACGCTGTAGATCTCGGCGATGTCCTCCGCGTGGTCGTCCATGATGACGTTGCGCTTGATGCTCATCTTCGGCGTCAGGTGACCGCTCGCCTCGCTCCACTCCGTCGGCAGGATCGTGAACTTGCGGATCGACTCCGCCCGCGAGACGTTCGCGTTGGCGCCGTCGATCGCTCGCTGCACCTCCGCGCGCACGGCGGGGTTCTTGGCGGCTTCGGCGAGCGGCATGTCGGCGGGGAGACCGTTGTTGCCGAGCCACGTCGGCAGCATCTCGCCGTCGAGGGTGACGAGGGCGGAGATGAACGGCTTCTGGTCGCCGACGACGACGACCTGGCCCACGATCGGGTTCGCACGGATCGGGTCCTCGAGCGCGGCGGGTGCGACGTTCTTGCCACCCGCGGTGACGATGATCTCCTTCTTGCGACCCGTGATCGTGAGGAAGCCCTCGGAATCGAACGCACCGATGTCGCCGGTCTTGAACCAGTCGCCGTCGAACACCGCCGCTGTCGCCTCGGGGTTGCGCCAGTACTCCTTGAACACGTTGATGCCCCGCACCTCGATCTCGCCGTCGTCCGCGACGCGCACGCCGACACCGGGGAGCGCGGGGCCGACCGTGCCGATCTTCGACTTCGTCGCCAGATTGACCGTGGCCGGTGCGGTGGTCTCGGTGAGGCCGTATCCCTCGAGGATCGTGATGCCGAGGCTGTGGAAGAAGTGGCCGAGACGCGGGCCGAGCGGCGCCGAGCCCGAAACGGCGTAGACGACGTTGCCGCCCATGGCCGCGCGCAGCTTGCTGTAGACGAGGCGGTCGAACAGCGCGAACTTGATCTTCATGCCGAACGGGATCCTCTTGCCGTCCTGCAGGAGCTTCGAGTGCTCGATCGCGACATCTGCGGCGGCACGGAAGATCTTGCCCTTGCCACCGGCCTCCGCCTTCTGCTCGGACGAGTTGTAGACCTTTTCGAACACACGCGGAACAGCCAGCAGGAAGGTGGGCTTGAACGAGCCCAGAGCCGGCAGCAGCTGCTTCGTGTCGGGCTGGTGACCCGTCTTCACACCCGCGTGGATGTCGAGGATCGAGATGAACCGGGCGAAGATGTGCGCCGTCGTGATGAACAGCAGCGTCGACGCGCCGGGCGTCTCGACGACGTCGCGCAGCGCCTTGGAGGAGTTGCGGACGAGCTCGACGAAGTTGCTGTGCGTGAGCACGCAGCCCTTCGGGCGTCCCGTCGACCCCGACGTGTAGATCAGGGTGGCGATGTCGGAGCCGTTCGCGATGTTGCGGCGACGCTCGATCTCCTCATCGGTCACGGAGGCGCCCTGCTCGACGAGTTTGTCGAGGTCGCCGCGCTGCATCTCCCACACCGAGCGGATGAGCGGCACCTCGGCGCGGATCTCGTCGAGGCGTGCAGAGTGATCGGCCGACTCGGTGATGCAGGCGACCGCGCCGGAGTCGGTGAGGTTCCAGGCGATCTGCGAGGGCGAGCTCGTCTCATAGATCGGCACCATGACGGCGCCGGCGAAGAAGAGCGCGAAGTCGACCAGCGTCCAGTCGTACGTCGTGCGGGCGATGAAGCCGACCTTGTCTCCGGGCTCGATGCCCGCTGCGGCGAGGCCCTTCGCGAGGGCGACCACCTGGGCGTGGAACTCCCGTGCGGTGATGTCCCGCCATCCGTCGCCGTCGGGAACGGCGAAAAGGGCGAGGTCGGGTGTCTTCTTGACGCGGTCGACCAGCAGGTCGGTCACGTTCGCCTGCGGGTCGGCAGGCACGATTGCGGGGACTTCGAACTGAACCACGGCAGCTCCTTCGGTGTCGGGTAACGATCCACTGCGAGTCTATCGCGGCGCGATCGGGGGCGACGAGCGGATCTGGTGAGACTCGGTTCCACGGTCTGTGATCCTGGATGCCAAACGTCGCGCGGGTCGTCCTCGTCTGGCTCCTCATCCCTGGGCGAAAGCGCTCTCAGGGATAGACTGCAAGACGCCGTCGCGCGCGTGCCGGCGGGAGAGGACGGGCAGTGCTCAAGGTCGGCATCGACATCGGCGGGACGAAGATCGCGGGCGGAGTGGTCGATGCGGACGGTCGCATCGTCGAGAAGCTGCGTGTGGACACTCCCCTGGACACCCGTGAGCTGGCGGATGCCGTCGTCGACATGTCCCGGCACTTCGCCGCTCACCACGAGGTCGTCGCCGTCGGTGTCGCGGCCGCGGGCTTCATCGACCGCGAGCGTGCGAACGTGATCCACGCGCCCAACATCGCCTGGCGTGACGAGCCGCTCAAGGCGATCCTCGAGGCGCGCATCGACATGCCGGTCACGATCGAGAACGACGCGAACGCCGCCGGCTGGGCCGAGTTCCGCTTCGGCGCCGGTCGTGAGGTCGACGACATGGTCATGCTGACGATGGGTACCGGAGTGGGTGGCGCCGTGATCGCGAGCGGAGCGCTCTACCGCGGCGGACACGGCATCGGCGGCGAGCTCGGCCACATCCGCTTCACCCGCGACGGTCTGCCGTGCGGGTGCGGTCAGAACGGCTGCCTCGAGCAGTACGCGTCCGGACGGGCCCTGCAGCGCGAGGCGAACGCGATCGCGGATGCGGGCGGGATCGGCGCGGCGCTGGCCGACCTCCGTGCGCAGAAGGGCTCGATCAGCGGGCCGGCCGTGTCGCGCCTGGTGCTGGCGGGGGACCCGGGGGCCGTCGAGGCGCTCCGCCGCGTCGCGACCGCTCTCGGTGAGGCGTGCGGCGGATTCCAGGCGGTGCTGGACCCGGAGCTGTTCGTGATCGGCGGGGGAGTGGCGCAGCTCGGCGAGGACCTGCTGAGCCCCGTCCGCATCGCGTATGAGACCTCGCTCCCCGGATACGGCGATCGCCCCGTCGCAGAGTTCGCGATCGCCGAGCTGGGCAACGACGCCGGCTTCATCGGCGCGGCGGACCTCGCCGAGACCGAACGATCGGCGGAAGGCGCGTAGCCGATGTTCTACTGGCTGATGAAGTACATCGTGATCGGCCCGCTCCTCAAGGCGATCTTCCGCCCCTGGATCGTGGGACGCCGCAACGTCCCGGCCGAAGGTGCGGCCATCCTCGCGAGCAACCACCTGTCGTTCATCGACTCGGTGTTCCTCCCGCTGATGATCGACCGCCCGATGTCCTTCCTCGCCAAGAGCGACTACTTCACCGGAAAAGGCGTCAAGGGCTGGGCGACCCGCATGTTCATGAAGGCGACCGGGCAGATCCCGATCGACCGCACCGGCGGCAAGGCGTCGGAGGCCTCGCTCAACACCGGTCTCCAGGTTCTCGGTCGCGGAGACCTCCTCGGCATCTACCCGGAAGGCACGCGCAGCCCCGACGGCAAGCTGTACCGCGGCCGCACGGGTCTGGCGCGTATGGCGCTCGAAGCGCACGTGCCGGTCATCCCGGTGGTCATGGTCGACACGGACACCGTCATGCCGATCGGCCGGCGCATCCCTCGGGTCGGCCGGGTGGGCATGGTCATCGGCGAGCCGCTGGACTTCTCGCGGTTCGCCGGAATGGAGGGCGACCGCTACATCCTGCGATCGGTCACCGACGAGATCATGGTCGCGCTGCAGCGACTGGGGGAGCAGACATACGAGGACGTCTACGCGTCCACCATCAGGAACCGCCTGCCGTCCACTCCGGCCGCCGGCTGAGCCGCATCCGGCCGCGGCGTCACGGGGTCCGGCGCGGGTTCCCGCGCCGATAGACTTGGCGGATGCTCCAGCAGCTCGACGCACTCGACCACTGGCGGACCCTGCCCATCAAGCAGCAGCCCGCGTGGGACGACATGGATGCCGTGGCGGCGGTCTCCGCCGAGATCGCGACCCTGCCTCCTCTGGTGTTCGCCGGCGAGGTCGACAACCTCCGCGACCGCCTCGCGCGCGCGGCATCCGGTCGGGCGTTCCTCCTGCAGGGCGGCGACTGCGCCGAGACGTTCGCGGGTGCGACCGCCGAGCAGATCCGCAACCGCATCAAGACGGTGCTCCAGATGGCGGTCGTGCTGACGTACGGCGCCTCGATGCCGGTCGTGAAGATGGGTCGCATGGCGGGTCAGTTCGCCAAGCCGCGCTCGAGCGACACCGAGACCCGGGGCGACGTCACGCTGCCGGCGTACCGCGGCGACATCGTGAACGGCTTCGACTTCACCGAGGGCTCCAGACGCGCCGACCCGGCGCGCCTGCTGAAGGGCTACCACACGGCCGCGTCGACGATCAATCTGATCCGCGCGTTCACACAGGGTGGCTTCGCCGACCTGCGCGAGGTGCACAGCTGGAACAAGGGCTTCGCCGAGAATCCCGCCAACCAGGCGTACGAGCGTCTCGCGCACGACATCGACCGTGCCATCAAGTTCATGGAGGCGGCCGGCGCCAACTTCGACGAGTTGCGCGGCGTGGAGTTCTACACGGGCCACGAGGGCCTGCTCATGGATTACGAGCGCCCGATGACCCGCATCGACTCCCGGACGGGCACGCCCTACAACACGTCTGCCCACTTCCTGTGGATCGGTGAGCGAACGCGCGACCTCGACGGTGCGCACGTCGACTACTTCTCGAAGATCCGCAACCCGATCGGGGTCAAGCTCGGCCCCACGACGACCGCGGAGACCGCGCTCGCTCTCATCGACAAGCTCGACCCCGAGCGCGAGCCGGGACGCCTCACGTTCATCACCCGTATGGGCGCCGGCAAGATCCGCGACGCCCTCCCGCCGCTGCTCGAAGCCGTGCGCGACGCGGGTGCGACGCCGCTGTGGGTCACGGACCCCATGCACGGCAACGGCATCACGACGCCGACCGGCTACAAGACGCGTCGCTTCGACGACGTCGTCGA
>CAYOQY010000082.1:0-11870 GCA_964406225.1 uncultured Microbacterium sp.
AGCTGCGGCGGAGTCCAGTCGTCGGGTGAGGCCAGGGGAGCGCGGCACTGGATGCCGTACTGGCTGCCCTCGACGGTGCGGCCGTAGTACCACCAGTCGCCGCGCCGGGTCGGCACCGACAGGTCGGTCTCGAGCGTTCGTCCCTTGATCTCGCCGAAGATCTTCTCGCGCAGCCCGGCCAGGTGCGCCGTGCGTGCGTCGGTGTAGGCGTTCTCGGCTTCGAGGTGGGCGATGACCGCCGCGTCCTCCTTCGCGCGGAACCACTCGTAGGCATCCTCGACGTCGTCGCCGTGATGGCTCCGGACGATCGGCGTGCGTGCGGCGACGGGAGGGGCGGCGGATGCGGCGTCGGTGGTCACCGTCCCACGGTAGTCGACCCGCCTCGCCGTCGTGCCGGGGCGATCATGACGCCGACTTCTGCGCGTCGGTGCGCTGCGCGCGAGGGAGAGGAACCTCGTCCGGGATGCCGCGCGAGAGCAGCAGCGACAGCAGCGCGAGCACGATGAGGCCGAAGAACGCTGTCCGCAACGAGGAGAGCTGGGATTCGATGTAGACCGCTTCGAGCTCGACCGCCTCCTCCGTGGTCAGCCCCGCCTCTTCGGCGATTCCCTGGACGCTCGTCGCCGGCACGATGTCGACGCCGCCTGCGGTCTGCTCGTTGACGATGGCCTGCGTCTCCGCCGGCAGCGAGCTCTCGGCGACCCCACTGGCGAAGGACGACGCGAGCGCGCCGATCAGGATCGAGCCGATCAGGGCGGTGCCGAGCGAGGAACCGAGGTTCTGGAAGACGCCCTGCAGGCCCCCGACCTCGCTGGTGTCCTTCGCCGTGACCGACGACATGTTCACGTTGCCCAGCTGCGAGGCGAGCAGGCCGAGTCCCGCTCCGGCGCAGAACATGCCGATCCCGAACGCCGGGCTCGCCAGTTCCGGATCGATCGCGGTGAGCAGCACGATCGCGCTCGCGACGAGGACCCACTGGCCGGCGAGCACCACGCGGCGCGGGGACCACCGCGTCGACAGACGGGTGCCGAAGATCGAGAAGAGGATGAGCGAGACCGAGAGCGGGAAGATCCGCCATCCGGTCTCGATCGCGTTGAACCCGAGGGTCATCTGCAGGTACACGGGGACCATGAAGAAAAGCCCCGCGATGATGGCGTACTGACCGCCCAGGACGCTCAGTCCGCTGCGCAGCTGCCGGATCGAGAGCAGGTCGGCGTGCAGCAGCGGGTCGCGCCCGGCTGCGACGAGACGGCGCTGCCGTGCGAAGAACAGTGCCAGCAGCACGCAGCCGATCACGATCAACCATGCGGTGAGCGAGATGCCCAGCGGCGCGATCTCCACGCCGTTGATCTCGGGGGAGTGGAGCGGGACGATCCATCCCCAGACTTTGCTCTGCAGCATCCCGTAGACCACGCCGACGAGACCGGATGCCGCCAGCAGGACGCTCAGCACGTCGATGCGGATGCTCCGGCGCTGCGCCTTCTCCACGATCCTGCCTGCGAAGATCACGACGAAGACCAGGATGACCACTTCGCCGACGAACACGTACCGCCAGCTGAAGTAGGTCGTCATGAACCCGCCGATGAGCGGTCCGGCCGCGACCCCGGCACCCGAGACGGCGCCGATCGCGGCGAAAGCCGTCACGCGCTCGCGGCCCTCGTAGTTGTCGGCCAGCAGCGCCGCGATCGCCGGGATCACCAGCACCGCACCGAGACCCTCGATGATCGACCAGCCGAGGAACAGCACCGTCATGTTCGGACTGAACGCGGTCATGAGCGATCCGACGGCGTAGACGATCGACCCGATGACGAGCGCGCGGCGCCGGCCCCAGATGTCGCCGAGCTTCGCGCCGAGCAGCATCGTCGCGGCCATCGTGAGCGTGTAGAACGTGATCGCCGTCTGCATCGCGGTCACGCTGCTGTCGAGGTCGGCCACCACGGTCGAGATCGACACGTTCATGACCGTGCTGTCGAGCACCATCACGAACTGCGCGGCGCCCAGGATCAGCACGACGAACCACTTCTTCATCTGTCCACCCGTCCGGCCCCGGGCCGGTCCGGGGCACGTGCGCTCATTCAACACCTTCGCCGGAACGCCCCGCGTCATCCGGTCGGCATGAGTCCTCCGACGATGTCCGTCCGGCCTCGGCGGACCTGACCGTTCGCTGAGTTGACCGGAGGCGGGGCCGGTGTAAGGATTCTTTCTGGCCGGTTGCCGGTTCCTAAATTCCCGGTGAACTCTTCGTTCGCATACGCCGATCCCGTCGGCACCACATTTCTTTCACACTCTCGGAAAGCGAACGGTGGAAACCGCAACCCTGATCATCGTGCTCGTGATCCTGCTGGCACTCTTCTTCGACTTCACGAACGGCTTCCACGACACGGCCAACGCGATGGCGACGCCGATCGCGACCGGCGCGCTCAAGCCCAAGGTCGCCGTGCTGCTCGCGGCGGTGCTGAACCTCGTCGGCGCGTTCCTCTCGACGGAGGTGGCGAAGACCATCTCGGGGGGCATGATCCGGGAGGATCAGCTCTCCGCGGCGATCTTCCCCGCCATCATCTTCGCGGGCCTGATCGGCGCCATCACGTGGAACATGCTCACCTGGCTCCTCGGTCTCCCCTCCAGCTCATCGCACGCGCTGTTCGGCGGACTGATCGGCGCGACGATCGTCGGTGCGGGCTTCGCGGCGATCGATATGGGCGTCGTGATGTCCAAGGTCATCCTGCCGGCGGTCATCGCACCGCTCACCGCGGGGATCATCGCGTTCACGGTCACCAAGATCGCGTACGCCGTCACACGGCGGTACGACAACAAGCCGGACGGCCGCGACGGATTCCGGTGGGGCCAGATCTTCACGTCGTCGCTCGTCGCGCTCGCGCACGGGACGAACGACGCGCAGAAGACGATGGGCGTCATCACCCTCGCCCTCATCACCGTGGGGTGGCAGTCCAGCTCGGACCCCGACCCGCAGACCTGGGTGATCTTCGCGTGCGCGATCACGATCGCGCTCGGCACGTACATGGGTGGATGGCGCATCATCCGCACGCTCGGCAAGGGGCTGACGGACGTCAAGCCCGCGCAGGGGTTCGCCGCGGAGTCGTCCACGGCCTCCACGATCCTCGCGTCGAGCGCCCTCGGCTTCGCGCTGTCGACGACGCAGGTCGCGTCGGGTTCTGTGATCGGCTCGGGTCTCGGACGCCGAGGCTCCACCGTCCGCTGGCGCACCGTCGGGCGCATCATGGTCGGCTGGCTCCTCACCCTGCCGGCGGCCGGCGCCGTGGGAGCCCTCGCCGCATACATCGTCGTGCTCCTCGGCACCTGGGGCATCCTGATCGACGCGATCGCCGCGGGTGTGGTCGTCGCGGCGATCTACCTGCGTTCGCGCCGCAACGCCGTCAACGCCGCGAACGCGATGAGCGAGGTCGCCGACTCCGGCGCCGCCGTCAAGGTGAAGCGCAACCCGCCGCCCACCCGTCGCCAGCGGGCGCTCCGCCGCGAAGAGGCCGAGCGGGCCGCAGCAGAGGCGGCGGAGGCCGAACGGGAGCGCGCGGGCACGAAGGGAGACCGGTCATGATCGCGATCGACTGGCTCGCTTTCGTCCAGGTCTTCCTCGCCGCGATGATCGCGGCCGTCACGATCGTGCTGTTCTACGCGCTGGGCCTGCGCATGCTCGTCCGCAGCGGGCGCGCTCCCGTGGTCACGCCCGCGGAGTTCACCGACGCGATCACCGTCATCTCGGAGAAGGAAGCGCGACGAGCCGCGAAAGCAGCGGAGAAGGCCGCCCGGAAGAGCCCGCTGACGGACGGTCAGAAGCAGGTCGCGCTCATCGGCGCCTACGCGTGTTTCGCGGTGTGCGGGCTCTCCGTGCTCGGCGGACTGCTGCTGATCCTCTTCAATCACTGATCCGGGGCGGCGGACTGATCCGGGGCCCCGGACTGATCCGACGCAGCGATGCCGCGGGGGAGACCCCCTCTAGGCTGAGGGTATGGAGGCGACCGCCGTGCAGTTCGGGCAGTATCCGCCCGCGCGGCGCACGATCGTCCACTTGAGCGACACCCATCTCCTCGCCGGCAACCCCCCGCTGGGGGGCCGGTATGACACCGCCGCGAACCTGCGCCGCAGCCTCGACGCAGTCGAAGCGCTCGGCATCCGACCCGACGCGATCGTCTTCACGGGCGATCTGACCGACCTCGGCGAGCCCGAGGCGTACCGCGCCCTGCGCGAGACGATCGAGCCCGTCGCGGCCCGGCTGGACGCGCCCCTCGTGTGGGTGGCCGGCAATCACGACGAGCGCCCCGCGATGCGGCGCGAGCTCCTCGACCTGTCGGCGACGGAGGAGCCCCTGACCGGCGTGCACGATCTCGGGGGGCTCCGGCTCGTGGTGCTCGACACGACCGTTCCCGGCTGGCACCACGGTGATGTCGACGAGGCTCAGCTCGCCTGGTTGCGCGGCATCCTGGCGACACCCGCTCCCCTCGGGACCGTGCTCGCGATGCACCATCCACCCGTGCCGTCCCACATCCCGTTCTTCGACATCCTCGAGCTACGCGATCAGGGGCGTCTGGCCGATGCGATCGCCGGGACCGATGTCCGCGCGATCCTCGCAGGACACCTGCACTACTCGACCAGTGGCACGTTCGCCGGCATCCCGGTGAGCGTCGCCGCCGCCACGTGCTACACGATGGATCTCGCGCGTCCGGCGGTCGAGGTCAACGGCATGGATGCCGGTCAGTCCTTCCACCTGGTGCACGTGTACGACGACACGATCACCCACGCGGTCGTGCCGGTCGTCGACGCACTCACGGGCGAGTACTTCTCGGCGGAGTGGGTCGCGCGGATGGCGGCGCTCACGCCGGCTGAGCGGCTCGAAGCCTTCTCGCGCAAGCCCGTCCGCTGACGCGTCCCACTCGCCGCGGTGTACAGCGCGGCAACCGGGGCTGGCCGTGGCGGAAGGGGGCGGGAGAGGGGTGCGGGAGTACGCTCGGAGCATCCCTTCACATCGCCGTGACCGACCCACGAGGACTGACAACATGGCTGTCGACGCAATGACGCGCACACGTGCCGAGACCGATTCGCTGGGATCCCTCGAGATCCCCGCCGACGCCTACTGGGGCATCCACACCGCCCGGGCGCTGGAGAACTTCCCTATCTCCAAGCGGCCCATCTCGGTCTACAAAGACCTCGTCCGCGGACTCGCGATGGTCAAGCAGGCATCGGCGCGGGCCAACCGCGACATCGGGGCGCTCGACCCGATGAAGGCCGACCTGATCGACCGGGCGTCGCAGCTCGTGATCGACGGGCAATACCACGACCAGTTCATCGTCGGCGTCATCCAGGGCGGCGCCGGCACGTCGACGAACATGAACGCGAACGAGGTCATCACCAACATCGCGCTGGAGCTCGCGGGTCGCGAGAAGGGCGACTACGCCTTCCTGTCGCCCATCGACGACACGAACCGCTCGCAGTCCACCAACGACGTCTACCCGACCGCGATCAAGGTGGGACTCGGGCTCGACCTGCTGACGCTCCTGGACGAGCTCGACCTCCTGCGCCAGGCGTTCCTCGCGAAGGCGGTCGAGTTCCACGACATCCTCAAGGTGGGTCGCACCCAGTTGCAGGATGCCGTCCCCATGACGCTCGGACAGGAGTTCCACGGCTTCGCCACGACGCTCGGCGAGGACCACAGCCGGCTCAAGGAGAACGCCTACCTGCTGTGTGAGATCAACATGGGCGCCACCGCGATCGGCACCGGCATCACGACGCATCCCGAGTACGGGCGGGCGGTTCTGCATCACCTGCGTGACATCACCGGACTCGACCTCGACACCGCGACCGACCTCGTGGAGTCCACGAGCGACACCGGCGCGTTCATGTCGTTCTCCTCGACGCTCAAGCGCAACGCGATCAAGCTGTCGAAGATCTGCAACGACCTGCGGCTGCTGTCGTCCGGTCCGCAGGCCGGCTTCGGCGAGATCAACCTCCCGGCGCGTCAGGCCGGCTCGTCGATCATGCCCGGAAAGGTCAATCCCGTCATCCCCGAGGTCGTGAACCAGGTCGCGTTCGCCGTCGTGGGGGCTGACATGACGGTCACGATGGCGGTCGAGGGTGGTCAGCTGCAGCTCAACGCGTTCGAGCCGGTCATCGCCCACTCGCTCTTCCAGTCGATCACGTGGATGCGGCGGGCGATGCACACCCTGCGCGTGAACTGCGTCGACGGCATCACGGCGAACACGGAACGGCTCGGTGCGATGGTCGGGGCATCCGTCGGCGTCATCACCGCGCTCACCCCGTTCATCGGCTACGCCGCCGCGGCTGCGCTCGCCAAGACCGCGCTGCTCACCGGCCGGAACGTGGCGGACCTCGTGGTCGAGGCCGGCCTCATGTCGCGCGACGAGTGCATGAAGCAGCTGTCGCCGGCTCGTCTGTCGGGCCTGGAGACGGTCACCGCGGCGATCCCGGTCATCCCGGAGGGCGAGACGCACCCCTGACCGCATCCGGCGCGGCTCGTTGCCGCGGGTTCAGGAGAGCGCTAGCGTTCGAGGGCACAGCTTCCTTGGAGAGGACCTTTCATGAGCGACCCGCAGAACCCTGACGTCACCCCGCCGCCCGCCTACAGCCAGACGCCGCCCGCCAACCCGGCTCCGCCGGCGGCCTACGCGTCCGCTCCGCCGCCCGCCTACGGCGCGCCCGCAGCCGGGCCTGTACCCGGCAAGACGATGGGCATCGTCGCGTTCGTGCTGTCGTTCTTCGCGCAGCCGATCGCGCTGATCCTCGGCATCATCGCGCTCGTCCAGAGCAAGAAGGCCGGTGCCAAGAACGGCTGGGCGGTCGCGGCGATCATCATCAGCTCCGTCCTTCTCGTGATCGGCATCATCATCACGATCGTCGTACTGGCCGTCTTCGTGCCGGCCGCCACGTCGGAGTTCCTCCGGCTGTGCAACGAGTACGGCAGCGGTGTCCACGAGATCAACGGGACGACGGTCACGCTGAACTGCCCGTGACCTGCTGTCGTCCAGGCCGTCCGGTTCGCACGCGCGAGCCGGGCGGCCTTCGTGTGGGCTCAGCCCAGGATCCGGCAGTGCGTCGTCAGTGCGCCGATGCCGTCGATCCCGACCGTGACCGTCGAGCGGTCGCGGAGGAACACCTGCGGATCGCGCGAATAGCCCGCTCCGCCGGGGCTGCCGGTCGAGATGAGCGTGCCGGGCAGCAGAGTCGCGGACTTCGACAGGTGCGAGATGAGCGTCGCCACGGGCCGCACCATCTGGTTCGTCGAGGCGTCCTGCAGGGTCTGGCCGTCCAGCACCGTCCATATGTGCAGGTCCTGCGGATCGGGCACCTCGTCGGCGGTCACCACGAACGGGCCGGTGGGGGTGAAGCCGTCGAAGGACTTGCAGCGCGACCACTGCGCTTCCGAGTATTGGATGTCGCGGGCCGTGATGTCGTTCACGACCGTGTATCCCCAGACGTGCGACAGCGCGTCCTCCGGGGAGACGTCCTTCGCGCGCGTGCCGATGATCACGCCCAGCTCGGCCTCGTAGTCGACCGATTCGCTGAGCGATCGTGGCCACGTCGTCGTCGCATCATGGCCTGACAGCGAATTCGGCCACAGCACGAACACCGTGGGCGTCGAATCGGTCTTCAGGCCCAGCTCGCTCGAATGCGCCGCGTAGTTCAGGCCGATCGCCAAGATCACGGGCGGCGTGAGGACGGCGGACGCGTACGTCAGGCCGGCCAGCGGATGCCGCGTCGCGGCGTCGTCGACGGCGGCGCGCACCCGCGCCAGCAGGTCGTCACCGCCGGCGATGAGCTGCTCGAGGTACCGCGGCGCGCCGGGGAACAGATCCTCGACGATCAGAGCGGACTCGCCGTCCACCAGCGCGAGACGGGGCTCTTCGGACCCCGGGGCGAACACGTGGGCGAAGCGCATCCCTCCACGCTACCGGGCCGTCGCGCCCTCCGCGGCGGATGACGTGCACCCTTAGGCTGTGCGCATGACGTATGACCCGGGGCGTTCCGATGCCCGGAACCCCGCCCGCCCGTCGCTGACCCCGCCCCCGTTCCCGTCGGCGCTCGCGCAGCCGCGCGTGGCGCCGGGAGCGGTCATCGCGCCCGCGGCCGCGCCGCCGGTCGCCGTCCCGGTGACCCCCCGCGCCGGGCGCTCGGCTCCCATCTGGATCATCGGCGTGATCGTCTTCATCCTCATCGGCCTCGTCGCGTACTTCCTCAACGCGATCGGGCCGGCGGGCTCGATCCTCGGGATGATCCTGGCCCTCCTGCCGCTCGTCGGCGTGCTGCTCGCCGTGCGGATCATCGACCGCTGGGAGCCCGAGCCGCGCGGACTGCTGGTGCTCGCGGTCGCGTGGGGGGCGGTGGCCGCGGTCGGCATCACACTGGGGTTCGACATCCTCATCACGCTCGTGATCGGCTACGACGATTCGATGATGCGCGAGGCGTTCTCGGCGGTCGTGCAGGCGCCGATCGTGGAGGAGTTCGCCAAGGGGCTCGGTGTGTACCTCATCTTCGTGACGGCACGCCGCGCGTTCGACGGCCCCGTCGACGGCGTCGTGTACGGAGCGCTGGTGGGAGCCGGATTCGCCTTCACCGAGAACATCCAGTACTTCGCGATCAGCTTCATCGAGGGCGGGGTCGCCGATGTGTCGACGACGTTCTTCGTGCGCGGCATCCTGTCGCCGTTCGCGCACGTCATGTTCACGAGCATCACCGGGTTCGCGCTCGGGCTCGCGGCGCGTCGGGGCGCAGGGGCCGGGCGGGCGCTCGGCCCCTGGCTGCTCGGCGTCCTCGGCGCGATCGCGCTCCACGCGCTCTGGAACGGCTCGGCCGTCTTCGGCGACTTCTTCGTGCTCTACCTCACGCTCCAGGTGCCGCTGTTCGTCGGATTCATCCTCGGCATCATCGCGCTGCGGCGAGAGGAGGCGCGACTGACGCGTGCGCGGCTCGCCGACTACGCCGCCGCCGGGTGGTTCACCCCGCAGGAGGTCGACATGCTCGCGACGGGAGCGGGTCGCAAAGCGGCCCTCGAGTGGGCGCGTGGTCTGCGCAGTGATCGCACCGCCCTCATGAAGGAGTTCATCGGCGACGCCACCGCACTCGCGGCGGCGCGGCAGCGCGCGATCAGCGGTCGTGATCCCCGCGCAGGAGAGGACGAGCATGTCCTGCTCACACGCACGGCGGCGGCGCGCGCCGCGCTGTTCGCACCGTGACGGGCCGGGAAAAAACCCAGCGTCCGGTGTCCGCGGCAAGGCCTGCGTGACAACCGGACGCTGAGTCGGTCTGCTTTCAGCGTGCCTTGACGGGCGTGGGCTGTCAAGGCCCGGCATCCGCCCGCTTTGACCGCACGGGACCGCTCGGGTTGGATGGAGTCATGACTGATGACCGCACCAAGCCCGAGATCGACGCCCCCCAGGGCCCCGCACCCGCGGAGCTCGTGATCCGTGACCTCATCGTCGGCGACGGCGCCGAAGCGAAGCCGGGCGACACCGTGACCGTGCACTACGCCGGTGTCGAGTACGAATCCGGCGAAGAGTTCGACTCCTCCTGGAACCGCGGCGAGAGCATCCAGTTCCCGCTGCGCGGACTGATCCAGGGCTGGCAGGACGGCATCCCGGGCATGAAGGAAGGCGGACGACGCGAACTCGTCATCCCGCCGCACCTCGCGTACGGGCCCGCCGGCGGGCACTTCCTCGGCGGCAAGACGCTCATCTTCGTGATCGACCTCATCTCGGTCGGCTGACCCGAAGACCCACCTCGCCGTCCGCACCGGACGGACAGGGCTCGGATGCTGCGGCGTCCGAGCCCTTTTCCCTGGAATTTTCCATTCACGGGAATGGAATGCGCACAGCGTCCGTTGGAGCGAGGGACATGCCGCACAGGCGAGCCTCACACCAAGGAGAGAAATGACCGACGTCACCACCGCCACCCCCCTCGAGATCCCCGGCTACAAGGCGGGCACCTGGGTGCTCGACCCCAGCCACAGCGAGGTCGGCTTCACCGTCCGACACATGATGATCTCGAAGGTCCGCGGTCACTTCGGCATCAAGAGCGCGACCCTCATCGCGCCGGAGAACCCGCTCGAGGCCAAGGTGGAGGCGCACGTCGACGCCGCGTCGCTCGACACGAAGGATGAGGGGCGCGACCAGCACCTGCGCTCGGCCGACTTCTTCGACGTCGAGACCTACCCGTCGATCGACTTCGTCTCGACCGGCGTGCGCGTCGAAGGCGGCGAGATGCTCGTCGACGGCGACCTCACGATCAAGGGCGTGACCAAGCCCGTCACGTTCGAGTTCGACTTCGGCGGCTTCGGTGCCGACCCGTGGGGCAACTACAAGGCGGGCGCGACGGCGAAGACCGTCATCAACCGCGAGGACTTCGGCCTCACGTGGAACGCGGCGCTCGAGACCGGCGGTGTGCTGGTCGGCAAGGACGTCACGATCACGCTCGACCTGCAGGGTGCTTACCAGGCCTGATCCCGCGAGTGAGCACGACACGGAGGGGGGTGCTGCGGCATCCCCCTCCGTCCGTCTTCAGACCCTCGCCCTGCGGCGCAGGCGGTCCTGCGCCAGCAGGATCCCGAGGAAGACCACGAGGGCTCCGATCGGCTCGTTCCACGAAACGCTTTCGCCGAGGATCAGGATGCCGAGCGCGACGCCGACGACGGGCGTGATGTAGGTGACGGTCGACGCACGCGTCGGGCCCCACGCGCGCAGGACGTTCTGATTCCAGATGTACGCGACGCCGGTGCCGAGGCAGCCCAGGAGGAGCACGCATCCGACGATCCAGGGGTCCAGCGCGACCGGAGTCAGCACGAGGAACGGTGTCAGGATGGCCATGATCGCCGCGGCGATGCCGATGTTGAGGAACGAGAACACCAGCGCCGTCATGCCGGAGTCGGAGACGAAGCGGCGCATGTACGCGAGGCTGAATCCGTAGCACGCCGTGGCGCCGAGGATCGCGAGCTGCGCGATGAGACTCTGATCGAAGTCGAGACCCCGCCACGGCGCGATGATGACCATCACACCGGTGATGCCGACCAGGATCCCCGCGATCTGGACGAGTCGGAGCTTCTCGACACGGAACAGCACGCCGGCCATGACGGCGGTCATGATCGGCGTCGTGGCGTTGTAGATGCTCGCGAGCCCCGAGCTCACGTACTGCTGTGCCCAGGAGAACAGCAGGAATGGCACGACGCAGAACGAAACGGCCAGGACCGTCATGTGCGCCCACAGCTTCGCCTGCCGCGGCAGCCGGTCGCGGCGGAGCGCCACGAACAGGCCGAGCGTCAGGGCGCCGAGGATAAGACGCGACCACGCCACCTGCGCGGGCGACAACCCGACGAGCGCGACCTTCATGAAGAGGAAGCTGGAGCCCCAGACCACCCCGGCCAGCACGAATTGCAGAGCGACCAGTCCCGCCCGGGGCGAGGGGCGCTCGGACAGCCGCGCACGGTCTTGCGCGGGAGCGGCAGTGTCGGGAGCGCTGGGCACCCGGCGACTCTAGCCCCGGGGTGCGACCCGCGGGGGCGGACGCGGATGCGCCGTCCGAAATCCGCCGATGTGTGGCCGTTCCCGGCCTGGGCCGTCGGATTCACCGTCCGGGCCGGTCGCTGGTAGACTCTTCAGGTTGCCGTTCGATCGGCCGCGGATAAAGAGAGCTCACGCATCAGGCGTCGGGCACCGCGCAATGAGGAGAAAGGGGATCCCATCTATGGCACTCGAAGCAGACGTCAAGAAGGCGATCATCGAAGAGTACGCGACGCACCCCGGTGACACCGGATCCCCCGAGGTGCAGGTCGCGATGCTGACGCAGCGCATCAAGGACCTCACCGAGCACCTCAAGGAGCACAAGCACGACCA
>CAYOQY010000083.1:0-11529 GCA_964406225.1 uncultured Microbacterium sp.
GTCCCCGTGCCGGCCGTCGGCCGGCGTTCGAGCACGCGCACGTCGACGCCGCGACGCACGAGTTCGGCGGCGAGGAGGGTGCCGACCGGGCCGGCGCCCACGATGACGACGTCAGTCACCCGCGGTCCCCGCCGCGGTCGCCAGCACCCGGAACCGCGCCGGACGCTCGACGCGCCACGCGCGTCCGAGCACGTCGGCGAGTTCGGGTACGCGGTAGCTGCGCCGGATCGAGCGCAGCCCGTCGGTGCGCAGGAACGTCCCCGACGCGAACGGCGTGATCCCGACCGCGTAGAGCCCGTACGCGAGTCGGCCGCGTTCGATGTCGCCGTGCATCACGCGCCCCCGCGACAGGCGGCGGGAATCGCCGACGAACCCGTCGAGCTCGTCCGCGTCGAGATGGTGCAGCACGTGATTGGAGAGCACGAGGTCGAACCGCTCGCCGGCGGCCAGGAGCGTAGAGCTGTCGGTGCGGGCGAACCGGACGCTCGGGGGTGCATCCCGCGCGCCGGCCACTTCGATCGCCCGCGCGTCGGGGTCGACGCCCACCCACTCGACGTCGATGCCGTCGCGCTCCGCGCGGCGCGCGAGGTGCGTGATGACGTCGCCGCCGCCGCAGCCGAGGTCGAGCACGCGCGCCTGCCGGTCGAGATCGGACAGGAACGGGCGGATGCGGGAACGGTAGACCCCGGCCCATCCCGAGACCAGCCGGTTGATCGTGTCGAACCGTCGCAGCGTCGCGTGCAGCAGTTCGGGGTCGCAGTCGGGGTCGTCCATGAGTTCGCGCAGGGCGACGTCGCGCTCGGCGAGACTCACCCCGCGACCGCCAGGTGTCGATCCCGGTCCGCGACCGGCGCCACCGGCGCCGTCCGCTTCGTGAGCAGCGCCGACTCCACCGTCAGCCCGGGGCCGAACGCGAGGCCCGCGATCGTCGCCCCCGCCGCGATCGTGTCGTCGTGCAGCAGGGTGCGGAGGATGAACATCACGGTCGCGCTCGACATGTTGCCGTAGTCGCGGAGCACGTCGCGCGAGGCCCGCAGCGCGGCAGGCTCGAGTTGCAGGCCCGACTGCACGCGATCCAGGATGCTGCGGCCGCCGGGGTGGACGGCCCACGCGTCCGGCTGATCGCCCGCGAGGAACGCGTCGACGGCCCCGCGGATCTCGCGACCGATCACGCGCGGCACTTCGGCCGTCAGCACCATCTCGAAGCCGTCGTCGCCGATCGTCCAGGCCATGTCCTGTTCGCCCTCGCTCGTGAGGGTCGTGCCGAAACGCTCGAGATCGAGCCCGGCCCGGTCGCCGGCATCCGCCGTCACGATCGCGGCGGCCGAGCCGTCGGCGAACACCGACGACGAGACGATCTGGTCGGGCGACGTGCTCGGGCGGATGTGCAGGCTGCACAGCTCGGTGCAGACGACGAGCACGACCGCGTGCGGCTGCGCGGCGCAGAACCGCTCCGCCGCGCGCAGGGCGGGGAAAGCCGCGGCGCAGCCGATGAAGCCCAGGTGGTAGCGCTCGGTCGACGCGGCCAGCCCCAGATCGCGGACGAGGCGGAAGTCGGGGCCGGGGGCGAAGCATCCGGTGCACGAGACCGTCACGACGTGGGTGATGTCGGATGCCGTCATCCCGGCCTCATCCAGGGCGCTCTGCGCGGCCTGACGCGACAGCTCGGGCGCCTGGCGGATGTATTCGGCGTTGCGCAGCGCCGTGCCGGGGGCGCGCAGCACGCCCTGGGCATCGACGAACACGCCCTCGCGCCCGCCCTCGCCGAGGTCGGGGATCACGGTGTGGCGTCGCTCGATCTCGGCGGCGTCGAACGTCGCGCGGATCAGCCGCTGGGTCAGGCGGTCGGTGCCGGGCTGCTGGGCGAAGAAGTCGCGGATGCGGTCCTGCGAGATCGTCGTCGGCGGTGTCGCGGTGCCGATCGACAGGATGCGTGCGGTCATGCTTCACGATAAGCCGCGCGGGCCGTCCGTGGGATGGGGTTGCGTGCACGGATGACGCCGGGCGGCCGCTCGACTACGTGCGCGCGGTGGTGTCGGATGCCGCGGCGTCGGATCCCGCGGCGTCGGGCTCGGCCGGCGCGTCCGGAAGGTCGCGCATCGCCCAGAACGGGCCGATGATCACGAACAGGCCGGCGAACAGCTCGAGCACCGCGGCGATCCACAGGGTCGGCACGACGCCGATCCACGTGCCCAGTGCTCCGGCGGCGAGCGCGCCGATCGGCATGACGCCCCAGACGCAGAAGCGGATCGACGCGTTCATGCGTCCCAGCAGTCGCGGCGGAGTGATGCGCTGGCGGAACGACACCTGTGTGATGTTGTACAGCAGCACGGTGAAGCTGAAGATGAACGACTGTGCGACGAGGAACGGGAAGGCGATCTGCGGCATGAGCGAGGCGACCGGCAGCAGCACGGGAGCGAGGCTGAAGCCGATCACGCTGATCGGGAGCGTCCGCGCCTCGCCGATGCGCTTGACGATGCGCGGGGTCACGATCGCGCCGACGAGCCCGCCGACCGCGCCGAGCGAGAAGATCACGCCCATCTCAGCGGGGGTGAGCTCGAGCACGCGCAGCAGATAGATCGGCAGCAGGGTCATCGAGATCGTGCCGAAGAGGTTGGCGAAGCCCGTGGTCGCGACGATGCGCTTCAAGTAGCGGTTGCCGAACACCCATCGCAGTCCTTCGCCGATCTCGGTGAGGATCGGCTGATGGTCCTCGGCCGCGCGTCGCACCTCGTGATCGCGCGTGAAGATGAGGGCGATGAGCGAGGCGACGTACGTGAAGACGGTCGCCACGATCGCGAACGGCGCGGTGATCGCCCCGATGAGCCACCCGCCGATGCCCGGCCCGGTGATGTTGGCGATCTCGTACGTCGCCTGCAGCTTGCCGTTGGCCTCGGCGATCTGCTTCGGCCGCACGAGCGAGGGGATGATGCTCTGATACGACACGTCGAAGAACACCGTCGCGACGCCCATGATGAGGGCGACGACGATCAGGTGCCAGATCTGCAGCGCGCCGGCGAGCCACAGAAGCGGCACGGCCGAGAGCGCGACGGCGCGCACGGCATCCGCCCAGATCATGACGTGCCGCTTGCGCATCCGGTCGATCCAGGCGCCCGCCGGCAGCCCCACGACGAGGAAGGCGGCGACGTTGGCGGCGTTCAGCAGGCCGACCTCGAACTCGGTGGCGTCCAGCAGCAGGACGGCGAGCACGGGGACGGCGAGCTCGGTGATCTGAGCGCCGAACTGGCTGAAGGTCTGGCCGCCCCACAGGGTCAGGAAGTTGCGGTCGCGCCAGAGCGATCCGCGCGGCGCGGACGGGGCGGCGTCTCCGCGCGCGAGATCCTGGTCGGCCTCGACGGCGTCGTCGAGGCTCGGCTGCTGGCCGGGGAAGGATGCCTCGGCCCGGGCCTCGGCGACCTCGGCAGCGCCGGGCTGGGCGGCGGGACGTGTGCCGGCGGCGTCGGCGGCGGCATCCGTCGCGTCTGGTTGAGACATGTCAATCAGTGTCCGTCACTGATTGAGGGTTGTCAATCAGTCGCCTAGACTGAGCGCGTGAACGAAGAGCGGCTCGTGCTCGACGAAGACGACCCCGTCGCGCAGGCGCGCATCCGCGCCCTGAGCTCGGCGACGCGGCTGCGGGTGCTCCGGCTGTGCGCCTTCGAGTCGCGCACGAACAAGGAGCTCGCCCAGCTGCTCGAGGTGAACCCGGGGACGATGCTGCACCACGTGCGCACGCTGGTGCAGACCGGCTTCCTCGCGGCGGATGCCGAGCGCACCGGCGCGCAGGGCGCCCGCGAAGTGCCGTACCGGGCGACGGGCCTGTCGTGGCGGATGCCGATGCCCGGCGGCTCGCTCGTCATGGTCGAGACGTTCCTGCAGCAGATCGCGGGGCTGCCGCCCGACGACGTCGAGACGACGTGGCTCGGCCTCAAGCTCAACGCCGAGCACAAGGAAGAGCTCGAGCGCAGGCTGTTCGAACTCGCGCAGGAGTTCAAGGAGCGCGGACCGGATGCCGACGGCACGCCGTATTCGCTCTTCACCGCCCTGCACCCCGACCTCAACCCGCCCGCCGCGCATTGAGGTCTGCAGAACTCCACAGATCCGCACACCCGAAGAGCGCAGATCCTTCTGCGGACGCGAAATGCGGCCGAAGTTGTGGAGTTCTGCCGCGGGTGGTGCCGTTACCGGCCCCCGTAGCGTGGGGCCATGAGCATCGCGACCGCCGACCTCTACGACGAGCGCGGCGACGCGCTGGACTCCCTCAGCCTGCAGCTGCACGACTTCGGGGGCGTGACGGCGTTCGACGGGCCCGTGCGCACGGTCCGCTGCGCGCGCGACAACGCTCTGGTGAAGGCTGTGCTCGCGACGCCCGGCGGGGGAGCGGTGCTCGTCGTCGACGGTGGTGGGTCGCTCGAATCGGCGCTCGTCGGCGACCTGATCGCGGCCTCGGCGGTCGAGAACGGCTGGGCCGGAGTCATCGTGCACGGCGCGATCCGCGACCGCGAGGCGATGCGGGCGCTGCCGCTCGGCGTGAAGGCCCTCGGGACGAACCCGCGCAAGAGCGCGAAGGAGGGCGCCGGTGAGGTCGACGTCGAGGTCGTGATCGCCGGCGTGCGCTTCGCGCCCGGCCGTCACGTCTGGGCGGACGCCGACGGCGTGCTCGTCGAGCGGTGACGCCGCCGCGCCTCGCCGGAGCCCGGCGCGGGCTCAGGCGGCGATGAGCGACTGCGCGAGCGGGCGACGCACGCGCGGGGCGACCTCACGCTCGCGCAACGGCTCGGGCAGGGCGGATGCATCGCCCAGCGCGCCGAGCGCGATGACGGTGACGGGCTCGAAGCACGACTCGAGGCCGAAGCCTTCGCGGATGGATGCTCGGTCGAATCCTCCGAGCTGGTGCACGTGCAGTCCGTCGTGGTGCGCCTGCACGGAGAGGTGCGCGACGGCCTGGCCGAGGTCGTAGACGGCCCACGGAAGGTCCTTGCCCTCGGCATCCGTCGTCTCGGCGATCGCGACGATCAACACGGCCGCATCGCCCGCCCACGCCTGGTTGAAGCCCATGAGCGCGTCGTGGATGCGGGCGTGCTCCGCGGTGCCGCGCTCGGCGACGACGAAGCGCCACGGCTGGCTGTTGTTCGCCGACGGGGCCCACCGGGCGGCCTCGAGCGCGCTGGCGAGCTTGTCTCGGTCGATCGTGTCGTCGGCGGCGAAGGCGCGGGGACTCCAGCGCTCGGCGAGCACATCGAGCACGGGGGCGTCGGTGTCAGCGGTGCGGGTGAGGAGGGGAGTGGTCATGGCGACCTCGTTTCGGGGAGGGGGACAGGGATCGGGTCGCCGTTGGCCCACCTCCTTCAACCCCATGCGCGCGCATGTATTCCCGGTGATTCAACCGCCCCAACGCAGGCATGTCCCACTTCTGCCCGCTCAGCGCGTGCGCAAGCGGGCAGAAGTGGGACATGGTCGAGGGGCAGCCGCACCTGCCGAGACCGGACACGGCGGCCGCACCCTTCGGGAGGTCAGCCGCGCAGCGCCTCGCCGAGCTTGACGCGCGCACCCATCCGCAACAGCGAGTTCTGGTAGATCTTCGCGCCCACCAGGATCGCGCCGATGCACGTCGCGATCAGGATCGCGAGCGAGACGAGCGGCTCCCACCACTGCGCCTCCCCGAGGAACAGGCGCATCGGCATCCCGACCGGCGCCGAGAACGGCACGTACGACATGATCGTGAGCACGACGGGGTTGTCGTTGAAGAAGATCACGAGGAAGTACGGCGCCATGATGAGCAGCGTCAGCGGGAACGTCGTCGACCCGATGTCCTCCTGACGCGAGACCATGGCGGCCGCGGCGGCGAACAGGGCCGCGAGCAACACGAATCCGAACAGGAAGAACACCGCGAACCACAGGATCGGTGCGCCCAGGATGCCGAGCAGCTCGGTCTGACCGATGATCGTGAGGCCGACGACGGCGATCGCGGCCAGCGCGAGGATCTGCCCCATGGCGAGCACCGTGTTGCCGATCACCTTTCCGGCCAGGAGCGACCGGGGGCGGATCGCCGAGAGGAGGATCTCCACGACGCGCGTCTGCTTCTCCTCGACGACGCTCTGGGCGATCGTGGACCCGAACAGGCTCGCCGCCATGAGGAAGACGATGCCGAATCCGATCGCGACGAGGTAGCGCAGCGCGTCGTCGGTCTCCGCAGGGTTCAGGACCTCGACCTGCGGCACCTGTGCGAACTGCAGCAGGAGCGATGTCGGCGCGGACGACTCGGCGAGGATCACGAACCCGAAGGGCTCGGCCGAGGGGTCGGCGACGATCGCGGCCTCGACCGTCCCGTCGGTCACGAGTGCTTCGGCGGCCGCGCGATCGGCGACTTCCGTCACCTCCAGCCCGTCGTCGGAGGGGAGGAGGGATGCCGCGTCCGCGGTCACCGCGACGGGCGTGCCGCTCTGATTCTGGGCGGCGAACCCGCCGATGACCAGGCCCGCGAGGGCGAGGACGAACAGGATCGCGGTCGAGATGAGGAACGCTTTGCTGCGCAGCTTCGAGGCGATCTCGCGCTCGGCGACGAGCCAGACGGCGCCCGCCTCGGTGGGGGCGGCGGGCCGGGGTGCGTGCACGCTGCCCGCGCCGTGGCTGCGGTTGTCGGTGTGGACGGTGCTCATCGGACGACCTCCCGGAAGATCTGGGCGAGGGTGGGATGCTGCGGCGCGAAGCTGCCGACGTCGCCGCGGGCGACGGCCTCCCGCAGGATGCGCTGCGCGGTCTGCTCGGAATCGACGTCGAAGACGGCGTAGCCGCCCTCGAAGTCGACGATGTCGACGCCGGCCTGGGCGCGCAGCCAGCCGGCGTCGCCCGCCGAGACCAGCTCGTAGCGCTTGGCCGAGTGCTGGGTGCGCAGGGCCTCGCGCTCGCCGGAGGCGCGGATCGCCCCGTCGGCGATGATCACGAGGTCATCGCACAGCCGCTCGACGAGGTCGAGCTGGTGGGAGGAGAAGAGCACGGCGGTGCCGGCCGCCGCGCGCTCCTGCAGCACGCCGGCGACGGCATCCACCGCGAGGGGATCCAGACCCGAGAACGGCTCGTCGAGGATGAGGACGTCGGGATCGTGCACGAGGGCCGCCGCGATCTGCGCGCGCTGCTGGTTGCCGAGCGACAGGGTCTCGACGTTGTCGTTCAGGCGCTCGCCGAGCCCCAGCCGCTCCAAGAGCGACGTGGCGGCCTGCGTCGCCGCCGGCTTGGAGAAGCCGTGCAGCCGCGCGAGGTAGACGATCTGCTCGAGCACCTTCATCTTCGGGTACAGACCGCGCTCCTCGGGCATGTAGCCGAAGCGACGGCGGTCGTCGGCGCCGACCGGTCCGCCGTCGAGCGTCACGGTTCCCGCGTCGGCGGCCAGCACGCCCAGCACGATGCGCATCGTCGTGGTCTTGCCGGCGCCGTTGCCGCCCACGAAGCCGGTGAGGCGTCCGGGGAGCACGTCGAACGAGACGTGCTTCAGCACGTGATGGGTGCCGTAGCTCTTGTCGAGGTTTCGCAGTTGCAGCATGGGATCCACGCTAGGGATGCCGCACGTGCGGCGGATCCCCCGTGCGGGGGAGATCCGCACCCTCCGTTCAGGCGAGCCCGTGCTGGTGCGTCAGCCCGTGCTGATGGGCCAGCACCGCGGCGTGCACGCGGTCACGCGCGCCGAGCTTCTGCAGCACGTTCGACACGTGCGTCTTCACGGTGGCTTCGCCGATGTACAGCTCGCGGGCGATCTCGGCGTTGCTCAGGGCCTGGGCGACGAGCCGCAGCACGTCGCGTTCGCGATCGGTGAGGGTCTCCGCCCCGGCCCATCCCGGCGGCGGCGCGGGCCGCGACGGCTCCGGCGGCGCCGGCGTCCGGCCTCCGGATGCCGTGGCGTATCTCTCGATCACGCGCCGGGTCACTTCGGGGGCGAGGAGCGCGTCACCGGTCGCGACCACCCGCACCGCCGCGACGAGCTCGTCGGCACCGGCGTTCTTGAGCAGGAACCCGCTGGCCCCGGCATCCAGCGCCGTGAAGAGGTAGTCGTCGCGGTCGAACGTCGTCACGATGATCACGGCGGCGTCGATCGACGGGTCGGCGACGATGAGCCGCGTGGCCTCGAGGCCGTCCATTCCGGGCATCTGCACGTCCATGCAGATCACGTCGGGATGAAGGGCGGATGCCGCCGCGACCGCGTCGCCGCCCGTCGCGGCCTCGCCGATGACGGTGATGTCGCCGGCGGACTCGAGGATCGTCCGGAATCCGGCGCGCAGCACCGCGTGGTCATCGACCAGGAGCACCCGGATCATCGGACGGCGCCGACCGCGGTCGCCTCGCTCGAGCCGCTCTCGTCGGAGGTCGAGGTGAGGGGCACCGCGACGCGCACGCGGAAGCCCCCGCGCTCGCGCGGAGCGATCTCGCCACCGCGCTCGCGCGGACCGATCTCGATCGTGCCGCCGGAGGCCGTCGCGCGCTCACGCATGCCGAGCTGACCGAGCCCCGGGCGTGTGTCGCGCACAAGGCGGCCGGTGTTCACGACCTCGAGCTCGACGAGGCGGTCGTCGGTGTAGCGCAGGCGCACGTCCGCCGTCGCGGCCGGACCCCCGTGGCGGCGCGCGTTCGTCAGTGCCTCCTGGGCGATGCGGTACAGGTTCACCTGCGTGAGCTGGGGAACCGGGACGGCGTCGCCGACGACGGTGAACGTGGTCGGCAGGCCCGCCGCGTCGGAGGCGGCGACGAGCGCGGGGAGCGCGTCGAGGTCGACGGTCGACGCGGACGCGTCGTCGGGCTCGCCCGGCGTGCGCAGCGTGTCGAGCAGGCGGTGCAGCTCGTCGATCGCCTCGCGGGCCGACCCTTCGATACCCGCCAGCAAGCGGCGGCTCGCCTCGGGATCCGTGCCGATCACGGCGCGCGCCGCACCGGCCTGCACGCCCATCACCGAGACGTGGTGCGCGACGACGTCATGGAGTTCACGCGCGATCCGCACGCGATCGAGCGCGACCGCCTGTGCGGCGGTCACTTCGCGCTCGCGTTCGAGCTCGGCCGTGCGCTGCTGCAGCGTCGCGAACTGCACGGCGGATGCCCAGGCGCGTTCGCCGAAGTAGTACGCGCCGCCGAAGTACAGCGCGTTGACGAGCAGGGTCAGCATGACCTGCGCGACGTACGGCGAGAACGCGCCGGCGATCACGTCGGCGTCGTCCGCCTGTTCCAGGGCATCGCGGTACATCACGATCACGAGCCACGCGAACATGCCGATGATGATCGCGACCCGCACGATGAGGGCGCGGCGCCGGTCGGTCGACCAGGCGCCGACCGTGTAGAGCGCGATGAACATCGCGATGTTGCCGACGTAGATCTCGGGGATGCGCAGCGTCACCGCGGCGAAGTAGGCGACCGAGATGATCACGGCGACCGTGGCGGGCCAGCGGCGGCGCACGGCGAGCGGCGCGGCGAGCACCACGGCATACGCGAGTGCGAGCGCGAACGAGCTCTGCTCGTCGCCGTACATGCCCGCGACCGCGCTCAACGCCGCACTGAGCACGGCACCGACGAGGATCACGAGCGCGAGATAGACGTCGCCGCGCAGCTCGCGCGGCGACGGGGCGGGGCGGACGCTCGGCAGATCGGCGGAGTCCGCCCCGTGAGGGCTCACCCGGGGGGAGCTCGTTTCGGCGGTCATCCCTCCACGCTACGGCGGAGCCCGGATGCCGGCATCCCCCGCCAGACGGAGGTCGCTCGAACGCCGCTCAGCCGAAGATCATCGGGCGGTCGTCGTCTTCGTCGTCCGAGCTGAAGTCGAGGTCCACGACGACGGGCACGTGGTCGCTCGGCGCCTCACCCTTGCGCTCGTCGCGGTGGATCGCCGCGCCCGTGACCGCGGACGCGAGGGCGTGAGATCCGAGGATGAAGTCGATGCGCATTCCCTCGTTCTTCGGAAACCGCAGGCGCTTGTAGTCCCAGTACGTGTAGCCCGCGGGCACGAGGGGGCGCACGACATCCTGCAGACCCGCCGTCTCGAGCGCGGCGAACGCCGCCCGTTCGGGTTCGGACACGTGCGTCGAGAAGCCGGGCACGACGGCGGGGTCGCCGTTGTCGGCATCCGTCGGAGCGATGTTGAAGTCGCCGACGAGCGCGAGCGCCAGGTCGGGGTCCGCCGCGAGGGAGTCCGAGGTGTACTGCTGCAGCGCGCTCAGCCACTCGAGCTTGTAGTGGTAGTGCGGGTCTTCGAGCGCGCGCCCGTTCGGCACGTACAGGCTCCACACGCGCACGCCGCCGACCGTGGCCCCGATCGCGCGGGCCTCCAGCGGCGCGTCGGGCCCGTCGTGGTCCTTCGCGAAACCGGGCATGCCCGGAAAGGCATATTGCACGTCGGTGAGGGGCTCGCGGCTCGCGATCGCGACCCCGTTCCATTGCGAGAAGCCGTGCGCCTCGACGTGGAATCCGGCGTCCTCGAATGCGGCGAACGGGAACTGCTCGGCCTTGCACTTGATCTCCTGCATCGCGAGCACATCGATGTGCTCGCGCACCGCGAACTCGACGGTGCGCTCGACGCGGGCGCGGATGGAGTTGACGTTCCACGTGGCAAGACGCATGAAGACAAGCCTACGGCGAGGGGCCGACGCCGCCCTTCGCGGCGAAGGATGCGACGTTTCGGTCAACCGACGGCTGTCGCGGGAAAGGGGGTTGCGCAATCCCCGCGCGGTATGTGTGAATGGCGGCTAACCCAAATGAAAGAGGTCCCCATGCGCCACAAAGCGCTCGCCACCGCCATCGCCGCCATCGCCCTCATCGGACTCACGGCGCCGCCGGCATCCGCCATCACCGACGGCGTTCCCGACGGCAACGGCCACCCGAACGTCGGCCTCATGGTCGCGTTCGTCGACGGCGAGCCCGCGTGGCGCTGCAGCGGCACCCTGATCTCGCCCACCCTGTACCTGACGGCCGGTCACTGCACGTACGGCGCCGACAGTGTCGAGATCTGGTTCGACGCGGATGTGCGCGACGCCGCCGCCAACAACTACCCGAACGTCGGCGACGTGAGCGGAGAGCCCTACTGGCACCCCGAGTACGACGACGCCGCGTTCTACCTGCACGACCTCGGCGTCGTGGTGCTCGACGAGCCGTACGAGGTCCCCGTGTACGGCGCGCTGCCCGCGCTGGATCAGCTCGATGCGTTCACGAAGAGCGGAAAGAAGGACGCGACCTTCACGGCGGTCGGCTACGGCCTGCAGAAGAGCTTTCCCGACGCCGCGTCGTGGAAGACCCAGGCGGAGCGTCTGCGCATGGTGTCGTACCCGAAGCTCAACTCCATCAACACCGGATACACGGGCGACGGCTCGCTCATCCTGTCGAACAACGCGCACACCGGCGGCACGTGCTCGGGCGACTCGGGCGGCCCGAACTTCATCGGCTCGACGAACGTCATCGCGGGCGTGACGTCGTTCGGCAAGAACAGCACGTGCGCCGGAACGGGCGGCGTCTACCGCGTCGACCGCGCCGACGACCTCGACTGGCTGAAGACCTTCACCG
>CAYOQY010000084.1:0-11524 GCA_964406225.1 uncultured Microbacterium sp.
GGCCGATCGACGTGGTGCGCGAGCCGTCCGGGTTGGTGACCCCGCTCGTCTCCCAGTCGCCGTAGTCGATGTTCCGCAGCGACGACTCACCCATCGCGGTCATCACGGCGATCGTCTGGTCGCGAGCGTCGAATCCGAGGTCGCGGCCTGCGGTGAGGATCGTGCAGGCGTGCGAGAGCTGCTCGGTCCCGTATCCCGCGATCCCGGGCGCGATGATCGCCGGCGGCAGCAGCGGCACGTCGGGGCCCGCACCGCCGTCGTCAGCCGCGAACGCCTTGCCGAACGCGCCCGCCAGGGCACCGGCGCCCACGAGCGCGGCGGCGACGATCGCCAGCGAGACGGTCAGCGCCAGCACGACGGCGGCACCGGTGCGGGCGGTGCGACGCCCTCGACGCGTGGACCGCTTCGCGCGGCGGCATGCAGTGGACGTCTTGCCCCGGGGCGACGTCGGCGTCCTGGTCGCTTTCGAGGCCGTCGTCCGGCGCGCGGGACGTCGCGACGGTGCGGGGCGGCGAGCAGGCATCGGCGGTTCGCTTTCGGTCACGGGGCGCGCGGGCGCTCGTTCAGCATAGGCACCGATCGCGGGTCGCGGCATCCGTCGTCCGACGCCGGAGGGCCCCGGTCGGGCAATGACCGGGGCCCTCTCGGTGCTGGAGCGTCAGACGCCGAAGTACAGCTCGTACTCGAAGGGGTGCGGACGCGCGTTGAGCGGCTGGATCTCGTTCTCGATCTTGTACTCGATCCACGTCTCGATGAGCTCGGGCGTGAAGACGCCCCCCTTGAGGAGGAACTCGTGGTCGGCGCGCAGCGCCTCGAGCGAGTCCAGCAGCGAGTTGGGCACCTGCGGGATGTTCTTGGCCTCCTCGGGGGGAAGCTCGTACAGGTCCTTGTCCACCGGCTCGTGCGGCTCGATGCGGTTCTGGATGCCGTCGAGGCCCGCCATGAGCTGCGCGGCGAAGGCGAGGTACGGGTTGCCCGAGGCATCCGGCGCGCGGAACTCGATGCGCTTGGCCTTCGGGTTGGACCCGGTGATGGGGATGCGGATCGCCGCCGAGCGGTTCCCGGCCGAGTACACCAGGTTGACCGGCGCCTCGTAGCCCTTCACCAGGCGCTTGTAGGAGTTCAGCGTCGGGTTGGTGAACGCCAGCAGCGCGGGGGCGTGAGCGAGGATGCCGCCGATGTACCAGCGGGCGGTGTCGGAGAGCTGCGCGTAGCCCTTCTCGTCGTAGAACAGCGGCTTGCCGTCTAGCCACAGGGACTGGTGGGTGTGCATCCCGGAGCCGTTGTCGCCGAACAGCGGCTTGGGCATGAAGGTCGCGACCTTGCCCCACTCGTTCGCCACGTTCTTGACGATGTACTTGAACTTCAGGATGTCGTCCGCCGCGTGCACCATGGTGTCGAAGCGGTAGTTGATCTCGGCCTGTCCGCCCGTGCCCACCTCGTGATGTGCACGCTCGAGGATGAGGCCGGCCTCGATGAGCTTGAGGCTGATGTCATCGCGCAGATCGGCCTGCTTGTCGACGGGGGAGACCGGGAAGTAGCCGCCCTTGTAGGGCGTCTTGTTGGCGAGGTTCCCGCCCTCTTCGGCGCGGCCCGTGTTCCACGCGCCCTCTTCGGAGTCGACGCTGTAGAAGCTCGAGTTCTGCTTCACTTCGTAGCGGACGTCGTCGAAGATGTAGAACTCGGCCTCGGGGGCGAAGAACGCCGTGTCGGCGATCCCGGTCGAGGCGAGGTACTTCTCGGCCTTCTTGGCGACCTGACGCGGGTCCTTCGCGTAGATCTCGCCGGTGCGCGGGTTGTAGATGTCGAAGACCATGATGAGGGTCTTCGCCTCGCGGAACTGGTCGAGGTACGCGGTCGACACGTCGGGGATGAGCTGCATGTCGGACTCGTGGATGTTCGCGAACCCGCGGATCGAGGAGCCGTCGAACAGCTGGCCGACCGTGAAGAACTCCTCGTCGACGGTCGAGGCCGGGATGTTGAAGTGCTGCTGGACACCAGGGAGATCCGTGAAACGGATGTCGAGGAACTTGACGTCCTCGTCCTTGATGAACTTGAGCACCTCGGATGAATCTTTGAACATGAAGGCTCCAGAGGTAGGGCATCGGGAACTGCCGCCCGCTGCGCGGGCTTTCTCGAACGGTAGCGGGAGGGGATTGCCCCGCAGTGACACCATTGTTTCCGACATGTTACGCGGCGCTGGATACGCTGGTCATGTGCCCGAGCAGCTTCCCCCAGGTTCCTATCCCGGCGAACGGATCGGACTGCCCGAAAGCGGGAGCGGAAGCCTGGCGAAACTCGGCCGCCGTGTCTGGGCGATCCTGATCGACTGGGCCTGCGCCGTGGTGATCTCGATCTCGTTCTTCGACTACAACCCGCTCGCGACGACCCTGGTCTTCGTGGTCGCGCAGATCGTGTTCATCCCGACGATCGGGGGCAGCCCCGGGCATCGGCTGCTCGGCATGCGCGTGCAGCGTGTTCCGCGCGGCTGGCCGGGCCTGTGGCGTCCGGCACTGCGCTCCGTCCTGCTCGCGCTCGTGATCCCTGCGGTCATCTGGGATGCCGACAACCGCGGACTGCACGACAAAGCCGCCGGAACGGTCCTCGTCCGCTCCTGACTCCTCGCGACAGGCGCGCGTCAGCGCGGGCGCGGCGCGCGGACCTTGGTCGGATCGATTCCCTTCGGGATCGGCAACGAGGCGAGCGACTGCGACACCGAGCTGAGGCGCTTGATCACCGCGGCCATCGTCGCGCGGTCGATCTTCTTGGGCAGGGACTTGATCGTCGAGGCGAGCTTGGCGATGGGCACCTCGTCCTCGCCGTGCCCCACGTAGAACACGTGGACGGGCACGCCCGTCGCGACGCGCTGCGCCTTCGAGCGCTCGTCGTTGATCAGACGGGTCAGCCGTCCGCGGGCGCCTTCGCCGACGATGACGATCCCGCCCCGTCCGACGGCACGGTAGACGGCTTCCTGCGTCTTCGGGTTCACTCCGACGGGCATGTCGCTGGACTGCCAGTTGCGGCCCAGCGACGATGAGAGGACATGCCCCGCCGCGCCCGGCATCCCGTCGATCTGCTTGTACATCGCACTCGTCGACAGCCGCGTCATCGTCATCAGGGCGGCGAGCACGCCGAGCATGAGTCCGGTGATGCCCCACAGGATGAGGCTCCACAGCGCGAAGGGGGGCAGGAGGAAGCCGATGCCCACACCGATCCCGATGCCCGCGAGGAGGATCGCGATCAGGAGATAGGGGAGCCACGGATACGCCTTGCGCGTGAACCTGAACAGGGTGCGGATCTGGGAGAAGAATCCGGGCCGCTTCTCGGGGGCGGAACTGCGTGCTGCCATGGCACCAGCCTACCTTTCCGGGCACGCGCCGACTCCTCCCCAGCCTGCGGCATCCCGCCCCGTATCCACATCTGGACGCGAGGTGCGGCACACGACCTGTCGGTGCGCGCAGGGTCATGAGGGTGACCCACGATGCGGATGAGAGGCTGCGGCGGGGCTTCCGCGTGATCCGCCTGATCGAGGGAGGAGCCGAGACGCCGTGGCCGGGTGCCCTGGTGTGCGATGCCGACGGGGTCACCTCCCTGGCCGTCGACGCGGACATCCTGGGCGACGACTGGGTCGGCTGGGAGGCGGTACCCGAGGGCCACGTCCTGGCGCCCGTCGACATGCTGCGTCGCACCGGAGGACACGACGTCCTCCTGCCGGTCTGCACCGAACGCGTGGAGGATTTCGTCGATCGACGCCTCGCGAGTGGCGCCGCGCTCACGGCAGGAGAGGCGGTGACCGTCGCGGTCAGCCTGCTGCGGGGTGTGGGCGAACTCTCGGCGCGCGGATCGTCGGTGCGCGGTTCATGGTGGCTGACGGATGCCGGACGTCCTGTCTTCGCCGCCGACGGGGGAGCCGCGACGCTGGAACAGGTGACGGCCGCCATCCTCCACCGGCTGGTCCTGCACGTCCCCGACCTCGATGCGGCTCTCGGCGCCGTCGCCGACATCGTCGGCGACACGCGAGACCGCACCCGGGATCTCGTGCGCGCGGAGGACGGGCTTTTCGCGCTCGCGTCGCCGACGGCGCTCGCGACGACGACCTTTCCGTCTCGTTCCGCCCGGACGCCCCCATCGACCGCGTCGTCGCCGAGCGGGCAGTCCGCGGAGGTGGACCCTCCCCGTCCCCTCGCGTGGTCGCTCGCCCGTCACCTCGACGCGGACTGGGCGGATCTCGTGTCGCGGACGACCACCGCCGCCTGGCGCGCGCTCCGCCGTCCGTCGTCGACCGATCGGAGGAAGCCGTGGATCGTGGCCGCGTGCCTCGCGGGCGTCGTGATGACCGGGGGGCTGCTCTGGCCCGACGGAACGGACGCTCCGGCAACCGCCGAAACCGCGCCGACCATGCCGCCGGATGTGACACCGGTCACCTCGGAGCCGCCTGCCCTCGCGACGCCGGCCGCGCCGGACGAGAGCGCTGCGGACGATCCGGGTGGCGACGCTCAGACGACGGACGATCTGACGGCGCTCACCGACGCGCTCCTCGCAGGCCGTGCGGGCTGCGAGGGCGACGGAGAATGCCTCACCGCGTTCACGGAAGATCCGGGCGCCCCGTTCGCAAGCGGCGTGGTCGACCTTCCCGGGACCGAGCGCACCCTGACGCTTCTGGACGAATTCGGGGGCGTGGCGGTCCTGCGGGCCGATGCGCCGGAGAAGCCGTCGCAGCTCGTCGTGATCGTCCGGATCGACGGACGCTGGCTGCTCCGCGACGTGCACGACGTCGCGGAGCAGTGAGCGGTCAGATACCGAGCTGTGCCTCGAAGGACGCGTCCTCGAGACGCTTCTTCACCGTCGTGAGGAACCGCGCCGCGTCCGCGCCGTCGACGATGCGGTGGTCGTACGACAGTGCGAGGTAGACGTAGGAGCGGATCGCGATCGCGTCCTTGCCGTCGACCGTGACCAGACCGGGCCGCTTGACGACGGTGCCGGTACCGAGGATCGCGGACTGGGGCAGGAAGACGACGGGGGTGTCGAAGAGCGCCCCGCGCGACCCGGTGTTGGTCAGCGTGAACGTGCCGCCGGCGAGCTCGTCCGGCTTGAGCTTGTTGCTGCGCGTCCGCGCCGCCAGGTCGGCGATCTCGTGCGCGATCTGGGCCAGGTTCTTGGATGCCGCATCCCGCAGCACCGGAGTGAGCAGGCCCCGCTCGGTGTCGACGGCGATCGAGAGGTTCTCGGTCGCGGGGTACACGATCTGGTCGCCGTCCACCGTCGCGTTGATGACGGGATTGGACTGCAGGGCCTCCGCGGCCGCGAGGGCGAAGAACGGCAGGAACGACAGCTTGTCGCCCGTCTTGGCCTGGAAGTCGCCCTTCACGGCATCCCGGTACGACGCGAGCTTGGTGACGTCGACCTCCACGACCGTCGTCAGCTGCGCGGTCGCCTGCATCGACGCCACGGCGCGCTCTGCCAGGACCTTGCGCAGACGCGACATGGGCTGGGTCGTACCGCGGAGCGGTGAGACCTCGACCGGGGCAGGAGCCGATGCGGCAGCGGACTCGGCGGCGGTGGCCGGGGCAGCGGCGGCCTCGGCCGCCTTGAGGACGTCCTCCTTGCGGATGCGACCTCCCACACCGGTGCCGGTGACGGTTGCGAGGTCGACGCCCTGCTGCTGGGCGAGACGGCGCACGAGCGGGGTGACGTACGCCGCCATGTCGGCGTCGTCGTCCGCGGCCGGCACGGATGCCGCGGCAGCGGGGGCCGCAGGCGCAGGTGCCGGAGCCGGAGCGGGCGCCGGAGCCGCTGCGGGCGCTGCAGCAGGTGCAGGAGCAGGTGCGGCGGCGGGCTGTGCCGGCGCCGGAGCGGGCGCCGGTGCTTCGGCAGGGGCAGGCGTCTCGGCCGCAGGAGCTTCTGCGGCGGGCGCCGCGGCGGGTGCCGCACCGTCACCGACGCGGGCGAGGGGCGAGCCCACCGCGACCGTCTCGTCCTCCTGGACGAGGATCGCCTGCAGGACACCGGCGAAGGGCGAGGGGATCTCCGTGTCGACCTTGTCGGTCGAGATCTCGAGAAGCGGCTCGTCCACCTCCACGGTGTCGCCGACGGCCTTGAGCCAGCGCGTGACGGTTCCCTCGGTCACGCTCTCGCCGAGCTCGGGGAGGACGATGTCCTTGCCCTCGCCACCACCCGCGGCCGCGGGCGCTGACGCCTCCGGCTGCGCAGCGGGCGCAGGCTCCTCGGCGGGCGCGGGTGCCTCCGCCGGCGCGGCCTCGGCGGCGGGCGCTTCCTCCGCCTGCGGCTCGGCCTGGGACGGGGCGTCGTCCGTTGCGGGCGCGGCGCTGCCGTCGCCGATCTTGGCGAGCACGGCGCCGACCTCGACCGTCTCGTCCTCCTGGACGAGGATCTCCTCGATCACACCGGAGACCGGTGACGGGATCTCGGTGTCGACCTTGTCGGTCGAGATCTCGAGCAGGCCCTCGTCGGCCTCGACGGTGTCGCCGACGTTCTTGAGCCAGCGGGTGACCGTTCCCTCGGTGACGCTCTCGCCGAGCGCGGGGAGGACCACGGAAGTGCTCATGTGCATGACTCCTTCAGAATGCCGATGTCTCTTCTACCTTAGTGATGCCGTCGTGATCACGCGTCGACGCGCGGGGCCTCAGACGGTGTGCAGCGGCTTGCCGGCGAGCGCCAGGAACGCTTCGCCGAGCGCTTCGCTCTGGGTCGGGTGCGCGTGGACGAAGGGTGAGATGTCTTCGGGGTGGGCTTCCCAGCCCACAGCGAGCTGACCTTCCGTGATCAGCTCACCCACACGGTCGCCGACGAGGTGGACACCGAGGACCGGCCCGTCCTTCGCGCGGACGATCTTCACCAGGCCGGCGGTGCCGATGATCTCGCTCTTGCCGTTGCCCGCCAGGTTGTACTCGTACGCCACGACGCCTTCGGCGCCGTGGGCGTCGACCGCCTGCGCCTCGGTCAGACCGACGGAGGCCACCTCGGGGTGGGAGTAGGTCACCTTCGGGATCTGCGCGTCGGGCACGATCACCGGATCGAGGCCGGCGATCTCCTCGGCGACGAAGATCCCTTGCTGGAAGCCGCGGTGGGCGAGTTGAAGACCGGGCACGATGTCGCCGACGGCCCAGACGTGCTCCACTCCCGTGCGGAGCCGCTCGTCGGTCACGACGAAGCCGCGATCGAGTGTGAGCCCGACCTCCTCGAAACCGAGTCCCGTCGTCGACGGACCGCGGCCGACGGCGACGAGCAGGTAGTCGGCCTCGAAGACCGTGCCGTTCTCGAGCGTCACCGTGACGGCATCCGCGGTCTGCGTCGCCGACTGGAACCTCACGCCGAGCGACTGCGCGATGCCGCGGCGCCGGAAGGCGCGCTCCAGCCCTTTGCTCATGGCGACGTCCTCGTTCGGCACCAGGTGCTCCAGTGCCTCGACGATCGTCACGTCGACGCCGAAGGAGCGCCAGACGCTGGCGAACTCGACACCGATCACCCCGCCGCCGAGGATCACGACGCGGCGGGGGATCTCCGGCAGCTCGAGCGCGTGCTCGCTCGTCAGGATCCTGCCCCCGATCTCGAGACCCGGCAGCGATCGGCTGTACGAGCCGGTGGCGAGGATGACGTCCACACCGCGGTAGAGGTCCTCGCCGACGCGCACCGCCGGACCCACCTCGAGTCGTCCCTCGCCGGCGACGACCGTGATGCCGCGGGTCTTGATGAGGCCTTCCAGACCCTTGTACTTCTTCGCGACGATCCCTTCGCGATAGGCGCGCACCCCGTCGGGATCGATGCCGTCGAGTGTGGCGCGGACGCCGATGCTCGCGGCATCCCTCGCCACGTCCGCCACCTCGGCGGCGTGCAGGAGCGCCTTCGTCGGGATGCACCCCCGGTGCAGGCACGTGCCGCCGAGCTTGTCCTTCTCGATCAGAGCGACGCTTTTGCCGAGTTCGGCCGCACGGATCGCCGCGGCGTAGCCGCCGCTCCCGCCGCCGAGGATCACGATGTCGAAGCTGTGCTCGGTCATGACGCCACCGCCTCTCCCCGGGCCGCGTCCGCGGCGCCGTCGCCGGCCCCTTCCACGAAGCGGATGAGCGAGCGCACGGTCGCCCCGGTCGGACCCTTGTCGGTGAAGCCGTAGCCGCCGCCCTTGTTCATGCCGACACCGGCGATGTCGAGGTGGACCCACGGGATGCGCGCGGCATCCGCGTCCTCGGACACGCGACCGACGAAGTGGCGAAGGAACAGTCCGGCGAAGAGCGATCCACCGGCGGGGTCGCCGATCTTGGCGTTCTGCAGGTCCGCGATGGGGGAGTCGAGCTCGTCGACCATGTGCGCGGGGAGCGGGAGCTGCCACGCGAGCTCGCCCGTCTCGGACGAGGCGTCGAGGTAGCGGCGCACGGCGTCGTCGTCGCCCATGACTCCGGTGTGCCGGGTTCCGAGCGCGATCGTGATCGCACCCGTGAGGGTCGCGACGTCGACGATGACATCAGGGTGCTCGCGGCTCGCCGCGACCAGTCCGTCCGCGAGGACGAGCCTTCCCTCGGCATCCGTGTTGAGCACCTCCACCGTGGTGCCGTCGAGCATGCGGAGCACATCGCCCGGGCGGGTCGCGCGTCCGGAGGGCATGTTGTCGGCGATGCACAGCCAACCGGTCACCCGCACGGGCAGAGCGAGCGCGGCGACGGCGCGAACCACCGCGAGCACCGTCGCCGCCCCGCACATGTCGTACTTCATCCCCACCATGCCGCTCGGCGGCTTGAGCGAAAGGCCGCCCGTGTCGAACGTGATGCCCTTGCCCACGAGCGCGACGTGGCTCGTGGCGCCGGCGGGCGCGTAGTCCAGCCGGACCAGGCGCGGCGGGCGATCCGACCCTTGGCCGACCCCGAGGATGCCGCCGTAGCCCGCGTCCTTGAGAGCGGCCTCGTCGAGCACCTCGACCTCGACGGGGAGCCCCGCGACCGCGTCCGTCGCGCGCGCGGCGAAGTCCGCCGGTCCGAGCCACTCCGCCGGAACGGACACGAGATCCTTCACGAGCGCGACGGCATCCGCGGCCGCGCTGATCCGGCCCGCTTCCGTCGACGCGGAGTCGTCGGACGTGTGGATGACGACCTGGGCGGCACGGGGCTTCGGCGCTTCCGACTTGTACCCGTCGAAGCGGTAGCCGCCGAGGGTCGCCCCCTCCGCGGCCGCGCGGGCGAGGGCGCCGTCATCCGGCACGACCGCGACGCTCACCGTCTCGAAACCCGTCAGCACGCGGATGCCGGACCCGATCGCGTCGCGCACGGCCGCCGCGTCGGCGTTCGCACCGATGCCGACGACCGCGAGCGGCAGCGCCGTGCTGTCCGGCGCATACACCCGCTGGAAGGAGGATGCCGCGCCGGTGAAGCCGGTCGCGGACAGGGCTTCCTTCAGCCCCGGCCAGTCATCCAGATCGGGGGAGTCCTCCCGGTCCAGCGGCGGGAGCGCGAGGAGGATCGCGTCGGCCGATGAGTCTCGGACAGGGGCATTGCTGAACACGAGGTCGGGAAACGACATGGACTCCATCCTAGGGATGAGGTCGCGACGGTGTTCGCTCTGAGCGGGTCGGCGAGGACCCGTTCAGAGGAGCACGACTCGTACCATGGGGTCATGGCTCACTCCGCTCCGCTGTACGAGCGCGTCGCATCCGCACCGCCGATCCCGCGGGGCCTTCCGCTCGTGATCGCGCTCACGGGCTTCACCGACGCGGGCAGCGCCGTGAGCCGGCTGATCGACTACTTCCGCGACGACCTCGACCCCACTCCCGTCGCCGTGTTCTCCAACGACGTGCTGCTGGACTACCGTGCACGGCGCCCGCTCATCGCGTTCGATCAGGATCACCTCACCGACTACCGTCCCCCGCGCCTGGAGCTCTCCTTCGCGCACGATTCCCTCGGACAGCCGTTCCTGCTGCTCGCCGGCTACGAGCCGGACTTCGCGTGGGACGCGTTCACCGAGGCGGTGCTGGATTTCGCCGACGCGTACGACGTTGCTTCCGTCACGTGGGTGCATGCGATCCCGATGCCCGTGCCGCACACGCGCCCGATCGGCACGACGGTGAGCGGCACGCGCACCGAGCTGACCGAGGCGCACTCCGTCTGGCAGCCGCACACGCAGGTGCCTGCGACGGCGGGCCATCTGCTCGAATACCGGTTCGCGGAGGCGGGTGCCGCGGTGGCGGGCTTCGTGCTGCTGGTTCCGCACTATCTGGGGGACACGGAGTATCCCGCCGCGGCCCTCGCGGGGTTGGACAGTCTCACGGTCGCCACCGGCCTCGTGTTCGCGGGAGATGCTCTCCGCGAGGAGAACCGCGAGTACCTCGCGAAGGTCGAAGAGCAGGTCACGGGAAGTGACGAGCTCTCCCGGATGGTGCAGGGACTGGAAGAGCGCTACGACGCGTACATGGCCGGCTCGACCCTCGCCTCGCCGATGATCCACACCGGCGATCTGCCGAGCGCCGACGAGCTCGCGGCCGAGCTCGAGCGCTTCCTCGCGAACCGCCCGTCCGGGGACGACGACAAGCGCGGCGCCTGATGCGCGGGGAATGAGCACGACTCCGGGCGCGTTGTCAAGAGGGAATCACCGCTGCGCACCGGATATGCGCGATGAGTGTGCGACAATGGATGACCTGACCCGTTGTCAACCCCTTCTGCGAGCTGTTTCTCGGAGGCGGGACTTGACAAGGGTCTTACTAGTGTCCGAAATCGACCGGGGGGCGTGCGACACGCGTCCGCTGGTGAAAGGCGAACCGTGACCTCAGGCACGAAGACCACCACCCGCGCCGGCAGCGCGAAGGACACCGCGGAGAAGACGACCGCGGACGAGTCGGCGACCACCACGGCGGCGGCTGCGAAGTCCGCCGCCGCCAAGACCACCGCAGCCCGCAAGCCCGCAGCCAAGAAGCCCGCCGCCAAGAAGCCCGCTGCGACGAAGGCGAAGTCCTCGAAGGCGACGGCCGGCGATGACGCGGACGAGCTGACGGACGACATCGAGATCGACGACGCGGTCGAGGACGATGACGTCGTCGACATCGACGACGCCGAAGAGCCCGACGCGGAGGACGCGAAGCCCAAGGCGGCACGCGGCAAGGCCAAGACGGCGGAGCCGGATGCCGAAGCCGGCGAGACCGCGGACGACGACGAGGACGAGGAGGAGGAGACGAAGCCCGCGTTCACGGAGCCTCTTCCGACCGGTGCGATCGTCATCTCCTCGAGCGACGACGACGAGGTCCCCGTCTACTCCACGATGATCACGGGTGCGACCGCCGATCCGGTCAAGGACTACCTGAAGCAGATCGGCAAGGTCCCGCTCCTGAACGCGGCCGAAGAGGTCGAGCTCGCGATGCGCATCGAGGCGGGCCTGTTCGCCGAAGAGAAGCTGTCGCACATGAGCGCGGCCGAGAAGTCGAGCCAGACGGGCCTGGACCTGCAGTGGGTCGCCCGCGACGGGCAGCGCGCGAAGTCGCACCTGCTGGGCGCGAACCTGCGTCTGGTCGTCTCGCTCGCCAAGCGCT
>CAYOQY010000085.1:0-2476 GCA_964406225.1 uncultured Microbacterium sp.
GTCGTGTCGTCGATCGCGAGCGCCCGGCGGTTCCAGCTCGTGATCGAGGGAGAAGCGCGGCACGCCGGTGGCACACCGTACGACATGCGCCACGATGCTCTCCTGGGGGCGAGCGAGGTCGCGCTCGCGATCGAGCGCATCTGCCGCGGCGAGCACCACATCATCGGGACGGTCGGTCAGCTGGAGGCCTTCCCCGGCGCCGTGAACATCGTGCCCGGCGAGGCGCACTTGAGCCTGGACCTGCGCGGGGAGTTCGACGACTCACGCGACCGGGTGTGGCATGCGATCGTCGACGAGGTGGAAGGCATCGCGCGCCGTCGCGGACTGCGCTGGAACTCCCGCGAGATCCACGACGCGCCGGCGGTCATGTGCGCGCCGCTGCTGCGCGACGTCGTGCGCGAGGGCATCGTCGCCACCCTGCCGGACGGGGCCGACGAGCCTGCGACGATCTTCAGCCGCGCCGGGCACGACGCGATGGCGATCGGCGCGATCACCGACGTGGGGATGCTGTTCCTCCGCAATCCGGACGGCATCAGCCACCATCCCGACGAGTCGGTCGGTGTCGGAGACGTCGCTCTCGGCATCCGGGCCCTGTCCGAGTCCGTGCTGCATCTCGCGGCCGAGCCGCGCTGACCCGCGCCTTCCGCTCCCGACCCCCGCGCCCCGACATCGCCGAGGCTGGTGATCCGGTCGAGACAGGGGCGCACGCCACCCTGTCTCGGCGACATCACCAGTCTCGGCGCGACGAGGACCCGCCGAACGGACACGCGAGCGGATGCCGCGCGGTCAGCGCTGCGACGGGGCCATGCCCATCCGCACCAGCACGAGGTTCTCCACGATCTGGACGAGGTTGTAGAGCAGCAGCGTGATGAGGGTGATGAGCGCGATCGAGGTCCACAACTGGGTGAACTGCGCCTGCGCGTTGAACTTGAGGATCGCTCCGCCGATGCCCTGACCGGTCGAGAGCCACTCGGCCAGGAGGGCGCCCGTCACAGCGCCCGGCACCGACACGCGCGCTGCGGCGAACAGCGACGGACCCGCCCCGGGGATGCTCACCTTCCGCAGCGCCGTCAGGCGTCCGCCGCCGAAGACGTGCACGACGTCGATGCTCTGCCTGCTCGCCCGGCTCAACCCGAACAGGATGCTGGCAAGGGCCGGGAACAGCACGACGATCGTCCCGATCACGGCGACCGACGTCACGGTGCCCCGGCCGGTGATGAGGATGATCACCGGCGCGATCGACACGAGCGGAATCGTGCGCAGGAGCAGCACGAGCGGCATCACGCCCGCCTCCACCGCCCGCGAGAGGCTGAACAGCACGGCGAGGACCATGGCGGTCAGCATCCCGAACACGAAGCCGATCGAGGAGTCGGTGAGGGTCTGCCACACGAGCGGCGCCATCTGGGCGCGGTTCTCGGCCGCGTCCTCGTCGGTGAAGAGGAACGCGAAGACGTCGAGCGGGCCCTTCGCCACGAACGGGGAGATGCCCGAGAAGCTCACGATCGCCTGCCAGAGCAGCAGCACGACCGCGAATGTGATCGCGGCGTTGCCGAGCGAGCGCCCGAGCGTGCGCAGCAGTGCTCGGCGGCGGTCGGCCGTGAGCTGCGCCTGCGCCGCCGGGTCGGCGGTGAGGACGAGCTGGGCGGTCTGCGTCATCGTGCCGCCCCCGAGACCCAGGGGGTGACGAACCGCACGAGCAGCCCGACGAGTCCGTACGCGACGAGCGCGAACACGGCGCACAGCAGGAACACCGACCAGACGCCTGCGGCATCCAGCTGCCCCTGCAAGCGGATGAGCGTCGGGCCGACGCCGGCCGTGATGGCACCGAGGTACTCGCCGAGCACCGCGCCGAGGAACGCGGTCGGCACCGCGATCTGCAGGGCGTTGAGGATCGCGGGGAGCGCGGCGATGAGCCGCACTTTGCGCAGCTGCGTCCACGAGTTGCCGCCGAAGACGCGCACGACGTCCAGCGACGCCCGATCGGCGGACTTGAAGCCGAGGATCGACCCGACGACGGTCGTGAACACGCACACGAGCGCCGCGAGGAAGATCGCGGTCGCCGACGGGTCTCCCGGGGTCTTCGCCCCGCCGAGCACGACCACCGAGATGCCGCCGATCGCGACGATCGGCAGGCAGTAGCTCACGACGGCGATCTGGGTGATCACGGTCTCGGTCCTGGGGAAGACCAGCACGAAGGCCGCGAGCACGAGCGCGATGCCGTTGCCCCACACGTAGCCGATCGCGGCCGCGCTGATCGTCGGCTGGAACACGCTCCAGGCGCCTGCGATGTTGCCGTCGACGAAGAGCCACTGGAACACCGCGAGCGGTGTCGGCACCGGTGTGAAGGTCGTCCCCTCCTGCGGGCGGAACGCGACGAGGGCGAGCAGCCACCACAGCACGATGAGCGAGACCCCGCCGACGATGCCGGCGAGCCACGCGGGCATGCGCGCGGTGCGCATCACGCCTCCGCTTCGGC
>CAYOQY010000085.1:2576-6162 GCA_964406225.1 uncultured Microbacterium sp.
GGCAGCAGGGCGTGGTCCTGGAAGGCGATCCCGAGCTCGCTCGCGGCGCGCAGCTGGTCGGGCGACTCGCCGTCCACGAGCGCCGTGCCGGTACTCGGATGTTCGAGGGCGGCGAGGATGCGCAGGATCGTCGATTTGCCGCATCCCGACGGCCCGAGCAGGGCGAGGAACGAGCCCTTGTCGGTGTGCAGGTCCGTGTCCTGCAGCGCCAGCAGCGACTTGCCGCCGCGCAGCGCGAAGGACTTGGATACTCCGGAGATCTGGATGCCGGTGCCCGTCTGGGCACCGGCATCCGTGTCGGTCGCGATCGTCATGATCCCTTAGGGCAGGTAGTCCATGAGCTCGGGGTTCTCCTCGTAGATCTCATCGATGATCGACGTGTCGAACAGCTGCTCGGCGCTTATCTCCCAGCCGGAGGCGGCGAGCGAGGCGAGCGTCTGCTCCTTGAGCTCGTCGGAAATCGTGAAGAGGCCGTTCGCCTCGGTCTCCTCGGTGGAGATCAGGAGCGCCTGCGCCTCGATGCCGGCCGCGACCTTCTCGGGGTCGAGCTCGCCGAACGTGAGGTCGCCGGCGGCGGCCGACTCGTTGTAGTACTTCGTCACGAGCGCGACCGTGTCGTCGATCGGCTCGGTGAACGTGTCGGTCCAGCCCTTGATCTCGGCCGTCAGGAACGCCTTGATGAGGTCGCGGTTCTCGGCGAGGTACTGGTCGGTCACCGTGACGGTCTCGGCGACGTACGGCAGGCCGTTCTCCGCATACGCGAGGTTCGTGACCGGGTAGCCCGCCATCTCGACCGTGATCGCCTCGTTCGTGAGGTACGCCATGAAGCCGTCGACCTCGCCGTTGATCAGCGGAGTCGGGTCGAAGTCGACCGGCACGATCTCGAGCTCGCTCGGGTCGATGTCGTTCGCGGCGAGCAGCGCGGCGAACACCGACGCGTTCGAGTCCTGCACGCCGATCTTCTTGCCGATGAGGTCTTCGGGGGTCGCGATGTCCGCGCCGTCGGCGAGCGACAGGATCGTGAAGGGGTTCTTCTGGAACGTCGCGCCGACGATCTTGAGGGGCGCGTCCTGCTCGGCGATGGCGGCGCCGACCGAGGCCGCGTCGCTCAGCGCGAACTGGACGGTCCCGGAGAGCAGCTTCGCGACGCCCGTGTCGGGACCAGCGATGCCGGTGACCTCGCCGAAGCCCGCTTCGTCGTAATACCCGTTCTCGTACGCGTAGAACTCGCCCGCGAACTCCTCGTTCTTGATCCAGGAGTACTGCACGCTGATGTCGCCGAACGACGCCGCCTCCCCGGCGTCGCCGGACGCGGCCGGGGCGCTGCCGCTGGATGCGCAGCCGGACAGGACGAGGGCGGAGGCGACGACGGCGGCGGCGATCGCGCCGACCCGCCGCGAGAGTGTGCTGTGTGTTGCCATCGGGTTGGCATCCCTTCTGATGCAGTGTGATCAGAGAGACGCTAGGCGCCGCACGTTTCGCGGTGTCGATCACCGTGTTTCGTCGGTGTGACGGATGCCGCGGCCGCGGCTCAGGAGTCGCGTGCGCCCCAGAACCCGGCGTGCACATCGGCCGCGCCGGGCAGCGGCACGGGACCCACGACGGCGGTCGACCTCCCGCCGCGGGCGAAGACCTCGCGCGAGGCCAGCGCCAGGCTCTGATCGCCGTCGTGCGCGTCGACGATGCGGTCGAGTTCGTCGGAGGCCAGCGCGAACACGACGCGCGGGACGACCGCCCAGTAGATCGCTCCCGAGCACATCGCACACGGCTCGGTGCTCGTGTACAGCGTGGAGGCGGCGACGACCTCGGGCGGGAGCGCGTGCGCGGCGATGCGGACGAGGTTCGTCTCGGCATGGCCGGTCGGGTCGCGGTCGGTCTCGACGGAGTTCAGACCCTCGACGACCCGGCCGTCGGGTGTCACGAGGATCGCGCCGAACGGATGGTCACCGCGCTCGCGGGCCGCGTACGCGAGCCGGATCGCGTGCTCGAGGTGCGGCACGTCGTCCGCTGTCAGTCCGTCGATGTCGAGATGGGGGCTCATGCGCTTCTCCTGTTCTCCGTCCGCCGCGATGGCACGGATGCCGCGGGCGCGGCCTCAGCTCTCGTAGACGACGTTCAGCGGGGGCTCGCCCGCCAGCATCCGCTCGATCTGGGTGCGGATGAGCTTCACCGTCCGCGGCTTCATCGCGCTCGAGGCGCCCCCGACGTGCGGCACGATGAGCGCGCCGGGTGCGGACCAGAGCGGATGGTCGGCGGGGAGGGGCTCGGGGTCGGTCACATCCAGCGCCGCCCGGAGGCGTCCGCCCTGCAGCTCCGCCACGAGCGCGTCGGTGTCGATGAGCGGACCGCGGCCGACGTTGATGACGAGCGCGCCGTCCGGCAATGCGGCGAGGGCCTCGGCGTCGATGATGTGACGGGTCGCGTCACCTCCGGGGAGCGTCACGATCACGATCTCGGCGTGCGGGAGCAGTTCGAGCAGCCGCTCGACGCCGTGCACCGGCATCCCGTCCTCGAAGCGGGCGCGCGACGCGACGACCGTGAGGTCCACCTCGAACGGTGCGAGGCGTGCGGCGACCGCCTTGCCGACACCGCCGTATCCGAGCAGCAGCACCCGCCGGTCGGCGAGGCTCTCGGAGAACTCCGGCGCCCAGCGCCGCTCGTCCTGCGCGCGCACGTATGTCGCGAAGCGCCGCTGCGCCGCGATCGCGAGCCCCACGGCGAGCTCCGCCGTCGAGGTCTCGTGCACCGACGCCGCGTTCGCGAAGACCTTGCCGGGCGGCAGCCGCTCCTCGATGCCCTCGTACCCGATCGACTGGCTCTGCACGAGTCGCGTGCGCACTTCGGCCAGGCGCGGCATGAGCTTCTCCATCGACATGTAGGGCGGCACGACGAGGTCGATCGCCTCGCGCGGCGGTGGTGAGGCCATGTCCCACACGAGCACGTCGGCACCGGTCGGGTGCGGACGCAGCGCGTCGGCGAGCTCTGCGGTCGGAACGGACACGACGATGTTCGGGATGCCGGGGGCCATGCGTCCACGCTACGGGAGGCGCCGGCCGCGCCGGTCGGTACTGTCGGAGGTCCGCGGTCGGCGCTACTGTCAGGCACACGCAAGGGAGTGGCAGGCACACGCGGAGGGTGACATGGTTCCCGAGATCAATTACTGGGCGGTGCTCATCGCGACGGCATCCAGCATGGTCGTCGGCTCGATCTGGTACGCGCCGAAGGTGTTCGGCACGCGCTGGGCGAAGCTCGCGCACGTCGACATGGACCGACCGGGAGCGACCGCGGTCGTCCCGATCGTGGTCACCGTTCTCGTGAGCTTCATCACGGCGTGGGTGCTGGCCGGTGCCACGGCGATCGCGTGGCACTTCTACGGCGGCGGCTTCCTGATCTCCGCGCTCGCGACCGCGGTCGCGCTGTGGGCGGGATTCACCGCGGCGCGCTTCATCACGCACGACGTGTTCGAGGGGCGGCCCTCGTCGCTCACGCTCATGAACATCGCGCACGAGGTCGTCACGGTGCTCGTGATGGCGCTCATCATCGGCCTCTGGCCGCCCGCCGGCACGGTCTGAGCACGGGCCGGGCG
>CAYOQY010000085.1:6262-9501 GCA_964406225.1 uncultured Microbacterium sp.
GCGTGCGACCGGCGGAAACATCGCGCACGTACAATCGCGAAGGTGGAGCATCCTCTCGGTGACACCGCCCTGACCGTCAACGGCGCACCGCGCTCGCTCGCGGGCGTCGCGGCGCATACGAACGCGCTGGACTGGCTGCGCGTGACCGGGCTCGTGGGCGCGAAAGAGGGCTGCGCCGAGGGCGAATGCGGCGCGTGCGCCGTGCTCGTGGCCACCCCCGCGGCGGACGACGGCACGGCCTGGACCGCGGTCAACTCGTGCCTCGTGCCCGCGTACGCGCTCGTCGGCCAGGAGGTCGTCACCGCGGAAGGCCTTGGCGCGCCCGACGACCTGCATCCCGTCCAGCGGAGTCTCGCGGAGGGTGGCGGATCGCAGTGCGGCTACTGCACGCCCGGATTCGCATGCAGCATGGCCGGGGAGTTCTACCGCGCCGATCGCACGCCCGCCGACGCCGCGACCGACGACCCCGACGCGCCCGAGGCGATCGACGACCCGCACGCCCATCACGGCCCGAACGGCTTCGACCTGCACGCCCTGAGCGGCAACCTCTGCCGTTGCACGGGCTACCGGCCCATCCGCGACGCGGCGTACGGACTCGGGATGCCGGACCCGGAAGATCCGCTGGCCGCGCGTCAGCGGCATCCCGCGCCCGCGCCCGTGCCGACGGACGTCGTGATCGACGGAGTCCGCTTCGTGCGCCCCGCCGCGCTCGCCGACGCACTGGCGCTCCTGACCGGCGAGCCCGAGGCGCAGCTCGTCGCGGGTGCGACCGACTGGGGCGTCGAGGTGAACCTCCGCGCCGCGCGGGCGCCGCTCGTGATCGCGATCGAGCGCCTGCCCGAGCTGCGCGGGCTCGAGATCGGCGACGACGAGATCGAGATCGGCGCGGCGCTCACGATCGCCGAGATCGAGCGCGCCCTCGCCGGACGTGTCGCGCTGCTCGATCAGCTCGCGCCGCAGTTCGCCTCGCCCCTCATCCGCAACCGCGCCACGATCGGCGGCAACCTCGGCACCGGCTCGCCGATCGGCGACGCGAGCCCCGCGCTCCTCGCCCTGGGTGCGAGGGTCGTACTCACCTCGACGAACGGTGACCGCGTCGTCCCGCTCGACGAGTACTTCACCGGCTACCGGCAGAGCGTGCGGCGCTCCGATGAGGTGATCCGCGCGGTGCGCATCCCCCGGCCGCTCGCCGGAGTGACGGCGTTCCACAAGATCTCCAAGCGCCGCTTCGACGACATCTCCAGCGTCGCGGTCGCGTTCGCCCTCGGCATCCGCGACGGGCTGGTCACCGAGGCCCGCATCGGCCTCGGCGGCGTCGCGGCGACCCCCATCCGCGCGCGAGCGACCGAGCATGCGCTGATCGGCCACCCTTGGACCGTCGACACGATCCGCACGGCGGCGGCGACGCTCGGCGGGGAGGGCACGCCGATGTCCGACCACCGGGCGAGCGCGGAGTACCGCGCGCTCATGCTCGGCAACGCCCTCCGCAAACTCCACGCCCGCCGCCCGCACACGACCGACGGAGCCGCCGCGTGAGCGCGCTCGCCGACCGCCCCGCCGCGCCCGTCGTCGGCGTCGCCGCCGCGCACGAGAGCGCGGCGCTGCACGCCACGGGGCTCGCGATGTACACCGACGACCTCGCCGGCCGCACCGCAGGCGTGCTGACGGCGTGGCCGGTGCAGTCCACCTCTGCGCACGCGCGCGTCTCGGTCGACGCGAGCGCCGCCCAGCGGATGCCGGGGGTCGTGCGCGTGCTCACCGCCGAGGATGTTCCGGGCGTGAACGACGCGGGCGTCAAGCACGACGAGCCGCTGTTCCCGAGTGAGGCGATGTACCACGGGCACGCACTCGCCTGGGTGCTCGGCGAGACCCCCGAAGCCGCGCGCCGCGGTGCGGAGGCGGTGACGGTGACCTACAAACCGCTGCCGAGCATCGTCACGGTCACCGAGGCGATCGCCGCCGGCTCCTACCAGGGCGCCGAGCGCACGGTCTCGCGCGGCGACGCGGCGGACGCGCTGGCGGAGGCGGCCGTCGTGCTCGAAGGGGTCACGGAGTTCGGCGGGCAGGAGCACTTCTACCTCGAGACGCACGCGTCGCTCGCGCACGTCGACTCGGAGGGTCAGGTGTTCGTGGAGTCCTCCACGCAGCATCCGAGTGAGACCCAAGAGATCGTCGCGCACGTGCTCGGCATCCCGTCGCACCGCGTCACGGTGCAGGCGCTGCGGATGGGCGGGGCGTTCGGGGGCAAGGAGATGCAGCCGCACGGGCTCGCCGCCGTCGCCGCGCTCGGCTCGCGTCTCACCGGCCGCCCCGTGCGGGTGCGCCTCACGCGCACGCAGGACATCACGATGACCGGCAAGCGGCATCCGTTCCATATCTCGTGGCGTGCGGGGTTCGCCGCCGACGGACACCTCGCCGGCCTCGAGGCGACGCTCACCGCCGACGGCGGCTGGTGCCTCGACCTGTCGGAGCCCGTGCTCAGCCGGGCGCTCTGCCACGTCGACAACGCGTACTGGATTCCGCACATCCAGCTGGTCGGCAGGGTGGCGAAGACGAACAAGACCTCGAACACCGCGTTCCGCGGGTTCGGCGGCCCGCAGGGCGTGTTCCTCATCGAGGACATCCTCGGCCGCGCCGCGCCCGTGCTCGGGGTCGACCCCGGTGCGCTGCGTCGGATGAACTTCTACGCGCCGGGTCAGCTCACCCCGTACGGACAGGTCGTGAAGGATGCCGAGCGCATGCCCGCGATCTGGGACCGCGTCCGCGCGGACGCCGATCTCGAGACCCGCACGGCCGAGATCGCGGCGTTCAACGCGCAGAACGAGCACGTCAAGCGCGCGATCGCGACGACGCCGGTCAAATTCGGCATCTCCTTCAACTTCACGGCTTTCAACCAGGCCGGCGCGCTCGTGCACGTCTACAAGGACGGTTCGGTGCTGGTGAACCACGGCGGCACCGAGATGGGCCAGGGCCTGCACACCAAGATGCTGCAGGTCGCCGCCACGGCGCTCGGCGTGCCGCTCTCGCGGGTGCGCCTCGCGCCCACCCGCACCGACAAGGTTCCGAACGCGTCGGCGACCGCCGCGTCGTCGGGCGCCGACCTGAACGGCGCCGCGGTCAAGAACGCGTGCGAGCAGATCCGCGACCGCATGGCGCCGGTCGCAGCGGACCTCCTCGGCGTCGACGACGTGGGCGCGGTGGTGTTCTCGGGCGGTCTGGTGACGGCATCCGGCGTCGAC
>CAYOQY010000085.1:9601-11407 GCA_964406225.1 uncultured Microbacterium sp.
GCGGTGTACGGGTCGAAGGCCGTCGGCGAGCCGCCGCTCATGCTCGCCTTCAGCGCGCGCGAGGCGCTGCGCGAAGCCGTCGCCGCGTTCGGACCTGCGGGCCGCAGCGTCGAGCTCGGTTCGCCGGCGACCCCCGAGGCGGTGTTCTGGGCGATCCAGGCCGCGCGCGAGGCGGCGGATGCGCCGTCCGTCGTGCGCTGACGGGCACATGGACTGGGTCGACGAGCTGCGGCGGCTGCGCGAGGCGCGCGTGCCCGCCGTCCTCGTGACCCTCGCGACCGTACGCGGGCACGCGCCGCGCAACGGGGGCGCGAAGCTCGTCGTGTCACCGGAGCGGCTGTTCGGTTCCGTCGGGGGCGGCAACCTCGAGGCGACGGCCGTCGAGCAGGCGCGCGACATGCTCGCCGCGGGGGACGACGAGCCGCGGCTGCTGACCCTCGCCCTGAGCGACAAGGCCGTGACCGATTACGGAGTGCAGTGCTGCGGAGGAGAGGTCACGATGCTGCTCGAACCGGTCCGCGTCGTCCCCACGGTCGCGGTCTTCGGCGTGGGTCATGTCGGGCTCGAGCTCGCCCGCATACTCGCGCGCCAGCAGATCGAGCTGCACCTGATCGATGCGCGGCCCGAGATGCTGCATCCCGATCGCGTGGGCGTACCCGGGTCGTCCGGAGTCCTCGCCGACGCCGTCGCGACGGTGACTCTGCGGCACGCGCCCGTCCCCGAGGCCGCGCTCGCCGATCTGCCGTCGGGCGCGCACGTGCTGATCATGACGCACGACCACGGTGAGGACCTCGCGATCACCGACCAGGCGCTGCGCCGCGACGACCTCGGCTCGATCGGCCTGATCGGCTCGCGCTCGAAGTGGGTGCGCTTCCGGGCGCGCCTCGCGGAACTCGGGCACGCGGATGCCGACCTGGAGCGCGTGACGACGCCCATCGGCATCCCCGAGGTGGAGGGGAAGGCGCCGGCGTCGATCGCGGTCAGCGTCGCCGCGCGCATCCTGCAGCAGATCGAGTCCGCCCCCGAGTCCTGACCCGCTCGCGCGCTGTCTATCGCGGGAAATGATGCGCTGCGGGAGAGGACAGGCGAAGGGATGCCGGGGCTCAGGCCGCGGCGGCCACCACGGCGGCGATCGCCGCCGTGAAGAACGGCACGCCGTCGACCCCCGAGCGCATCGCGGCGGGGGTGTTCGGGCCGAAGCCCTCCTCGACCGCGTGCTCGGGGTGCGGCATGAGGCCCACGACGTTGCCGCGGGTGTTCGTGAGGCCGGCGATGTCGCGCAGCGACCCGTTGGGGTTGACGCCGAGGTAGCGGAAGGCCACGAGACCCTCGCCCTCGAGCCGGTCGAGCTCGGACTCCGAGGCGATGTACCCGCCGTCGGCGTTCTTGAGCGGGATGACGATCTCCTGGCCCTCGGCGAAGTCCGACGTCCACGCCGTCGAGGCGTTCTCGACGCGGAGCCGCTGATCGCGGCGCACGAACTGCTGGTGGGCGTTGCGGATCAGTCCGCCGGGCAGCAGGTGCGCCTCGACCAGCATCTGGAAGCCGTTGCAGATGCCGAGGACCGGCATCCCCTTCTCGGCGGCGGTCTTCACTTCGGCCATGATCGGCGCGAGGGCCGCGATCGCTCCCGCGCGCAGGTAGTCGCCGTAGCTGAAGCCGCCGGGCAGCACGAGGGCGTCGACGCCCTCGAGGTCGTGCGAGCCGTGCCACAGGGCGACCGGCTCACCGCCGGCGATGCGGACGGCGCGCTGCGCGTCGCGGTCATCGAGCGAACCGGGGAACGTGATGACCCCGATGCGGGCG
>CAYOQY010000086.1:0-11278 GCA_964406225.1 uncultured Microbacterium sp.
TACGAGATGGACTACCTCAAGGACGGCATCGGCCTGCGGGCCATGGCCCAGCGCGATCCGCTGATCGAGTATCAGCGCGAGGGCTACCAGATGTTCCAGTCGATGATGGGCCAGATCAAGGAGGAGTCGGTCGGCTACCTCTACAACCTCGAGGTCGAGGTGCGCCGCCCCGCGGAAGGCGAGGATGCGCCGGCCGAGGTCGAGGCCAAGGGTCTCGGGGCGACGCCGGTGGAAGGGCAGCGGCTCCAGTACTCGGCGGCCAACGACGCCGGCGAGGTCGAGGTGCGCAACGACCGGGGTCAGGTCCAGCAGGCCGCCACGAATCGGATCCGTCAGGCAGCGGCAGCGGCTGCGGCGCCCGCGGCCGCGCCCGCGGCGGAGGCCCCGCGCGGCGCGTTCGGTCAACGCACCGACACCGCGGCTCCGGCATCCGCCCCGCAGAACCGCGCGCAGCGCCGCGCGGCCGACAAGAAGAAGTGAGTCCCGACGACCGGGGTGCGTCTCAGCGCGTGCCCCAGTCGTAGGACTGCTTGCGCAGGCCCAGGTAGACGAACGTCTCGGACGAGATGACGCCCGGCAGAGAGCGGATGCGGCTGTTGAGCAGTTCGACGAGGTCGTCGTCCGACTCGCAGACCACCTCCGCGAGGATGTCGAAGCTTCCCGCCGTGAGGACGAGGTAGTCGACCGCCGAGATCTTCTCGAGCGCGGCCGCGACCTCGCGGGTGTCGCCGCTCACCCGCAGTCCGATCATGGCCTGTCGATGGAACCCGAGCTGCATCGGGTCGGTGACGGCGACGACCTGCATCGCGCCGCTGTCGGTCAGCCGCTGCACGCGCTGACGCACGGCGGCCTCGCTCAGGCCGACCGCACGGCCGATCTCGGCGTAGGAGCGGCGACCGTCTTCCTGCAGCTGCTCGATGATCAGCTTCGACAGCGCATCGATCGCACCGGGTGTGGACATGGAGAGATCCTGGCACCGCTGACGCTGTGCGACAAACACCACGCGACGGAAACCGTCGTTTGGGCGTCATCCCGACACCGATTCGTGTGAAAGTTTTGTTTCGATGTGCGGATTCCGTCGTCAATCGTGGTACTGACGTGGCATTATCGGTTCACCCGTCGTCGCGTGAGCGATGTTCCCGCATCTCGAAGGAGTGCCGCATGCCCCGTGGACCCCTGCCCGAAGACCCCGCCGTCCGCGCCCTCATCGCGCAGGCCCGACAGGCGCAGATCAGTCGCCGTGGACTGATCGGCGGCGCCGGTGCCCTGTCGCTCGCCGCGTTCCTCGCCGCGTGCTCCGGCCGCGTCGGAGGCTCCGCACCGGCCGCATCGGCCAGTGCGGGTGAAGACCTCTCGGCGTCGCAGAAGACGCTCACCTGGGCGAACTGGTCGTTCTACCTCGACGAGGACGACGACGGCAACCACCCGACGCTCGAGGCGTTCATGGAGCAGACCGGTCTGACCGTCAACTACGACGTCGCGATCGACGACAACAACACGTACTTCGCGAAGGTGCGCGATCAGCTCGCGCTCGGCCAGGACATCGGGGCGGACGCCGTGTGCCTGACCGACTGGATGGCCTCGATCTGGATCGCGTCCGGCTACACCCAGGCGTTCGACAAGGCGAACATGCCCAACGCCGTCGCGAACCTCAACCCGAGCCTGCAGAACCCCGACTTCGACCCCGGTCGCGCGGACTCGCTGCCCTGGCAGTCCGGCTTCGCCGGCATCGCGTGGAACAAGGAGAAGCTTCCGCAGGGACTGCAGAGCATCGAGGATCTGTGGAACCCCGAACTGAAGGGGCGCATCGGCGTCCTGAGCGAGATGCGCGACACGATGGGGCTCATCATGCTGAGCCAGGGCGTGGACATCTCGGGCTCGAGCTGGGGCGACACCGAGTTCCAGAACGCCCTGGACGTGTTCGCCGAGCAGGTCTCGAACGGTCAGATCCGCAACATCAAGGGCAACTCGTACGCCGACGACCTCAAGAACGAGGACACGCTCGCCGCGATCGTGTGGTCGGGCGACATCACCGCGATCAACTACGAGGTCGGCGACAAGTTCGCCTTCGCCCTGCCGGACTCGGGCGGGACGCTCTGGAGCGACAACTTCATGATCCCGATCGGCTCGCAGCAGAAGACCAACGTCGAGACGCTCATCGACTACTACTACGACCCGGCCGTCGCGGCCGAGGTCGCCGCGTGGGTCAACTACATCACCCCGGTCGCCGGTGCCCGGGAGGCGATGGCCGACATCGACCCCGAGCTCGTGGAGAACCAGCTGATCTTCCCGAACGAGGAGACGCTCGCCCAGGCGCACATCTTCCGCACGCTCACGAACGAGGAGCAGCTGAAGTACAACGCCGAGTTCGAGGCCGTCGGTCTCGGCGCCTGAGATGGCAGAGGGAGCGTTCGCCGAAGCCGGCGCAGACCTGCAGCTCGAGGGGATCCGCAAGGTCTTCCCCGGGTTCACCGCGATCGAAGAACTCGACCTGCTCATCCCCGCAGGTTCCTTCTTCGCCCTGCTCGGCCCCTCCGGCTGCGGCAAGACGACCACCCTGCGACTCGTCGCCGGGCTCGAAGACCCGTCCGAGGGCCGCATCCTGATCGGCGGACAGGACGTGACGGCGGTCAAGCCCCACAAGAGGCCCGTCAACACCGTCTTCCAGAGCTACGCGCTGTTCCCGCACATGACGGTGATCGAGAACGTCGCGTTCGGGCTGCGCCGGCGCAAGGTGGCGGATGCGCTCCCCAAAGCCCACGAGGCCCTCACGCTCGTCGAGCTCGATCATGTCGCGCAGCGCCGCCCGAGCCAGCTGTCGGGCGGGCAGCAGCAGCGCGTCGCCCTTGCGCGCGCGATCGTCAATCGGCCCGCTCTGCTGCTCCTGGACGAGCCGCTGGGCGCCCTCGACCTGAAGCTCCGCCGCCAGATGCAGCTCGAGCTCAAGTCGATCCAGGCCGAGGTCGGTCTCACGTTCCTGCATGTCACGCACGACCAGGAGGAGGCCATGACGATGGCCGACACGGTCGCGGTCATGAATCACGGGCGCATCGAGCAGCTGGGGTCGCCCCAGGAGCTCTACGAACTGCCCCGCACCGGGTTCGTCGCGAACTTCCTCGGGCAGTCGAACCTGTTCCCGGCCGAGGTCGAGTCGACCGCGGGCGGACTCATCACGGCGCGCACCGCGGCCGGTGTCGTGGCGCTCCCCGAGGACCGCGCCGTCGAGCGGCACGGGCAGATCACGGTGGGCGTGCGACCCGAGAAGCTGCGACTGCTCGGCGAGGAGCCGCCGCGCGACGGACTCGAGAACGTCCTCGGACCCGGCCGGATCGTCGACGTGTCGTTCGCCGGTGCGAGCACGCAGTACATCCTCGGGATCCCCGGGCTCGGCGAAGTGACGGTCTTCGAGCAGAACATGGTCTTCGGCTCGGTGTTCACCGCCGGGTCCGAAGTCTGGGTCGCCTGGCGGCGTGAGCACACGTTCGGCCTCGACGCCGCGGCCCGCGTCGACGCCGCCGAGGCCGCCGCGACGGCCGACCCCGACGGCGAGGCCGCCTGACATGGCGATCTCGGCGCTGGTTCCCGCCGGAACGCAGCCCGCCCGCGAGCCGGAGAAGCGACGCGGAGGTCTCATCGCCCTCGTCCTGCTCGTGCCGGGGCTCGCGTACCTCGCGCTGTTCTTCCTCGTGCCGTTCGTCTCCCTCCTGATCACGTCGTTCGGGATCAACGACACCGAGACCTACGGCGGCTACTACTACGCGTTCTACTGGCAGAACTACGTCGACGTCATCGCCCAGTACTGGCCGCAGTTCCTCCGGTCGTTCTGGTACGCGCTGCTCGCGACGGTCTTCGCGCTGCTGATCAGCTACCCGATCGCGTACTTCATCGGCGTGACGATCCGCGAGCGGAAGCTTCTGCGCAATCTGCTGCTCGTCCTCGTCATCGCGCCGTTCTTCATCTCGTTCCTGCTGCGCACCCTCGCGTGGAAGCAGATCCTCTCGGACGAGGGCCCCGTCGTCGGGCTGCTGCAGTTCGTCGGGCTCATGGGCCCGCAGGACCACATCACCGGCACGGGGTTCGCGGTCGTGTTCGGCCTGACCTACAACTTCATCCCCTTCATGACGCTCCCGCTGTTCGCCTCGCTCGACCGCCTCGACAAGCGTCTGATCGAAGCGGGGAGCGACCTGTACGCCAGTCACGCCAGCACGTTCTGGAAAGTGACCTTTCCGCTGTCGCTTCCGGGCGTGATCTCGGGGACGCTCCTGACCTTCATCCCCGCGGCGGGAGACTACGTCAACGCGAGTCAGTCGTTCCTCGGCGGACCGGGCACGGCGATGATCGGCAACGTCATCCAGTCGAAGTTCCTCATCACGGTGAACTACCCGCAGGCCGCCGCCCTGTCGATCCTCCTGATGGCCGTCATCGTGGTGATCGTCGGCTTCTACGTCCGCCGCGCCGGAACGGATGACCTGCTGTGAGCGCGTTCACGACCGACCCCGCCCAGACGAGCACGATCCAGATGCGCCGGGCCGCCGCCCGGGGCCGCCGCCCGATCGGCTCGTGGCTGCTCCCGACGTACGTGACGATCGCGTTCATCATCCTGCTCATCCCGATCGTCTACACGTTCGCCTTCTCGTTCAACGACGCGAACCGGTCGAACATCTCGTGGAACGGCTTCACGCTCGAGAACTGGCTCACCGTGTGCGCGCAGCCCGAAGTGTGCGTCGCGTTCGGCAACAGCATCCTCGTAGGACTCGTCTCGACCCTCATCGCGACGACGCTCGGCACGATGATCGCCCTCGCGCTCGTGCGCTACCGCTTCCGCGCGCGCAGTTCGATCAGCCTGCTTCTGTTCCTGCCGATGGCGACCCCGGAGGTCGTGATCGGTGCGGGCCTCGCGTCGCAGTTCCTGACGATCGGCGTCGCGAAGGGCCTCGGGACGATCATCATCGCGCACACGATGTTCTGCCTGAGTTTCGTCGTGGTCACGGTGCGCGCGCGCGTGCTCTCCCTCGACCCCGCCCTCGAAGAGGCCGGCCGCGATCTCTACGGTTCGCCCCGCGAGGTGTTCTGGCGCATCACGTTCCCGCTGCTGCTCCCGGGCATCGTCGCCGCCGCGCTGCTGTCGTTCAGCCTGAGCTTCGACGACTTCATCATCACGTACTTCACCTCGGGTACGGTGCAGACCTTCCCGGTCTACATCTACGTCGCCGCCCAGCGCGGCATCCCGCCTCAGGCGAACGTGATCGCGTCCGCGGTCTTCCTGATCGCGATCGCGGCGACGCTCATCTTCCAGGTGATCTCCGCGCGGAAGGCGAGCCGTCTGCGTCGCTGAGGGGTGAGCGGGGCGGGCAGCGGGCCGGCAGGCCAGCGCCTGGCGATTGGCCGCATCCGGCGCACACTATCCTGATCCGATGAGTCCCCTGCGCCCGCTCGACCAGTCGAGCAAGCTCAAAGACGTCCTCTACGAGATCCGCGGACAGGCCCTCGTCGAGGCCGACCGGCTCGAGGCCGAGGGCCACACGATCCTCAAGCTGAACACCGGCAACCCCGCGGTGTTCGGGTTCGAGGCGCCGTTCCAGATCGTGCGCGACATGATCGCGGCGATGTCGCACGCGCACGGCTACAGCGACAGTCGCGGCATCATCGCCGCCCGCCGCGCGGTGGTCTACCGCTACGAGGAGGACCCCACCTTCCCGTCGTTCGGGCCCGACGACGTCTACCTCGGCAACGGGGTCTCCGAGCTGATCACGATGGTCATGCAGGCGCTGCTGGACGAAGGCGACGAGGTGCTGATCCCGGCGCCGGATTACCCGCTGTGGACCGCGATGACGAGCCTGGGCGGCGGCACGCCCGTGCACTACCTCGCCGACGAGCAGAACGGCTGGCAGCCCGACCTCGACGACATCCGCTCGAAGGTGACGCCGCGCACGAAGGCGATCGTCGTCATCAACCCCAACAACCCCACGGGGGCGGTCTACTCGCGAGAGGTCCTCGAGGGCATCGCCGAGATCGCGCGCGAGAATTCGCTCCTCGTGCTCTCCGACGAGATCTACGACCGCATCCTCTTCGACGGCGCGCAGCACATCCCGATGGCCTCCGTCGCGCCCGACCTGCTCGTCCTCACGTTCAACGGGCTGTCGAAGACCTACCGGGTGGCGGGCTACCGCTCGGGGTGGCTCGTGATCACCGGCCCGAAGCACCACGCGGCCGGATTCCTCGAGGGCATCACGCTGCTCGCCTCCACGCGGCTGTGTCCGAATGTACCGGCCCAGCACGCGGTGCAGGCGGCGCTGTCGGGCGTGCAGTCGATCGACGCGCTCATCGCTCCGACCGGACGGCTCCACGAGCAGCGGGATGCCGCATGGCAGGCTCTCGAGGCGATCCCGGGCGTCACGTGCGTCAAGCCCGAGGGCGCCCTCTACGCCTTTCCCCGTTTCGATCCGGACGTGCACGAGATCCGCGACGACGCCAAGCTCGTGTACGACTTCCTCGTCGCCGAGCACGTGCTGCTCGTCCAGGGGACTGGCTTCAACTGGCTGACGCCCGACCACGTGCGCATCGTCACGCTTCCGGAGGCGCGGGTGCTCACCGAGGCGATCGAGCGGCTCGGGAACTTCCTGTCTTCGTATCGGCAGTGATCCCTGCGCCGGCGAGTGCGGCCGGAGGAGGATGACGAGCGGACCGGCCACGACGCTGGGGTCGGCCCGCCGCCGGCTTTCAGAGCAGCGCGAGCGACGTCGCGCGCCAGCGGCCGTCCATGCCCTCGACGCGCAGGGCGACGGCGCGCGTGCGGGCCGGGCCCTGGACGATGACGACCGATTCGACCACGCCGTCGGCGGGTGACGAGTGGTGCACCGAGAGCAGCGTGTGGACCGGGCGCATCGCCGGCACACCGCGCGCGCTGCGCGCGCGGGCGGCGAGGTTGGCCCGCGTCATGAGCTTGCGGTAGGCGTCCTCGGTCAGCCAGCGCGCGAGCTGGTCCACTTCGCGCACGCCGGCGAAGACCTCGAGCACACCCCGCGTGAGGTTCCGGACGAACGGGTCGGGGTCGGGGAGCTCGGTGGACGACGTCCGCTGCGGCGCGAAGAACTCCGAGAGCTCTCTCGGATGGAGGGGCGCCGCGAGGGGATGGGGGATGCGCGAAGGCGACGTTGCCATGGATGCCAATCTCGACAGGGGGATGTCCTGCGGAAAAGTACAACACACGGCGAGTTCACAGGAACAGGTCGTCCGCGACCTGTGGAGAACTTCTCATCGACTCGTGATGATGTGCCCTACTCTCGCTGGGTGCGCTGGGATCGCTTCTTCGACGACCTCGAGGGTCAGCTCGCGTCCGAGTGGGAGGCGGAGCGCGCGGCTCTCGACACCGAAGCCGAACGACTGCGACTGTCGCGCGTATCGCTGCGCGAGCGGCTCGTGGCTCTGATCGACCGGGATCCCGCGGCCGGCCCCCTCACGGTCGACGTGGGCGACGGTGTCGTCCTCGGCGGCGAAGTCAGCGCGGTGGGTGCGGACTGGGTCGCCCTCGACGGAGCCCGGACGGGGGCGCTGCTCGTGCCCTTCGCCGCGATCGACGCGATCGGGATGCCGCACGCCGACGTCCTCCGCAGTGCGCGGCCCGCGGTGAAGGGGTCGGCCCTGTCCGAGCGGATGACCCTCGGCTTCGTCCTCCGGGACCTCGTCCGCCGGCGCATCCCCGTCGCGGTGCACCTGCGCAGCGGACGCGCGCTCTTCGGAACCGTCGATCGTGCCGGTTCCGACCACCTCGACATCGCGCTGCACGAACGCGGCGCTCCCCGCCGGGCGAGCGAGGTCACCGGGCACCGGGTCGTGCCGTTCGGCGCGCTGGCCTGGGTGGGGATCGAACCGGGCGTCGACCTCATCTGATCGACCGTGTCGAGGTCGCGGGCGTCGCGGCTCGCTCAGTCGGCGTTGCGGACGATGCCGGTTCCCCACAGCTCGGGGAAGCTCGCCTCGTTGGACTGCCGCCACAGGGCCATCCGGCGTGCTTCCTCCGCCTGCTCGTCGAGGTACTCCCCGACGCTCGCCTCCTCGACGCGCCACCGGGCCGGGGATCCCACGCGTGCGCCGCGCAGCCGTCGCTGCTCGACGAGCGCCATCACCTCGTCGACCGAGATCCCGAGCACCTCCGCCACCTGAGCGGGTGCCAGCATGCGCACGTCGGACGTCGGGATCTCGGGCATGCCCCCATTATGGGCGCACCCCGCCGCAGGGGTCCCGGCGGCGCACCCGCTGTGGATAACCCGGATGCCGATTCCGCGGTCTGCGTCACGATGGTGTCATGACCCGGACCGACACCGCCCGCTCCCGGCCGCGTGCCTTCTGGGGTGACGCACGCTTCCTCCTCGGCATCCTGCTCGTCGCCGCGTCGATCGCGGGGGTGTGGTTCGTCGTCTCGGCGTCTCGTCAGACCGTGCCGGCGTTCGCGGCCGCGCGGACCATCGTGTCCGGTGAGGAGATCTCCCGCGGCGACCTCCGGACCGTCGAGGTCGCGCTCGGCCAGGTGGGGGAGGCGTATCTGGAGCCGGAGGCGCTCGTCGACGGGCTCGTCGCGACGCGGACGATCGAGGCGGGCGAGCTCGTTCCGCGCAGCAGCGTCGGGGACGCGTCGTCGGTGCGCACGACGAGCGTCGTGCTGCGCAGCGCGGTCGACGTCCCGGGTTCGGTCGAACCGGGATCCGTCGTCGAGGTGTGGGCCGCGCCCCTGATCGAACGGGGCACGTATGACGTGCCGCGCATCCTGGTCGCCGACGCGACGGTCGTGACGGTCACCCGCGACGATTCGATGATCGGCGGCGGTGCCGCCGCGCTCGAGGTGGTGATCCCCCGGGCGGACGTGCCGGCGATGCTCGCCGCGATCGCGGACCAGTCGGCGCTGTCGGTCGTCCCGACGTCGGGCGCTGCGCCGTGAAGGTCGTGATCGCGGTCGATGAGCCGTACGGCGACCATCTCGCCGACGCGCTGCGCAGCGAGGGGCTGACCGTCATCGCCGTGGTGCCGGCCGCGGCGCTCGTGCGCGCGACGGATGCCCCGGCCGACGATCCCGATGGGCTGCGCAGTGCCGATGAGCTGCTGCGCGGTGCTGATGGGCTGCGCAGTGTCGATGAGCTGCTGCGCAGTGCCGACGAGCTGCTGCGCGGGGCCGACGCGGTGGTCCTCGAGACCTCGCGTGCCACGGTGAGCGCGGACGTCGTCGCTCTGTGCGATCGACGCGCCGTGCGGATCGTGCCCCTCGTGGCTTCCCCCGCCGACGAGAGGATCGTCGAGACGTTCGGTCTCGAGCCCCCGCTGCCGCTCGAAGTGGAGGGCTGGCAGCTCGCCGAGCGCATCGGCGCCCCGCCGCCTGCGCGGGGGACGTTCGCCCACGGCGACGGCGGCGGCGGGCTCGACGCCCCGCGCGTGATCACCGTGTGGGGGCCCGCGGGTTCGCCGGGCCGCTCCACCGTCGCGATCGAGCTCGCCGTCGAACTCGCACGGGGAGGGCGCCACGTCGGCTTGGTGGATGCCGACTCCCACGCGCCGGCGATCGCCCTCGCCCTCGGCCTCGCCGACGAGGCGCCGGGCTTCGCGGCGGCATGCCGGCAGGCCCGTCTCGGCGGACTGGATGCGCGTGAGCTGACCCGCATCAGTGCCCCGCTCGGTTCGACGGGGGTCGATGTCCTCACCGGCGTGAACCGGCCGTCGCGGTGGCCCGAACTGAGCGGCCCCCAGGTCGCCGACGCGCTGAGCGCATGCCGGACGTGGGCCGACCACACCGTCGTCGACGTCTCGTCCTCCCTGGAGCGGGACGAGGAGATCGTGAGCGATCTGGACGGGCCGCGAAGAAACGCCGCGACGCTCGCCGCGGTGCGCAGCGCCGACCTCGTCGTCGCCGTCCTCGCCGCCGACCCCCTGGGCGTGTCGCGGTTCCTCCGCGCGTATCCCGAGCTGCGGGCCGAGATCGGTGCGACCCCCGTCGCGGTGATCGCGAACCGTCTGCGTCCGGGAGCGCTGGGAATCGATGCGCGCGGCCAGGTGCGTCGTACGCTCGATCGCTTCGGCGGCATCGAGGATGTGTGGTTCGTGCCCACCGATCCCCGGGCGGCGGATGCCGCCCTCCTGTCGGGCCGACCGATCGCCGACGTCGCGCCCCGGTCGCCGATCGCCCTCGCCGTGCGCCGATTCGTCGGAGAGGCCGTCGCGCCGCCGCCGGCCGTGGGTCGCGGCATCCGGCGTGCGTCGCGTCGGCGTGCCGTGCGTGAGCCCGCGCACACGGTCTAGATGGGACATCCGCAGCCGCCTCAACGCCGCGGCGCGGCATTGACCCGGCTCGGCTCTAGGGTGGGAGGGTGTCGACGCTCAGCGATCTCGTCTACGCCCAGGGTCGGTCCAGTGAAGCCGACGTCGAGTGGCTCCACCGTCTCGCCGGAGACGGCCAGCTCCTGGCCGATCTGGCCTTCGCCGACATCGTCATCTGGGTGCCGACGGAAGACGATTCGTTCGTCGCGGTGGCCCACACGCGACCCGGAGGCGCGGCGACGCTCTTCTACCGCGACATCGTCGGCGACCGTGTGCGTCCGCAGTGGCACACGCAGGTGCGCGAGGCCTTCCACAGCGCGCGCATCGTGGATTCGGCATCCCCCGACTGGTTCGAGGAGACGCCCACGCGCGTGCGCGCCGTTCCGATCGTGCGGACCCGCAACGGCGAGGCCCCGCTCACGATCGGCGTGCTGACGCGGCACACCAACCTCGGCGAGACGCGCACGCCCTCCCGTCAGCAGATCACGTTCAACGATTGCGCCGACGATCTGTTCGGGATGATCTCATCGGGCGAGTTCCCCGACCTCTCGGCGCCCACGGCGCCGCGTCGAGGAGCGCCGCGCGCCTCGGACGGCCTCATCCGTCTCGACACCGACGGCGTGACGACCTTCGCCAGCCCCAACGCGCTGTCGGCCTTCAACCGCATGGGCTTCGACGACGAGCTCGAGGGGGAGTCGCTCAGCGAAGTGACGACCCGGATCCTGCCGACCAAGCAGCAGTTCGACGAGTCGCTGCCGCTCGTCGTCACCGGACGCGCTCCGTGGCGCACCGATATCGAGGCGAGGGGTGTCACCGTGTCGCTGCGGACGATCCCTCTGCGCGACCACGGCACCCGCATCGGTGCCATCGTGCTCTGCCGCGACGTGACCGAGCTCCGCCATCAGGAGCAGGAGCTCATCACGAAGGACGCGACGATCCGCGAGATCCACCACCGCGTCAAGAACAACCTGCAGAC
>CAYOQY010000087.1:0-11278 GCA_964406225.1 uncultured Microbacterium sp.
GCATGCCCGAGGGCTTCTGGGAATTGTGCATGATGTCGCTTGCTCTCTCGTCTGGTGAAGCGGGCCGACAACAAGCTCCGCGACGAGGAGGGCCCTAGATCGAGGACTCGTCGCGGCGACTAAGAAGGAGTCGGCCGAAGCGCATGGGTCGATGGTACCAGGCGCGGCGGGTGAGACGATCCCCCGTCTCGCGACACTGTGTGGGTATGACCTCTGCTGCGCGAACGCCCGTCCTCCTGCTGCTCGCCCTGGGCGCCGTCCTCGCCCTCTCCTCCTGCGCATCCGGAACCGGATCGCCGGGCGGTTCGGCGGCCGCGCCGCTCGGGTCGGTCCTGCCGGCGCTGCCTTCCGGCGAGGTGATCGCCCAGGGGACGGTCCTCGATGTCGGCGGCTCCCCCGAACTCTGCCTCGGCGCGGTCGCGGAGTCGTATCCGCCACAGTGCGACGGCATCCCGCTCACGGACTGGAGCTGGTCCGGGATCGAAGGTGTGGAGACCGCCGAGGACGTCACGTGGGGCGCCTACGCGGTGCAGGGCGAGTACGACGGCGAGGCGTTCACCGTGACGCAGCCGCCGATCATGCTGGCCCTCTACGACCCCATGCCGATTCCGGATCCGACCGGCGGCGAGCCCGGCGTGGGGACGGAGGACGAGCTGCTCGGCATCCAGGAGCAGCTCCCCGACCGCCTCGACGACGCCTACCTCTCCTCGTACGCCGATAACGGGCGCCTCTGGGTCGACGTCGTGTGGGACGACGGCACCTGGCAGGATGCCGCGGACGCCGAGCACGGCGAAGACATGGTGGTCATCCGGTCCGCGATGCGCGCCGTGGAGGGCTGAGGCGGGATCAGAAGCCCAGCCGGCCCAGCTGCTTGGGATCCCGCTGCCACTCCTTCGCCACGCGCACGTGCAGCGACAGGTACACGCGCGAGCCGATGAGCGGCTCGATGCCCGCCCGCGAGCGACGGCCCACATCGGCCAGGCGGGAACCCTTGTGGCCGATGATGATCGCCTTCTGGCTGTCACGCTCCACGACGATGTCGGCGTAGATGTCGGTCAGGTCGGAATCCTCGCGCTTCGTCACGTCCTGCACCACGACCGCGATCGAGTGCGGCAGCTCGTCGCGGACGCCCTCGAGCGCCGCTTCGCGGATGATCTCCGCGATGCGGTCGTCCACCGACTCGTCGGTCACGACCCCGTCCGGGTACAGGGCCGGGCCCTCGGGCATGAGCATGAGCACCTCGCCGGTCAGCACGTCGAGCTGCTCCTTCGTGAGTGCCGACAGCGGGATGACCGCAGCCCAGTCGTCCCGCAGGGCGTCGACCTCGAGCAGCCGTTCGGTGATCTGCTCGCGGGACGCGGCATCCGTCTTCGTGACGATCGCGACCTTCTTCGCGCGACGATAGCCGTCGAGGGACTCCGCGATGCGGCGGTCGCCGGGCCCGACCTTCTCGGTGGCGGGGACGCAGAAGCCGATGACGTCGACGTCGCCGAGCACCTGCTCGACGAGGTGGTTGAGCCGCTCGCCCAGCAGCGTCCGCGGGCGATGGATTCCGGGGGTGTCGACGATCACCAGCTGACCGTCGGGACGGTTCAGGATGCCGCGGATCGCGCGCCGCGTCGTCTGGGGCTTGTCGCTCGTGATCGCGACCTTCTCACCGACGAGCGCGTTCGTCAGCGTCGACTTGCCCACGTTGGGCCGCCCGACGAATGTGATGAAGCCCGAGCGGAACTGCGGATCCTGACCGGTCATCATTCGCCTCTCTTGGCGCCGGTCCGCACGACGCCGACCTCGCCTGTCCGTGTGCCGCGCGCATCGGCCGTCTCCGCCGCCGTCTCATCGGACTCCGCCTTCTCCACGAAGACCGTCGCGAGGCCACGCCCGCGCCCGCGCGACGCTCCGCCCGTCAGGAGGATCCCGCCGTATTCGGCCGTCGCGCCCGGTTGCGGGACACGGCCCAGCGCCTTGCCCAGGAGTCCGCCCACGGAGTCGACGTCTTCGTCCTCGAGCTCGACCCCGAACAGATCGCCGACCTCGTCCAAGCCGAGTCGCGCGCTCACCCGATACTTGCCGGGCTCGAGTTCGACGACCTCGTCCGCGCGGGGGTCGTACTCGTCGGAGATCTCGCCCACGAGCTCCTCGATCAGGTCTTCGAGCGTCACGAGACCGGACACCCCGCCGTACTCGTCGACCACGAGGCACACGTGCACCGCGTCGCGCTTCATCTGCTGCAGCAGCGTCTCGGCCTTCATCGACTCGGGCACGAAGATCGCGGGTCGCGAGATGCGGCTGATGGGCGCATCCCGCCAGCCCGCTTCATCCCGGAATCCGAACTGCACGAGGTCCTTCAGGTACAGCACGCCGACGACGTCATCGGCCTCGTCGTCGACGATCGGGATGCGCGAGACGCCCTTCTCGAGGAAGATCGCCATCGCGTCGCGTGTCGAGGCGGAGGCATCGACGGTCACCATGTCGGTGCGGGGCACCATGACCGCGCGCACGAAGGTGTCGGTGAAGTCGAACACGGAGTGGATGAGCTCGCGGTCGTCCTCTTCGATGAGCTCGTTCTCCGCCGCCTCGTCGATGATGCTGAGCAGCTGCTCTTCGGAGGCGAACGACGACCCGCGTGCGGCGCCCGGCGTGACGCGGTTGCCGAGGGCGACGAGCCCGTGCGCGAGCGGGCCCAGGAAGATCCTCACTCCGCGGACGACGGGGGCGGCGCCGCGCAGGAGTCCGCGGGCGTGCAGTCGTCCCACGGTGCGCGGGCTCGCGCCCACCAGCACGAACGAGATGCCCGTCATGAGGATCGCCGCGGCGAGCATGGCCCACCAGATGCTGTCGAAGAGGATCGTGAACGCGACCGTCACGAGCACGGCGGCCGCGGTCTCGGCCAGGATGCGGATGAAGACCACCGCGTTGGCGTGCGCATCGGGGTCGATCGCGATCTTCCGCAGGGACGATGCGTTGCGTCCGCCCGAGCCGAGGTCGGCGAGGTCAGCGCGCGAAGTCACGCTGAGGGCGGCGTCGATCGCGGCCATGAGGCCGCCGAAGGCGATCAGCAGGACCGCGGCGACCAGGAGCAGTGCCGGGGTCATGCGCGATTTCGTCGGCGCTCGGCGACGTGGAAGCTCATGATCAGGTCGTTCTGGAGACCGAACATCTCCTTCTTCTCCTCCGGCTCGGCGTGATCGAAGCCGAGGAGGTGGAGCAGACCGTGGGTCGTGAGGAGGATGAGCTCGTCCATCGTGGAGTGCTTCGCGACGGCGGCCTGCGCCTCGGCGACCTGCGGGCAGAGGACGATGTCGCCGAGCAGTCCGGGGGGCGTGGGCATGTCCTCCGTGCCCGGGCGCAGCTCGTCCATCGGGAAGCTCAGCACGTCGGTCGGCCCGGGCTCGTCCATCCACTGCACGTGCAGGGCCTCCATCGCCCCCTCATCCACAAGGAGGATCGCGACGTCCGCGTCGGGGCTCACGTGGAGCTCTGCGAGATCGTGCTCCATCAGGCGGAGCAGGACCGTCTCGTCGACGGCGTATCCGGATTCGTTGCTGATCTCGATCGTCATGAGCGGCCTCGCTTCGGAAGGTGATCGCGCGGCCCGCTCGGGCGACCGGCGCCGCTGCGCCGCTCTGCGCGGTTGGCGAACTCGGCGGCTTCGTCGCGCTCGCGACGACTCGCCAGACGTCGCTCGTCGTATTCGGTGTACGCGTCGACGATCCGCCCCACGAGCGTGTGGCGCACGACGTCGTCGCTCGTCAGGTAGGCGAAGTGGATGTCGTCGATGCTGTTGAGCACGCGGGTGACGAGTCGCAGACCCGACGCTCCCTGCGGGAGGTCGATCTGGGTGATGTCACCGGTCACGACCATCCGCGTGCCGAAGCCGAGCCGCGTGAGGAACATCTTCATCTGCTCGGGCGTGGTGTTCTGCGCCTCGTCGAGCACGACGAACGAATCGTTGAGCGTGTTGTGGGTGAGCAGATAGTCATCCGTCACGTAGAGCGAATCCTCCGCCGCGACCTGAATGCAGACGCATTCCGCCTCGCCGTCGGGCTCGATGGCGTGCACGTAGCGCTGCGGTCGTCCGACCCTCGTGGATGCGTACCGCTCCCGTTTCCGCGTCAAGCGGAACGGTTCGATGCCTTCGGGCAAGCGGATGTCGAGTACGAACGCATCGTGCCGGTATCCGATCTCGCGGCCGTGCGCGAAGCCGGGCTTGCGACCCTCAGCGCTGCGCGTCCGGACGTAGGCCACACCGCCGAGTGACTGGACGAGCGCGATGACGCCGTCGCGGAGGCGCGTCGAGGTCGTCGTGTACTGAACCCGACAACTCCGGTCACGCTGCCACACGGGACCGCCGTCCGTGTCGAGCAGCCCCTGCAACACGGCCAGGCGGATCTCTGCGGTGTTGTGCAGATACTCGGACGGGATGAACTTGGTCGAGGATGTCACGCCGCTCAGCCCCAACGCCCGCAGCGCCAGAGTCACCGGGTTGGCTATCGCGACTCCGCCGCGCGACGAGCCCGACCGCTGGAGCACGTAGTCGTATCCGTCCTTGTGGGCCACGACGCTTCCTGGGAGACATTCCTGCAGCCGCTCCACCAGTTCTCGGTCGGCCGTGGAGAAACTCGGAGTGGTCGCACCGGTGATGCTGCCGTCCCCGAGCAGCAGGCCGAGGGCATAGGGGTCCAGCGGTACCGGTTGCCACGGCATCTGCACCGGGCCCACGAGAGGAAGCTCGAATCGATGATGGTGCGCCGCCCGCAGCCGGCCGGACATCTCAGAGGTCTGCATCACGCGGGACTTTCCGCGCCGCTTGTCGTCGCGAGTCGCGACGGTCCACAGATGCTCACCACAGCATCTCGTCGATGCGCCGTCCTGCGCCGTCACCCGGTACACGGCCTTCCGCCCCTGCGGATAGACGCCGAGCACGGGCGTCGGGTTGCCGTCGGATCCGATCACGAGATCGCCGACGGTCAGCGACCCGATCGGCACGAAGCCGTCGGGGGTGAGGACACGGGCATCCAGGGGCTGTGCGCGGCCGCGCATGTAGGCCAGCGGCGCCACCTCGATCGTGCCGCTCGCCATGAGCTTGGGCACCAGCTCGGGATCCATCATCTCGTTGAGGGCGTCGTACAGCGGGCGCAGGTACGGGTCGATCTTGTCGGTCAGCGTGCCCGGCAGGAATCCGAGCCGCTCCCCCGCCTCGACCGCAGGGCGGGTGAGGATGATGCGACTGACTTCTTTGCGCTGCAGCGCCTGTACGGCCTTGGCCATCGCGAGGTAGGTCTTGCCCGTACCCGCGGGGCCGATGCCGAAGACGATCGTGTTCTCCTCGATCGCATCGACATAGGCCTTCTGCCCCAGGGTCTTGGGGCGGATGATGCGTCCGCGCGAGGACAGCACGGCTTCACCGAGGACCTCGGACGGGCGCGGGCCGCCCTCGGACTGGAGGATGCGGTTGGACGAGGACACGTCCGAGGGCGCGAGCGCGTGGCCCGCCTGCGTCATCGCGAGCAGCTCGTCCACAAGCCCGCGCGCCGCCGTCACCGCAGCGGCGTCGCCGGTGAGCGTGATCTCGTTGCCGCGTACGTGGACGTCGACACCGGGGTGCTCGCGCTCGACGACGCGCAGCAGCCGGTCCTGCGGCCCGAGCAGCTGCACCATCGCCACTCCGTCGGCATACACGCGCTCGGTGGTCGTCTCTTCGGATCGATCAGCCACCGACACTCGATTCGCTCAGCCCGCCCGCGAGCACATGGGCGTGGACGTGGAAGACCGTCTGTCCCGCGCCCGCTCCGGTGTTGAACACGAGCCGGAAGTCGCCGTCGGCGTGTTCCGCCGCGACGGTACCCGCGAGCCCCACGAGTTCGGCCAGCAGCGTGGGATCGCCTGCGGAGAGCTCGACGACGTCGCGGTAGTCCTCGGTCTTCGGGATCACGAGGAGGTGGACCGGCGCCTGCGGCGCGATGTCGCGGATGGCGAAGGCGTTGTCCGTCTCGGCGATGATCTCGGACGGGATCTCACCTCTCAGGATGCGGGTGAAGACGGACGGCTCGCTCATCCCTCCAGTCTACCGGCGGCCCCTGGGCCCGGCGGGGGTCACCGGCTCCCGGTCGGGTCGTGGTGCCGCGCTCACCAGCGGCGCAGCGCGGCGCTGAGAACCGCCAGCGCCGCAGGTCCCGCCGTGGAGGTGCGCAGCACCGTGTCGCCGAGACGGACCGTCACCGCGCCGGCCTGCTCGAGTGCCGCGAGCTCGTCGGGGGCGATGCCGCCCTCCGGGCCCACCACGATCACCACATCGCGGTCATCCTCGGTGTCCCACTCGAGTCCGGTGAGAGGCGTCGAAGCTCCGGGGTCGAGCACGACGACCCGGGATGCCGCCGCGCGCGCGGACAGAGACGCCGTCGTCGCGAGCGGAGCCACCTCCGGGATCCACGCGCGATGCGCCTGTTTGGACGCTTCGCGCACGATGCTGGCCCAGCGCGTGCGTCCCTTCTCGGCCTTGGCGCCGGACGGGCCTCCCGCGCTCCAGCGCGATACGCTCCGCGCAGCCTCCCACGGGATGATCTCGTCGACGCCCAGCTCCGTGGCCGCCTGCACGGCGAGTTCGTCGCGGTCGCCTTTCGCGAGCGACTGGGCGAGGACGAGCCGCGGGCGGGACGGCGGCATATCGGTGCGCTCGTCGACCCGCACGGACACCTCACGCGCGGAGACCGATTCGCACACGCCCGTCAGCCAGGTCCCGCGCCCGTCGCCGATCGTCACGGTCTCCCCCACGCGGACGCGGCGCACCGCGGCGGCGTGGTGCGCCTCCTGCCCCGTCAACTCCACCGTCTCGCCGACACGCGCCGCAGACTTCTCGGGCAACGGGCCACCGTCGGCGGTGGTGAGCAGGAAATGCAGCGCCATGCGTCAGACGTGCCGGAAGCGGTCGCGCAGCTTGGCGAACAGACCCTGGTGGAATTCGGCCAGTCGGGGCGCGGGTGCCTTGGAGCGCTTCGCGAACTCCTCGATGAGTGCCCGCTCCTTCGCGTCCAGGCGCGTCGGGGTCACGACGTGCACGCCCACGCGCAGATCACCGCGCTGCGTGCCGCGCAGCGGCGTGATGCCCCGCCCCTTGATCGTGAGGACGTCACCGCCCTGCACGCCGGGCCGGATCTCGAGGTCCACGGGGCCGTCGAGCGATTGGATCGTCGTGCTCGTGCCCAGGATCGCATCGGGCATCGACACCTCGAGGGTCGCGAGCAGATCGTCGCCGTCGCGGCTGAACTCGTCGTGGGGTGAGACGGTGACCTCGAGGTACAGATCGCCGTTCGGGCCGCCGGCCGGGCCGACCTCACCCGATCCGGGCAGCTGCAGCCGCAGGCCCGTCTCGACGCCCGCGGGGATGTCGATCGAGACCGTGCGGCGTGCGCGCACGCGCCCCTGGCCCTGGCACGTCGCGCACGGGTACGGGATCGTCGTGCCGTAACCCTGGCACACGTTGCACGGCTGGCTCGTCACGACGTTGCCGAGCAGGCTCCGGACGGTGCGCTGCACATGGCCGGATCCGTGGCAGATGTCGCACGTGACCGGAGAGGTGCCCGGCTGCGCGCACGAGCCCTGACACGTGTCGCACAGCACCGCCGTGTCGACCTCGATGTCGCGGTGGACGCCGAACACGACATCCTTCAGGTCGAGCGTCACGCGGACGAGGGCGTCCTGCCCCCGCTCCCGACGCGACCGCGGGCGTCCCGCGCGCTGGCCCCCGGCCGAGCCGAAGAACGTCTCGAAGATGTCGCCGAATCCACCGAATCCGCCGGCGCCTCCTCCGAACGGCGAGTCGCTCCCGCCCATGTCGTACCGCGCGCGCTGATCGGGGTCGCTCAGCACGTCGTACGCGTGGGTCACGAGCTTGAAGCGCTCCGACGCGTCCTCTCCGGGGTTCACGTCGGGGTGCAGTTCCCGCGCCAGACGACGGTACGCCTTCTTGATCTCGTCCGGAGTCGCGTCTCGCGCGACTCCGAGCACTTCGTAGTGGTCAGCCACAATCGCCTTCCCGCCCGCGCATCGCGCGGGATCGTGTTGTCACGGATGCCGCGTCAGCGGGCTTTCTCGTCTTCGTCGAGCATCCGGGTGAGATAGCGCGCGACGGCCCGCACCGCCGCGAAGTTCGTCGGGTAGTCCATGCGCGTGGGGCCGAGGACGCCGACCCGGGCCCGGGCCCCGGTCGCGTCGTAGTCGCTCGCCACCACGGAGGCCTCGCCGAGGCCGAACGGCTCGTTCTCGCGGCCGATGCTCGCCGCGAGGCCGTGGTCGTCCGCGACCATCTCGCTCATGAGCTTCATGAGCGTCACCTGCTCCTCGATCGCCTCGAGCAGCGGATAGATGCTTCCGCGGAAATCGGACTCGCTCCGCGCGAGGTTGGCCGAGCCCGCCATCACGAGGCGGTCCTGCCGGAACTCCTCGAGCTCTTCCGCGACGACCCGCACGATCGCGGTCGTGGCGGCATCCCTCGCCGTCGGCGCGGGGTCATCGGAGGCGAGCCGGTCCTCGACCTGCTGGACGCCCTCGCGCACCGGGCGTCCGACGATGAGCCCCGCCACGTCCGCCCGCACGCGTGAGAGGTCGTCGTCGTCGAACTCGTCGCGGACGAACGCCAGCCGCTGCGACACGCGGCCGGTGTCGGTGACGAGGATCACGAGCATCCGCCCGCCGCCGAGCTGCACGAGTTCGACATGGGAGATCTTGGCGCGCGCGAACGACGGATACTGCACGATCGCGACCTGGCCGGTGAGCTGGGTGAGCGCGCGGACGGTGCGAACGAGGACGTCGTCGAGGTCGCCCGGGCCGTCGAGGAACGCGGCGATCGCGCTGCGCTGGGCCGGAGAGAGCGGGCGCACCTCGGCGAGGTGGTCGACGAAGACGCGGTAGCCCTTGTCCGTAGGCACCCGACCGGACGACGTGTGTGGTGCGACGATCAGGTCTTCGTCCTCGAGCAGTGCCATGTCGTTGCGGATCGTGGCGGCCGACACCCCGAACGCGTGGCGTTCGACGATGGCCTTGCTGCCGACCGGCTCGCGCGTGTCGACGAAGTCCTGCACGATCGCCCGCAGCACCTGCAGTCCTCGATCGGTGACCATCTCGCCTCCCCCGCGCCTCCGGTGTCGCTGGCACTCGCCGCGACTGAGTGCCAATTCTACCGGATGACCGTCCCGCGGAGCCTGAGCCTGAGCCTGAGCCGGGTCACTCCGTGAGCGCGCGCGCCACCGCGTCGGCGAGCAGTCGGCCGCGCCGTGTCAGGGTGATGCGGCCCCGCAGCGCGGCGGCACCGTCGATCAGACCGTCGGCGATGAGCTCGGACACGGCACGCGCGCGGTTGCCGCGGAGCTCGGCGATCGGCAGTCCCTCCCGGATGCGGGTGCGCAGCAGCACGGTCTCCAGCGCACGCGCGTCGTCATCCGGCCGCTCGCGCGCCGCGGCCGGCGACTCGCCCGCCGCGAGTCGCTGCGCGTACGCGGCGGGATGCTTGACGTTCCAGAACCGCACACCCGCGACATGGCTGTGTGCGCCGGGTCCGAATCCCCACCAGTCCGCGCCCTGCCAGTAGGCGAGGTTGTGGCGCGATCGACGAGCCTCGTCGCGGGCCCAGTTGGACACCTCGTACCACTCGAAGCCCGCGCCGGCGAGCATCTCGTCCGCCAGTTCGTACATGTCGGCCTGCATGTCGTCGTCGGGCATCGCGACCTCGCCGCGGCGGATGCGACGCTCGAGTTTCGTGCCGTCCTCGATGATCAGGGCGTAGGCGGAGATGTGGTCGGGCTCGAGGGCGATGGCGGCATCCAGCGACACCCGCCAGTCGTCGATCGACTCCCCCGGCGCTCCGTAGATCAGGTCGACGCTCACGTCCAGGTCAGCCCGGCGGGCGGCGTCCACCGCGGTCCGGACATTCGAGGGGTCATGCGTGCGATCGAGGGCGTCGAGCACGTGCGGCACGGCCGACTGCATCCCGATCGACAGTCGCGTGACCCCGGCCGCGGCCAGTTCGGCTGCGACGGCATCCGTCACGGTGTCGGGGTTGGCCTCGACCGTGACCTCCGCGTCGTCCGCCACGCCGAACGCGCCGCGCACGCCGTCGAGCATCCTCGCGAGGTCGCCGGCCGGCAACAGGGTGGGCGTGCCTCCCCCGAAGAACACGGTGGATGCCGGACGCAGCGGTCCGGCATCCACGAGCACCGATCGTGCGAGTGCGATCTCGCGCACCACCGTGTCGGCGTACTCGTCCTGCCGGGCGCCGCGGAGTTCGGTCGCGGTGTAGGTGTTGAAATCGCAGTAGCCGCAGCGGACGCGGCAGAACGGCACGTGCAGGTACACGGAGAAGGGCGTCGCGCCATCCGTCGTGACGGGAAGAGACCCGTCACGGGGCGCCGGCTCTCCGAGAGGGAGGGCGGAACCCATCACGCGGGCGTCGTGTACAGCGGGGAGATCGCCCGCAGGTAGCGCGTGAACAGTTCGCGGCGACGCCGGCGCACGAGCGCGGGCACGACCCGGTAGAGCAGAGCTGTGGGGGCGTCGAACGCGCGCACCGTGAACCACACCTCGTCGTTGTCGCGCCACTCGAGCATGAACGACTCCTCGCCGCTCACGACCGATCCGCCCACGGTGCCGAGCGCGAACCCGATGCGGCGGGGCTCCTCGATCGCGAAGATGACCCGCAGTTCGGCATCCGCCCTCATGCCTTTGACGCGCCCGTCGACGCGCACGGTCGTCCCCGCGCCGACGTACGGCGTGCCGTCGCTGTCGAATCTCTGGTCCGACTCGAGCCTGCTCGGTGCGAGCGGATTGCCCTCCGCGTCGAAGCTCACTCCGGAGTACATCGGCCCCGCCGCCGGACGCACGTCGCTCAGGCGCAGACCGGCCCCGCGCTGTGCGGCCCACGACAAGAGGGCTTCCCCCGCGCCGGTGAAGCGGGTCTCTCCGCTGCCGATGCGCCACGACTCCTCGGCGGGGATGCTGCGCTCGGGCGGGAAGTGCATGAGATCCGCGGCCTGCGTCGCGCCGACGGCGGCATAGTCGACCGTCTCGTCCCTGAACGTCCCACGCCGCATGGTGAACAGCCTACTTCGCGTTCCCGAGGGCGCCCTGAGTCCGGCGGGCGACGCGGGTACGCACGTCTACTTCTTCTCTTTGCCCTCGACGTCGCCCGAGAGCGCGGCGATGAACGCCTCTTGGGGCACTTCGACGCGACCGACCATCTTCATGCGCTTCTTGCCCTCCTTCTGCTTCTCGAGGAGCTTGCGCT
>CAYOQY010000088.1:0-11178 GCA_964406225.1 uncultured Microbacterium sp.
CGAACGCGACATCGCGCACGACGCGCAACTCATGCTGCGCGGCTTCCACGTCATCCGCGTCGGGTATCGGCAGGTCGTGGACGACTGGCCGTCCGTGCAGGATCTGATCATGCGCGCCGTCGCGCAGGGTCTCCACCGCGCTGCGTGACAGACCACGAAGCGCAGCCCGTGCCCTGCCCAGACCATTACGGAAGGATCAGGTCTCGCCCCGGATGAGGGGATCAGCCGAAATGAGGAACGAATCCGGGGCGGGAATCCTCATCTCGGCAGATCTCCTCACCTCAGCAGCAGCAGCGCCCGGAGTGACGAGATCCCACGCGCGCCGCATCCGCGCGGGACGTTCGGCCCGTCTCACCGGGGGATGCCGCGCTACGCTCCGAGGATCCCGGCAGTCCGGGCATCCCGACGTGAGGAGGACCGCGATGGACGACCGCGCACGTGCGGGCTCGGTGTTCGCCACGCCGGCCCTCTGGTGGCGGATCGCGATCGTGCTCGCCTGCGTCTTCGGCATCATGTCGCAGGAGTGGCGGCTCGCGTTCTTCACGACGCTCAGCGTGCTGATCGTGCTCGGCTACTTCTCGATCACGCTCTACACGATGGTGCGCGACTCGACGACGGCGCCCCCGGCTCCGCGCCTGCGCGGCGGCGTGACCCTCTGGATCGTGACGACCGCGCTCATCTCGCACATCATCGTCGAGGGCGGCGCGAGCCCGTTCCCGGGCATGGTCGACGCCGATCCCGCGGTCGCGGTGGAATACCGGTCGCGGTTCTTCATGCACTACGTCATCCCGGCGATGGTGCTGATCGATTGGATCGTGTTCGGACCGCACGGCATCGTGAAGTGGCGGGACGCCCTGTGGTGGCTGCTCTTCCCGCTCGCGTACGGCGTGATCTCGATCGCGCGCGGACAGTGGTTCCCGGACGTGTCGGACCGCTTCCCGTACCCCTTCTTCGACCCGACGATCTCGGGATGGGGTGGAGTCGCGCTCGGCCTCCTCGAGGTCGTGGCAGCGAACGCCGTCATCGCGGTCGGCGTCATCGGACTCGACCGGCTCTCCGCGTCCATCGCACGCCGGAGGGATGCCGCACGCGCGGGCGCCTCCGCCGACGCCGCCAGCGGCTAGAATCGACGCACGAGCATCGATCCGGCATCACCGGGGAGCTTCCGGAAGAACAGGGCGCGAGCCCCCAGTAGAACCGGACGGGGCAGGCCCGTCACAGCCGCAGTGAGAGGGGTCCGTCGGCGCAGCCGGTGGGCAACGCGGGGTGGTACCGCGGTTCTCCCGACCGGGAGGGTCGTCCTCGCAGGAAGCATCGCGACCTGCTGGAGTGACATGACCTACCCGAGGACCGGCCCCGACCCCCAGAGCGCGCCCGGCGTCCCGCCGAGCCCGCGGTTCCCCGCGATCGAGCGCGAGGTCATCGACTTCTGGAACCGTGACGACACGTTCCGCGCGTCGATCGCGAACCGCGACGGCGCGCCGGAGTGGGTCTTCTACGACGGGCCGCCGTTCGCGAACGGCCTGCCGCACTACGGCCACCTGCTCACGGGGTATGCGAAGGACGTCTTCCCGCGGTTCCAGACGATGCGCGGCAAGAAGGTCGACCGCGTGTTCGGCTGGGACACGCACGGTCTCCCCGCCGAACTCGAGGCGATGAAGCAGCTCGGCATCACCGAGAAGGACGAGATCGAGCGCATGGGGGTCGCGACCTTCAACGGCAAGGCGCGCGAGTCCGTCCTCGCCTACACGCGTGAGTGGGAGGACTACGTCACCCGCCAGGCCCGCTGGGTCGACTTCGAGCGCGGGTACAAGACGCTCGACACCTCGTACATGGAGAGCGTGCTGTGGGCGTTCAAGACGCTCTACGACAAGGGACTGGCCTACGAGGGACACCGCGTGCTCCCGTACTGCTGGCGCGACCAGACGCCGCTGTCCTCGCACGAACTGCGCATGGACGACGACGTCTACAAGATGCGTCAGGACCCGTCCGTCACGGTCACCTTCCCGCTGGTGGGCCTCAAGGCCGAAGCGCTCGGACTGACCGGCGTCCGGGCGCTGGCGTGGACGACGACACCGTGGACGCTTCCGACCAACCTCGCGCTGGCCGTCGGCCCCGGCATCCGCTACGTCGTCGTCCCGGGTGGACCGCGGGGTGCGGCAGACGTGCACCACGGCCCGGACGGACGCAGCGACGTGCTCGCCGAGGCCGAGTCGCACCGCTACCTGCTCGCAGAGGAGCTGCTGCCGAACTACGCGAAGGACCTCGGCTACGAATCGGTGGAGGATGCCGTCGCCGCCGTCGATGCGACGCACCTGGGCGCCGATCTCGCCGACGTGCACTACGACCGTCTGTTCGACTATTACGCGGATGCCGAGACCTGGGGCACGGGCAACGCCTGGCGCATCCTCGTCGACGACTACGTCACCACGAGCGACGGCACCGGCATCGTGCACCAGGCGCCCGCGTACGGTGAGGACGACCAGCGCGTCGCGGACGCCGCCGGCATCCCCACGATCCTGAGCCTCGACGACGGCGGACGGTTCCTGCCCGCCGTGACCGACGTCGCGGGCGAGCTGTGGATGGACGCGAACACACCGCTCATCCGCATCCTGCGTCAGGACGGACGCCTGCTGCGGCTCGCGAGCTACGAGCACTCGTACCCGCACTGCTGGCGGTGCCGCAATCCGCTGATCTACAAGGCCGTCTCGAGCTGGTTCGTCCGCGTCACCGACATCAAGGACCGGCTGATCGAGAACAACGAGCAGATCACGTGGGTTCCCGAGAACGTCAAGCACGGGCAGTTCGGCAAGTGGCTCGAGGGCGCGCGCGACTGGTCGATCAGCCGCAACCGCTACTGGGGCTCACCCATCCCGGTGTGGACGAGCGACGACCCCGAGTACCCGCGCGTCGACGTCTACGGCTCGCTCGCCGAGATCGAGCGGGACTTCGGTCGCCTGCCGCGCAATTCGGCCGGCGAGGTCGACCTGCATCGCCCGTACATCGACGACCTGACACGGCCGAACCCCGACGACCCGACCGGTCGCAGCACGATGCGCCGCATCGAAGACGTCCTCGACGTCTGGTTCGACTCCGCGTCGATGCCGTATGCGCAGGTGCACTACCCGTTCGAGAACCACGAGTGGTTCGACGAGCACGCGCCCGCCGACTTCATCGTCGAGTACATCGGGCAGACCCGCGGCTGGTTCTACGTCATGCACGTCCTGTCGACCGCGCTGTTCGACCGGCCGGCGTTCACGGGGGTCAGCTGCCACGGCATCGTGCTCGGCAGTGACGGTCAGAAGATGTCGAAGTCGCTGCGCAATTACCCCGACGTGAGCGAGGTGTTCGACCGCGACGGCTCCGACGCGATGCGGTGGTTCTTGATGGCCAGCCCCGTCCTTCGCGGCGGCAATCTGGTCGTGACCGAGGAGGGCATCCGCCAGGGTGTCCGCGAGTTCCTCCTGCCGCTGTGGAACGCGTGGTACTTCTTCTCGACGTACGCGAACGCCGCGGGCGGCCCGTCGGGCACCGGCTACGAGGCGGAGTGGCGTACGGATTCGACGGATGTGCTCGACCGCTACATCCTGGCCCTCACCGGCGATCTCGTGCGCGATGTCGCCGCCGATCTCGAAGGTCTCGATTCCACTCTCGCGGCGGCGAAGCTGCGCGACTTCGGCGAGGCGCTCACCAACTGGTACATCCGCCGCTCGCGCGATCGGTTCTGGGTGGGTGTGGACGACGATCCCACGAGCCGTGAGTCGTTCGACACGCTGTACACGGTCCTCGAGACCCTCACCCGGGTCGCCGCGCCACTCATCCCGCTCGTCTCCGAGCGCGTGTGGCAGGGCCTCACCGGTGGTCGGAGCGTCCACCTGGAGGACTGGCCCGACGCGGCTGTGTTCCCGGCTGCGGACGACATCCGCTCGGCGATGGATGCCGTCCGCGAGGTGTCGTCGGTCGCGAACGCGCTGCGCAAGCGCGAGGGCAAGCGTGTGCGTCTGCCCCTCGCCCGCCTCACCGTCGTGGTGGAGGGTGCGCCGGCGCTCGGGCAGTTCGAGGACATCCTGCGGGACGAGCTGAACGTGAAGACCGTCGAGCTCGTCGAGCTGGAAGGCGACACCGCCGTCCAGTACGGCATCTCGCACCGACTCTCCGTGAACGCGCGCGCGGCGGGTCCGCGCCTGGGCAAGCAGGTGCAGCAGGCGATCCAGGCCGCGAAAGCCGGCGACTGGTCCGAGACCGACGGTGTCGTGACCGCCGGGTCGATCACCCTCGAGCCGGGGGAGTACGACCTCGTCCTCGAGACGACGGGCCGACCCGAGGGCGAGGCGCTCGCGGTGCTGCCGCGCGGCGGATTCGTGCTGCTGGACACGACGTCCACACCGGAGCTCGAGGCCGAGGGCCTCGCGCGCGACGTGATCCGCGCCGTGCAGGACACGCGCAAGGCCGCCGGCTTCGACGTGAGCGACCGTATCCGGCTCGATCTGCGGTTCGATGATCCGTCCGACGGCTCCGCGGTGACCTCGGCCTTCGAGGTCGCCGACATCGCGGGGGAGACCCTCGCGCTCGAGTACGCGGTGGCGGATGCCGACGGCACCGCCCTCGCGGCCAGCAGCCGAGCGGCCGTGAAGTGGAACGAGACCCCGGACCACAGCGCGGTCTTCGCGAAGGGCACGTTCGCCAACGCCGGGGACTTCACGGTGTCGGTCACGCGTCTGATCACGGTGGACGCGGCGAAGGTCGAGGTCTCCGCATGAGCGATCGCGACCGGGCGGACGCCGTGTACGCCGCGCTGCTCGAGCGGCAGGGGGAGCAGTGGGTGCAGCCGCGGGTGGAGCGCACCCGCCGCGTGCTCGAGCTCCTCGACGACCCCCAGCGCACCTACCGGGTCGTGCACGTCACGGGCACGAACGGCAAGACGTCGACGAGCCGCATCATCGAGAGTCTCGTGCGCGCGCACGGTCTGCGCACGGGGCTGTTCACGAGTCCGCACCTCGAGCGCTTCACCGAGCGGATCATGGTCGACGGCGAACCCGTGGCCGACGCCGCCGTCGCAGACGCATGGGACGAGATCGCACCGTTCGTCGACCTCGTGGATGCCGAACTCGCCGCGAGCGGCGACGCTCCGCTGACGTTCTTCGAACTGCTCACGGTGCTCGCCTTCTTGGTCTTCGCGGATGCCCCCGTCGATGTGCTCGTCCTCGAGGTGGGCATGGGTGGAGCGTGGGATTCGACGAACACCGCCGACGGAGACGTGGCGGTGTTCACGCCGATCGACCTCGACCACGCCGATCGCCTGGGCGAGTCGATCCGTGAGATCGCAGAGGTCAAGTCCGGCATCATCAAGCCCGGCGCCGCCGTCGTCTCGGCTCGACAGGACGAGGCTGCCGCGGACGTCCTGCGGGCGGCCACCGCGCGCAACGACGCGACGATCGCTTTCGAGGGGGCCGATTTCGGCCTCGTCGACGCGCGTCTGGCAGTGGGAGGGCAGCAGATCTCGCTGCGCGGCCTCGCCGGGTCCTACGACGAGGAGTACCTGCCCCTGTTCGGTGCGCACCAGGCGCAGAACGCCGCCCTCGCGGTCGCGGCGGTCGAATCGCTCATCGGCGGCGCGACCCAGGCGATCTCGGACGACGTCCTGGCCGAGGGATTCGCCCAGGCGAGCTCTCCCGGCCGCCTGCAGCTGGTCGGCGTGGCGCCCACCGTCATCGTGGACGCCGCACACAACCCCCACGGTGCGCGCGCTCTCGCGGCCGCTCTGGGCCAGTCGTTCGACTTCGACGAATGGGGCGTCGTCCTCGGAGTGCTCGCCGACAAGGATGCCGCCGGCATCGTCGCCGAGCTCGCTCCGCTCGCCGCCCACGTGTTCGCCACCGCCCCGACCTCCGATCGCGCGAACGACGCGGACGCGATCGCCGACCTCGCCGAGGCGCACGGCCTGCCGGTCACGGTCCACGGCGACGTCGCGGACGCCTCGGACGCGGCCCGCGCGTGGGCGACGGCATCCGATCGTCGTGCCGTCGTGATCGCCGGCTCGGTCGTGCTCGCGGGTGAAGCCGTGGGGCTGGCGACGGACGAGGACTGGAAGGCGGGGTGGAGCGAATGAGCGCGTCGACCGCGGCCTCACCGCCGCCGCGCCGACCGCGCCGGGCGCGGGGAGCGGCCGAATCCCTCGGGTCGGTCGTCCTGGCGTTCGAGTCGATCATCGTCTTCCTCGGCGGACTCGTCGTGTACGGGCTGAAGGTCCTGCCCGCGTCCATCCCCGACTGGTGGGGGATCGTCGTCGGCACCGTGCTGGCCGTCGTCATGATGCTCACGACACGCGTGCTGCAGCACCGGTGGGGCATCATCCTCGGGTGGGTGCTGCAGGTGATCGTCGCGCTCGGCGGATTCCTCGTGCCGGCGCTGTTCCTGGTCGCCCTCATTTTCGGCGGCATGTGGGCGTATGCGACGATCAAGGGGGCTTCGCTGGACGCGCGCAACGCGCGACTGGCCGCCGAAGCCGAGAACGCGAACGGAGACTGACACACATGGCCACCGAAGAGACCCTCGTCCTCGTCAAGCCCGACGGCGTCGCGCGCGGCCTGACCGGCGCGATCCTCGCCCGCATCGAGGCGAAAGGCTACGCGCTCGTGGACATCCGCCTCGTCGAGCCCGACCGCGACACCCTCGAGCGCCACTACGCGGAGCACGAGGGCAAGCCGTTCTACGAGCCGCTCCTGGAGTTCATGCTCTCGGGTCCGTCCGTCGCGATCCGCGTCGCGGGCAACCGCGTGATCGAAGGGTTCCGCTCGCTCGCGGGCACGACCGACCCGACGACGGCGGCGCCCGGGACGATCCGGGGCGACTTCGGTCGCGATTGGGGCCTCAAAGTGCAGCAGAACCTCGTGCACGGCTCCGACAGCCCCGAATCCGCCGCCCGCGAACTCGCGATCTGGTTCTGAGTCAGGGCTCGACGGTGAAGCGGACCTCCGCTGAGGCGCACGACGCGCCGTCCGGACACGGCACGGTCTCCCAGTAGTCGCTGATCCAGGCGATCGCCCCACCCGGGCGGATCGTGGGCGGCACGGTGATCGACACTTCGAACGATCCGTCGGCGTCGGGTGTGACCCGCGCCTGGGCCAGGGGGATGGGCGCGTCGTCCGGCTGAATGCGCACGTTCCACTTGGTCCCCTCGGCCACAGGGCACGCGCGCACCGTCGAGACCGTGACGATGCGGCCCGGGCGCGGATGATCCGGAGAGACCGACAGTTCGGGCACGCACACCGCCGAAGGCGCAGGGTGGCTGCATCCGACCGCCGTCGATCCCACGAGCGCACACACCGCCACGGCGGCGAGAGCGACCGCGCGGGAGCGCATCAGAAGATCGCGCCCAGGACGTCCAGGCGCAGCTGCGCGATGATCGCGATGGCGGCGTAGCTCAGCACCGCGAGCAGCGGCACCCAGCCCATGAGGGCGTCCGCGGCCCGGCGGACGCCGCGAGGGGCGGGGACGATCCCCGTGCGCAGGATGTGCAGGGTCACGACGTAGAACGTCGGGATCGTCACGGCCCACGTCACCATGCACCACGGGCACAGCGTACCGAGCACGAAGATGCTCTGGCTGATCAGCCAGATCACGAAGCCGAACGCGAACGCGAGACCCAGTTCGAACAGCCACCAGAACCAGCGGGCGAAGCGCGCGCCGGCCAGGATCGCCACGCCGACGACGACCGGAGCCATCCAGCCGGTGAGGCCCAGGATCGGGTTCGGGAAGCCGAACACGCTGCCCTGCCACGACTCCAGGTTGCGCCCGCACTGCACGAGGGGGCTGATGTCGCATCCGAGGACCGCATCCGGATCGGCGAGCAGGTGCAGACGCTCCATCGTGAGGGAGAACGCAGCCCACCATCCGATCGCCCCGGCGATGATCAGCCACACCGCGAGCGCGACGGGACGGGTACCGGAGCGGGGTTGGGTCATGTCTCGGATTATGGCATCGGGCGCTGTGCGGACGCCGCGCGGGCAGGCCGGGGAAAACCTCGCGGGGAGTCGCCCGCACATTCGCGTGTCGAAAGTGCGATAATGGTCCGTGATGCGTGCGGCCGCGCCGCCACGGCATCACCAGAAGACTTCGGGCGATGAACGCCCTTCGCAGCATGAGCCACGGGCCGGCTGCAGACCGAGTGAGTTCGCGGCACCGCAGGTGCGGCACCGCACGAGATTTCGCCGGACGACGCGCGGTGTCGTCCGCAGGGAGTACGCCAGTGATGGCCGATGAAACCGATGCACACCTCGAACCCCACGACGAATCACCCGAGCAGGTAGCGCAGCACGCGCCGCAGGAGGATCCGCCCACCGACGCCGACGCCGATCACTCCGACGCCGGGGCGGACACGTCCGCGGAGAGTGCGGATGACGAGCCCGCGGGTGGGGAGTCTGCGTCCATGGAGCCGTCACAGGCGGGCGACACGGAACCGACGGATGCCGACGAGGCCGCCTCCGCCGAACCGCTGGCGGCGCCCGAGGCGGAAGCCGAGACGGCACCTCAGGCGGAAGCGGAGGTTCCGTCCCAGGATGCTGCCGCCGCGGAACCGACCGAGCCGCAGGGGCCGAAGAGCGCGGTCGAGCTCGGACTCCTGCCCGAAGTCTTCGTCTCGGCGGTCTCGACCCAGCTCATGTTCTACGCGCCCGAACTCCCGCCGCTGCCGCCGCGCGCCGAGCCGGAGCCGGCCCTCGAGCAGTCGTCTTCGACGAGCGCCCGCCGCCGCAACCGTCGCCGGTCCGGTGACGGCCGGGACGAGGCATCCGGTCCGGTCGAGCGCGAGCAGCCCCGTCAGCGTGCGGTCGAGCTCATCACCGAGCCGCAGCGCATCAAGGGCTCCACCCGGCTCGAGGCCAAGAAGCAGCGTCGACGCGACGGACGCGAGGCCGGTCGCCGGCGTGCGGTCGTCACCGAGGCGGAGTTCCTGGCCCGCCGCGAGTCCGTCGACCGCGAGATGATCGTGCGCTCCAAGAACGGCCGCATCCAGATCGCCGTGCTCGAGGACAACGTGCTCGTCGAACACTACGTCGCCCGCAATCAGGACGCGTCGCTCATCGGCAACGTGTACCTCGGTCGCGTGCAGAACGTGCTGCCGAGCATGGAGGCCGCGTTCGTCGACATCGGCCGGGGCCGCAACGCCGTGCTCTACTCGGGCGAGGTGGACTGGGACGCCGTCGAGACGGGCAACCAGCCCCGTCGCATCGAGCTCGCGCTCAAGAGCGGCGACCGCGTGCTCGTGCAGGTCACGAAAGATCCCGTCGGCCACAAGGGCGCTCGACTGACGAGCCAGATCTCGCTCCCCGGCCGCTATCTCGTCTACGTGCCCGGCGGCGCGATGAACGGCATCTCGCGCAAGCTCCCCGACACCGAGCGCGCACGCCTCAAGAAAATCCTCAAAGAGGTGCTGCCCGAATCGTCGGGCGTGATCGTCCGCACCGCAGCCGAGGGCGCGACCGAGGACCAGCTGACGCTCGACGTCCAGCGGCTCACGACCCAGTGGGAGCACATCAGCCGCCAGGTCGAGTCGATCCAGGCGCCGGCCCTGCTGCACTCGGAGCCTGACCTCCTCGTCAAGATCGTCCGCGACGTCTTCAACGAGGACTTCACGAAGATGCTCATCCAGGGCGAGGATGCGCATCAGACCATCAGCGCGTACCTCCAGAGCGTCGCGCCCGACCTGCTCGACCGCGTCTCGGCCTACGAAGACGACGGCGACCCCTTCGACGACTTCCGCGTCACGGAGCAGATCGAGAAGGCGCTCGACCGCAAGGTGTGGCTGCCCTCGGGTGGTTCGCTCGTCATCGACCGCACCGAGGCGATGACCGTGGTCGACGTGAACACCGGCAAGTTCGTGGGTTCCGGCGGCAACCTCGAGGAGACCGTCACGAAGAACAACCTCGAGGCCGCCGAGGAGATCGTACGTCAGCTGCGCCTGCGCGACATCGGCGGCATCATCGTCGTGGACTTCATCGACATGGTGCTCGAATCCAACCGCGATCTCGTGCTGCGACGCCTCGTGGAGTGCTTGAGCCGCGATCGGACGAAGCACCAGGTCGCAGAGGTCACCTCGCTCGGCCTCGTGCAGATGACGCGCAAGAAGCTCGGACTCGGGTTGCTCGAGACCTTCAGCGAAGCGTGCGAGGTGTGCGCCGGCCGCGGTGTCATCGTCCACCACGATCCCGTCGTGAAGCACCGCTCGCCTGCGGGCAACGGACAGCCCCCGGGACGCCGCCCGCGCACCTCGACTCCCAGCTCGAACGGCGGCGCCGGCGGGACGCACGTCATCACGGAGGGCGTGAAGTCGGCGCTCGCGCAGATCGCCGCCTCCACGATCCACTCGCACCACGAGGACGACGTCGCCGGGGCACCTCCCGCGGAGGCCCCCGCTCCGGTCGCCGCCGCGGAGGAGGCCCCACGGGAGCCTGCGGTGGAGCGACCCAAGAAGCAGCGCAAGAAGCGTCAGGACGCCGCGTCCAAGGCGCCGCGCACCGAGAAGGACCTTCTGCTGGATTCCGTCCTCAGCGCCCTTCCCGAGCCGAAGGCGCCGGGTCAGGGCAGGTCGCGTCGTCGCGTGACGACGGCGGCGCTGACGGGAACACCCGTCAGCCACGCGCCGGCCGAGGACTGAGTCGCCTCAGGCGCGGGAGCGATCACCGACCGTGTCGCTCCCGTGCCCTGACGCGCAGTCCCGATGCGATGAGCGCCCGCACGAGCGTGTGCCCGTCCACGTGACGCGCACCGGCCGCGACGAGTCGGTCATGCGCCTCGTCGGGCACGTCGTAATGATCGAGATCGAACCCGCGGCGGGGGATGCCGTTCGCCGCGGCGAACGCGTGCAGCTCCTCCAGATCGGAGTCACTGACGAGATGCGCCCACAGCCGGCCGTGCGCGGGCCAGCGGGGATCGTCGATCAGAATCGCCACGTGCCGATCCTATGCGCGGGTCCGACACGCGGCGCAGGCGCTTTTGCTTGTCGAGGGGGCATCCGGTAAAGTATTCCTTTGGTGCGTTGACGACATCTCTGCTCCGCACCGAGTCTTTGCCCAGGCATCCGGAGCCGCGCGCTCCCCGAAGAAACAGGTATGAAGTGGTCTACGCAGTTGTGCGCGCCGGTGGTCGGCAGGAGAAGGTCGAGGTCGGCACGATCGTCGT
>CAYOQY010000089.1:0-10632 GCA_964406225.1 uncultured Microbacterium sp.
GCATGGACCGCTCCGAGCGCATCCGCACGTACAACTTCCCCGAGAACCGCATCGCGGACCACCGCACCGGCTACAAGGCGTACAACCTCGACCAGGTGATGGACGGCGCCCTCGGCCCGATCATCGAGTCCTGCATCGCCGCGGATGAGGAAGAGCGTCTGGCCGCCCTCGGCTCCGAGGACTGACCCCGCCACGACGTCGAGCCCGGCGCCTGCGCCTCTTTCGCGCCTCGAGACAGGGGCTGTCGCCGAGGCAGGGCGTCTCGTGCCCCTGTCTCGGCGACATCACCAGTCTCGAATCCTCGCGGCCGCGTGCGGGGCGTGGCGCGGCTGGGCACGGCGCGGGCGGTGTGGCGCCGGATGCCGGTGCGGCGGCGATAGGGTCGGCGCATGATCATGATCATCCTGCGAGCCCTCATCTTCCTCGCCTCGGCGGCCGTGGGCCTCATCGTGGCCGACCTGATCCTGCCCGGGTTCCGCATCGACTGGAGCGACTGGTGGGGATTCATCCTCGCGATCGTGATCTTCGCGGTGCTGCAGAGCATCCTCACGCCGTGGATCGCCACGGTCGCACGCCGCAACGCGCCCGCGCTCCTGGGCGGCATCGGCATCTTCTCGACCCTGATCGCGCTCATCGTCGTCGTGCTGATCCCTCAGGCGGGCATCACGATCGGCGAGCCGCTGCTGCTCACGTGGATCCTCGCGCCCGTGATCGTGTGGCTCGTCACGGCGCTCGCGACGCTGTTCCTCCCGATGATCTTCATCAAGAAGAAGGTCGACGAGCGTCGGGCGGCGAACTGAGGGGCGCTGAGTCGCCACCTCGTCGGCGGGCGCCGCGTCAGATGCTGTAGTCGGGCACCGTCAGCAGAGCGCGCGTGTCGAGCCCCTCGCGCTTGACCCGCGGCTTCGCCGGAACTCCGACCAGGATGCTGTCGGCCGGAGCGTCCCTCGTCACGACCGCGTTCGCGCCGATGACGGATCCGGCGCCGATCGTGATGGGGCCGAGCACCTTGGCACCCGCGCCCACGGCGACGCCGTCGCCGATCGTGGGGTGCCTCTTGCCGCCCTCGCGCTGCCGGCCGCCGAGCGTGACACCGTGGTACAGCATGACGTCATCGCCGATCTCCGCCGTCTCGCCGATCACGACGCCCATGCCGTGGTCGATGAAGAACCGGCGGCCGATCGTGGCGCCGGGGTGGATCTCGATCCCGGTGAGCCAGCGCGTCACCTGGGAGCCCAGCCGGGCGACGAAGCGGGCGCGGCGAAGCCACAGCGCGTTCCAGAGGCGGTAGGCCCACACGGCGTGCAGACCGGGGTAGAGGAGGGCGATCTCCAGACCCCCGCGCGCGGCGGGGTCCCGGAGCTTCGCGGCCGCGAGGTCCTCCCGCAGACGGGGGAGGATGCCGATCCGTTCGCTCACGCCGTCACCGTCTCTTCTTCGCGCAGATGCTCGTAGAGCGCCGTCGACAGGTAGCGTTCACCGGCGTCGGGCACGATCACCACGATCCGCTTGCCCGCGGCTTCGGGGCGCGCCGCGATCTGCAGGGCCGCCCACACGGCCGCGCCCGCCGACATCCCGGCGAGGATGCCCTCGCGGGTGGCGAGCTCCCGGGCCACGCGGATCGCGTCGTCGAACTCGACGTCGAAGATCTCGTCCACGACGGAGCGGTCGAGCACGTCCGGCACGAAGTTCGGACCGATGCCCTGGATGCGGTGCCCGCCCGCGCGACCCTCGGTCAGCACGGGGGAGTCCTTGGGCTCGACGAGGGCGATGTTCACGTCCGGATTGCGCTGCTTCAGCACCGTGCCGACGCCGGTGATCGTGCCGCCCGTGCCGGACCCCGCGACGAAGTAGTCCACTCGGCCGTCCGTATCGCGCCAGATCTCCTCCGCGGTCGTCCGACGGTGGATCTCGGCGTTCGCCGGACTCTCGAACTGGTGCGCGAGGACGGCCCCAGGTGTCTCCGCGGCGATGCGCTCGGCCGTCGCCACGGCTTCTGTCATCCCCTTGTACGGATTCGTCAGCACGAGTTCGGCGCCGTACGCCTTCAGCAGCGTGCGCCGCTCCTTCGACATGGATGCCGGCATCGTGAGGATCACGCGGTAGCCGCGCGCCGCGCCGGTGAGTGCGAGGGCGATGCCGGTGTTGCCGCTGGTCGATTCGACGATCGTGCCGCCCGGCCGGAGTGCTCCCGACGCCTCGGCGGCGTCGATGAGCGCGATGCCGAGGCGGCATTTCACGCTCGCGCCCGGGTTGTAGAACTCGAGCTTCGCCACGACCTCCGCACCGAGCCCCTCGGTGAGCGCGTTGAGCCGCACGAGCGGCGTCTCGCCGAACGCGGAGGTGATGTCGGGGTGGATCCCGGGCACGGATCGCCTTTCTCGGAGGGAGAGCTCAGTCCTCGCGGAGGTCTTCGTAGAGCGCGGTGGAGAGGTAGCGCTCGCCGAACGACGGGATGATCACGACGATGTTCTTGCCCGCGGCCTCGGGTCGTGCGGCGATCTGCAGCGCGGCCCACACGGCGGCACCCGACGAGATGCCGACGAGGATGCCGTCCTTGGTGCCGACCGCGCGCGCGGTCGCGATCGCGTCGTCGAACTCGACGTCGATGACCTCGTCGATCACGCTCTGGTCGAGGATCGCGGGGACGAAGTTCGGGCCGATGCCCTGGATCTTGTGGGGGCCGGGCGTGCCCTTCGTCAGCAGCGGGGAGTCGGCGGGCTCGACGGCGATGACCTTCGCGCCGGGGACGCGCTCCTTGAGCACCTGACCGACGCCGGTGATCGTGCCGCCCGTGCCGATGCCGGCGACGAAGTAGTCGACCTTGCCGTCGGTGTCGCGGATGATCTCCTCCGCGGTCGTCTTGCGGTGGATCGCGGGGTTGGCCTCATTCTCGAACTGACGGGCGAGCACCGCGCCCGGGATCTCGGCGACGAGCTCCTCGGCCTTCGCGACCGCGCCCTTCATGCCGCCCGAGGGGTCGGTGAGCACGAGCTCGGCGCCGTACGCCTTCAGCAGCAGGCGGCGCTCGATCGACATCGAGGACGGCATCGCGAGCACGACGCGATAGCCGCGCGCCGCGCCGACCATCGCGAGCGCGATGCCGGTGTTGCCGCTCGTGGCCTCCACGATCGTCCCGCCCGGCTTGAGCAGACCCGACGCCTCCGCAGCATCCACGATCGCGATGCCCAGACGGTCCTTCACGCTGGATGCCGGGTTGTAGAACTCGAGCTTCGCCAGGATGTTTCCCTCGACGCCTTCCGCGACGCGGTTGAGGCGCACGAGCGGGGTGTTTCCGAAAGCGGAGGTGATGTCGGGGTGGATACCGGGCATGTCAGGCCTTTCGCGAGGTCGTCGGGTGCGGGACAAGCCTAAGCGAGCCGCGCCGTGTGAGTCCTTGTGTGACAGCCGAGGCGACTCCGCGTGGCCGTGCGCGCGAGCCGGCGTCCTCGGCGGGCCGACATATGCTGGGTGCCGCTCATGTCTGACCAGTCCCACGCGCCCGACCTCCGCCCGTCGTCGACCCGGCTCGGCGACGCCCTGCGCGCCGCCGCCGACCGACTCGCCCGTGCGGGTGTGCCGGACCCGCAGGTGGACGCGGAGCTCCTCGCCGGCCACGTGCTCGGAATCGGACGCGGCGGTGTCCAGGCCGCGGCCGTCCGCGGAGACGAACTCGCGTCCGACGATGTCGCGCGCCTCGACGACCTCATCTCCCGCCGCGCGACACGCGAGCCGCTGCAGCACCTCACCGGATCCGCGCCCTTCCGGCACCTCGAACTCGCGGTGGGACCCGGCGTGTTCGTCCCGAGGCCCGAGACCGAGGCGGTCGCCCAGCTCGCGATCGACGCGCTCGCGGCGTCGGCATCCGAAGAGCCGATCGCCGTCGACCTCGGAACCGGCAGTGGGGCGATCGCGCTCGCGCTGGCGACCGAGGTGCCGCACGCGCGGGTGTTCGCGGCGGAGAACTCGGTGGACGCCTTCGTCTGGACCAAGGAGAACTTCGCCCGCATCGGCGCCGACAACGCGCAGCCGGCGTTCATCGACCTGGAGCGGGCGTTCCCCGAGCTCGACGGCCGGGTCTCGGTCGTGGTGTCCAACCCGCCGTACGTTCCGGATGCCGCGATCCCGCGCGATCCGGAAGTGCGGTTCTTCGATCCGCCCGCTGCGCTGTACGGGGGAGCGGACGGCCTGGACGTCGTGCGGGTCGTGAGCCGGGTCGGGCTGCGGCTCGCGCACCCGGGGGGCGTGATCGTGATCGAGCACGGCGAGTGGCAGGGCGAGGCGATCCGCGAGCTTCTGAGCGCGGACGGCTGGCGCGCCGCGTCGACGCACCCCGACCTGACGATGCGCGACAGGGCGACGACCGCGATCCACCCCTGACGTAGACGTTTCCTCGCCGGGCGACCGCGGCCGACCCGGTCCGCCGACTGAAGGCCGATCCGCCGCACTGAAATAGACTGGGCGCGACATGTCCTCTGTATTCGACTGCCGTGACGAAGCCGAGCTCCTCGCCGGAATGCGCCGGGCGCGCCAGGCCATCGGGCGCGGCGAACTCGTGGTGCTGCCCACCGATACCGTCTACGGCGTCGCCGCCGACGCGTTCAGCGCGAAGGCGGTGCAGCGCCTGCTCGATGCGAAGGGCCGGGGTCGGCAGTCGCCACCGCCGGTGCTCGTCGCGGGCGTCGCGACGCTCCGGGCGCTCGTGGCCGACGTGCCCGAGCCCGTCGAGCGGCTCGTCGAGGCGTTCTGGCCCGGCGGCCTGACGATCGTGCTGCCCGCCCAGCCCTCGCTCTCGTGGGACCTCGGCGACACGCACGGCACCGTCGCGGTGCGCATGCCCGCACACAACCTCGCCCTCGAGCTGCTCGAGGAGACCGGCCCGCTGGCCGTCTCGAGCGCGAACCTCACGGGCAAGGCCGCCGCGATCATGGCTTCCGACGCCCGCGACATGCTCGGCGACAGCGTCGAGGTCTACCTGGACGGCGGGCCCTCGGCGACCGGCATCGCCTCGACGATCATCGATGCGACGAGCCTCGTGGGCGGTGCCGCGCCACTCGTGCGCGTCCTGCGCGAAGGCGCGGTGGAGCGTTCCGCGCTGCGCGAGGTCCTCGGCGATCTGCTCGAGCCCGACCCCGATGCGGAGCAGGCCCAGGGTGCCGCTCCGACCCCGGTCGCGGCATCCGACGCCGTCCCCGCCTCGTCACCCGACGCCGTCCCCGCCTCGTCACCCGACGCCTCGACGGGCCCTGCGTGAAGCAATACGTCTTCACGATCCTCCTGACGGCGGCCGTCACCCTGTCGCTGTCGTGGGCGGTCTGGCGACTGAGTCTGAAGTACAAGCTGTATCCCGGCATCCGCGAGCGCGACGTCCACAAGACGCCGACACCGCGTCTGGGCGGTGTGGCGATGTTCCTGGGCGTCGTGGCCGCGTTCGCGGTGTCGTCGCAGCATCCGTATTTCGCGATCTTCTGGGTCGATCCCGCCCCGGTCTACGCGATCCTCGGCGCGACGCTGCTCATCGTCGTCGTGGGCGTCGCGGACGACCTGTGGGACCTCGACTGGATGATCAAGCTCGGGGCGCAGTTCCTCGCCGCGGGCATCATCGCGTGGTTCGGGCAGCTGCAGATCTTCGCACTGCCGATCGGCGGCATCTCGCTGTGGTCGAGCTGGGTGAGCTTCACACTCACGGTGTTCTCGATCGTGGTCGTCATGAACGCCGTCAACTTCATCGACGGACTCGACGGACTCGTCGCGGGGGTGTGCCTCATCGCGAACGGCGTGTTCTTCGCCTACTCCTACATCCTCGTCCGCGACACCGGGGCGAGCACGTACTTCAACCTCGCGTCGTTCATCGCTGCAGTGCTCATCGGCGCGTGCATCGGCTTCCTCCCGCTGAACTGGAGTCCCGCGAAGCTGTTCATGGGCGACTCGGGCGCGCTGATGCTCGGGCTCCTGATGGCCTGCTCGGCGATCGCCATCACGGGCCAGCTCAACCCCGCGACGCTCGACCCCGAGGGGTTCGGCCGCTCGCAGCTGCTCGGCGCGTTCATCCCGATCATCCTGCCGATCATCATCGTGCTCCTGCCGCTGCTCGATTTCGGTCTGGCCGTCGTCCGCCGGATGGGGGCGGGCAAGTCCCCGTTCTCACCCGACCGCAAGCACCTCCATCACCGGATGCTGGACATGGGGCACTCCGATCGCGATGCCGTGCTGATCTTCTACGCCTGGACGGCGGTCTTCAGCCTCGCCGTGCTGCTGATGTACATCGGCGCGCGCGAGGACTGGCCCGGTCAGTACGCGATCGGCGTCGTGTTCGGCGTCGTCGGTGCAGCCGCGTGCCTGACCGTCACCCTCATGCCCGCCCGGCGGAGCCCGTCCGCCGACGTCGCACCCCCGCGCGACGACGACTCGATCCTGGAGGCCGCTCGATGAGTGCCCAGACAACGCCCCGCAGTTTCCATGTGCTCTCGAGCCTGAAATGGCCGGCGATCGCGATCGCGATCCTCGGTGTCGGGGGAGCGGTGGTCGGCTACCTCGTCTCCGGCATCCCGGGCATGGTGAGCGGGCTGCTCGGTGCGGCCATGTGGCTCATGTTCCTCGCCCTCACGGCCGTCAGCATCCAGGTCGCGATCCGCGCGACGCGCGACGACCCCGGGTCGCCGATCTTCTTCGGCATCGTGCTCGGATCGTGGCTGCTCAAGCTCGTGCTGTTCGTCGTGCTGTCGATCTGGCTGCGCGCCCAGCCGTGGCTCGATCCGACGGTGTTCTTCGTGACGGTGATCATCGCGGTGGTCGGCTCGCTCGCGTTCGACGTGGTCGCCTTCCAGCGCGCCCGTGTGCCCTACGTCGGCGACGACGTCGAGCTCCCGCAGACCGTCGAGGACGAGCGTCCCGACGAGGTCCGCTGACCCTTCCCATCCCGCCGTTCCAGGACGCTACGCTGGGCTCGCCCGTGTCCTCCGACGCCTGCGAGTTTTGCTAGGCTGGGGGCATACGCTCCCCCTGATCGCCACGTCTCGGACGCCCGACGCCGGAGAATCTCCTGATTACCGCAATGCTCCTTCCCGCAATGACGCCCGTGATGGCCGACGAATCAGACGGTGGATTCAAAGGCCCCTCGATCAGCGAGTTCGTCCCGGAGGCCCTGCTCTTCGCAGGAACGCCCTTCGAGCTGAACCGGGTCATGCTGATCCGCCTCCTGGTCGTGTTCGCCCTCGTCATCTGGCTCTGGCTCGGCACACGTCGGATGAAGCTCATCCCGACTCGCGGTCAGGCCGCGCTCGAGTACATGCTGGGCTTCGTCCGCAACTCGATCGTGTACGACACGCTCGGCGAGAAGGACGGCAAGCGGTTCCTGCCGATCCTGATGACCTTCTTCTTCCTCATCATCGGAATGAACCTGACGGGCATCATCCCGGGTCTGCAGATCGCGAGCACCGCGGTCGTGGGCCTGCCGCTGATCCTCGCGGTCATCGCGTACGTGATGTTCGTCTACGCCGGCTTCCGCAAGCACTCGTTCGGCTACCTCAAGAACGCCCTCATCATCCCGGGCGTGCCGTGGCCGCTGCACTTCCTGCTGATCCCGCTCGAGTTCCTCTCGACGTTCATCCTGCGCCCGATCACGCTGGCCCTCCGACTCCTGATGAACATGGTCGCCGGGCACATGCTCCTGGTGCTCTGCTTCTACGCGACGCACTTCTTCTTCTTCACCGTGCTCGCCAGCGGCAACTTCATCGGCATCCTCGGCATCGGCACGTTCGCCTTCGGCATCGCCTTCACGGTGCTGGAGCTGTTCGTCGCCGTGCTCCAGGCATACGTCTTCACGATCCTCACCGCCATCTACATCCAGATGGCGATCGCCGACGGACACTGACCCGTCCTCGGCAAAGACCATCCACCCCTTCGAAAGGAAACACCTGTGAACGTCGTCGGACAGCTCGCACCCCTCGCCTTCGGCCTCGCCGCTATCGGTTCCGGTATCGGCGTCGGCATCATCGTCGGCAAGACCATCGAATCGGTCGCGCGTCAGCCCGAGCTCCAGGGTCGCCTCAGCGGCCTCATGTTCCTCGGTATCGCACTGACCGAGGCGCTCGCGTTCATCGCGATCGCCGTCGCCTTCATCCCGTTCCCCGCGCCGTAACCACCCGTTGTCGACCGAAGGAGTCCGAATGCTCACCGCATTCGCCGAAGGCCACGAAGGGGAGATCAACCCGCTTCTCCCCACTTGGCCCGATCTGCTCTGGGGCACGTTGGCGTTCCTCGTCATCCTCGCGCTCTTCGTGTGGAAGATCCTGCCGCGCCTCAACGAGCTGCTCGACGCGCGCAGCGAGGCCATCGAGGGCAGCATCAAGTCCGCCGAGACGGCGCAGGCCGAAGCGCAGGCCGCACTCGAGAAGTACACCGCCCAGCTCGCCGACGCGCGCGCCGAGGCCGGTCGCATTCGTGAGCAGGCCCGCGCGGACGGCTCCGCGATCGTCGCCGAGATGCGCGAGCAGGCGGCTTCCGAGGCCGCCCGCATCACCGCGAACGCCAAGGCGCAGATCGAGATGGAGCGCCTGTCCGCTCTGGCTTCGCTGAAGTCCGACGTCGGCACGCTCGCACTCGACCTCGCCGGCGGCGTCATCGGCGAGACGCTCTCCGAGGACGCGAAGGCGCAGGCTGTGGTCGACCGCTTCCTCGCCGAGCTCGAGGCCTCCGAGAAGGCGAAGAGCTAGTGGGCAGCGCAACCACTCAGGCCCTGGCGGCGACGAAGACGGCGCTGGGCGCCGTGTCGTCCGTCGACCTCGACACCGCCCGTGAGCTCTTCGCCGCGGCGCGGATCGTGGGCGACTCGCCGCAGCTGAGCGGTGCGCTCGCCGACCCCGCGGCGGCTCCCGCTGCACGGTCGCGTGTCGTCGCCGACGTGTTCGGTCGGACGTTCGGTCCGACGGCGGTCTCGCTGCTGACGACGGCGGTCGAGCAGCGCTGGTCCACCGCGGATCAGCTCGTCGATGGCATCGAGGAGCTCGCGATCCGTGCGGCTTCGATCGCCGCACCGACGACCGACGTGGACGGTGAGCTGTTCAGCACCCTGCGTCTGATCGCCGCGAACCCCGAGGTCGAGCTCGCGCTCGGCAGCCGACTCGGCGACGATTCGGCCAAGGGTGCGCTCATCGAGACGCTGCTCCGCGGCCGCGCGAGCGAGGCGACGATCCTGATCGTCTCCTCTCTGGTGCAGCAGCCCCGCGAGCGTCGCGTCCGCGACATCATCTCGCGCGCGATGGACCTCGTCGCCGACCAGCGCGGCAGCATCGTCGCGACCGTGGTCACCGCCGCGCCGCTCAAGGCCGACCAGGCCGAGCGCCTCAGCGCGGTGCTGACCCGCAAGTACGGCAAGAAGGTCGGTCTCAACTCGATCATCGACCCCAGCGTCGTGGGAGGCCTGCGCGTGCAGATCGCCGACGACGTGATCGACGCGAGCGTCGCGGCGCGCCTCAGCGACCTGCGCCAGCGGCTCGCGGGCTAGACACGAGATTTCCCGCCCGGGCGGAAGCTTCGGGGCCCCAGGCCCCACGAAACGAAGGAACACAATGGCAGAACTAACGATCAGCCCCGACGTCATCCGTGACGCGCTGAAGGACTTCGCCGCCGCGTACGAGCCCGCGGGCGCCGCAGCAACCGAAGTCGGCACCGTCGTCGACGCGGCCGACGGCATCGCACACCTCGAGGGACTCCCGGGCGTCATGGCCAACGAGCTCGTGACGTTCGCGGACGGCACCTCGGGCCTCGCACTGAACCTCGACGAGCACGAAGTCGGCGTCGTCGTCCTGGGCGAGTTCTCGGGCATCGAGGCCGGCCAGGAAGTCCGCCGCACCGGTGAGGTCCTCTCGGTCGCCGTCGGTGACGGCTACCTGGGCCGCGTCGTCGACCCGCTCGGCAACCCGATCGACGGCCTCGGCCCGGTCGCGACCGTCGGTCGCCGCGCGCTCGAGCTGCAGGCGCCGGGCGTCATGCAGCGCAAGAGCGTGCACGAGCCCATGCAGACGGGCATCAAGGCGATCGACGCCATGATCCCGGTCGGCCGCGGACAGCGCCAGCTCATCATCGGCGACCGCCAGACCGGCAAGACCGCGATCGCGATCGACACGATCATCAACCAGAAGAGCAACTGGGAGTCCGGCGACGTCGACAAGCAGGTCCGCTGCATCTACGTCGCGATCGGACAGAAGGGCTCCACGATCGCCTCCGTGAAGGGTGCGCTCGAGGACGCCGGCGCGATGGAGTACACGACGATCGTCGCCGCTCCCGCCTCGGACCCCGCGGGCTTCAAGTACCTCGCCCCCTACACCGGCTCGGCGATCGGCCAGCACTGGATGTACGAGGGCAAGCACGTCCTGATCATCTTCGACGACCTGACCAAGCAGGCCGAGGCCTACCGTGCGGTGTCGCTCCTGCTGCGTCGCCCGCCGGGCCGCGAGGCGTACCCCGGTGACGTCTTCTACCTGCACTCCCGTCTGCTCGAGCGCTGCGCGAAGCTCTCCGACGAGCTCGGCGCGGGCTCGATGACCGGTCTGCCGATCATCGAGACGAAGGCCAACGACGTGTCGGCGTACATCCCGACCAACGTGATCTCGATCACCGACGGCCAGATCT
>CAYOQY010000090.1:0-10592 GCA_964406225.1 uncultured Microbacterium sp.
GGACATCGCGTGGACATTTCATCCGCGAAATGGACATTTCAAAAAAATCCCTACAGCATCAGCCCGGATCCGGGCTAGGCGTGGACCCAGACCTCGGTGCCGATCGCGGTCCACTCGTAGACGATGCGTGCGCTGTCGTCCCACATGTTGACGCAGCCGTGGCTCTGCGGGTAGCCGAGCGACGAGCGGAGGCTCGAGGCGCCGTGGAAGCCGATGTCAGGGGCGAACCACGTGACCCACGGCACATCGCGCACGCAGTACGGCGCGCCCTCGAAACAGCCCATGCTCTGCTGGCGTGAGTAGCCGTTCACGGTGAAGCGGCCCTGCGGCGTCGGGGAGTCCGAGAGGCCCGAGGAGATCTGGTACGAGTTGACGAGGTTGCCGTTCTCGTACAGGTACGCGCGCTGATCGCCGAGGTCGACCTCGATCGTGCGCGCCAGCGTCGTGATGACCGGCGCGACCTCGGTCACCGGGAGCGAGAACACGGCGTTGCCCTGCGCGAGCTGCGCGGCGTAGTCGGATGCGACACTCGAGGTGTCCCCGAGTTCGCGACCCGAGATTCCCGTCGCCTCCTCACGCAGCACGCGGCCGCTCGAGTTCGTGATGACCTTGCCGTCTTCGGCGGCGCGGTTCACCAGGGGCGCGAGTCCGTCGACCATCGGCTGGATCGCCGCCGCATCGGCCGTGATCTCGAAAGTCCCGTCACCCGTCGGCGCGACCGACAGCCACGACGCCGCGACCGCGCGGTCGACCGGAACGGTGCGCTCCTCGCCCACGTAGAAGCCGGCGGTGTCGAGCATGCCGTTGAGGGCGGCGACGCTCTCCTCCGCGGCAGTGGTGCTGGTGATCGCCGGTACGACCACCGGGGTCGCGTCGAATTCGACGCGGGTCTCGCCCGCCGCGAGCGCGGACTGCAGGGCCAGACGCACGGCCTCGACGTCGATGCCCGTGCCGGGGACGTCGGGGGTCGCGACGTAGCTCGCGGATGCCGCGTCGAACGCGATCGTGGCGTCGACCGGCTCGACGAAGAGCTCGGGAGCCGTCTCGAGGAGGACCGCGGTGGCGGCGGCCGCGTCGAGGCGGACCGCAGCGCTCGCGGGATCGGCGAACCAGCTCGTGACGTTCCACATCGGGTGCTCGGAGAAGGCCCGCTCGGCGAGCGCACGGGCATCGAGCGTGGCGCCGAGGTCCGCGCCGGTCACTTCGGGATCGCCGTCCGCGCCGACCAGGACGACCGTGGTGCGGGCGAGCTGGCTCTGCAGCGCGTCGGCCGCGGCCCCGGGGGTCATCCCGCCGACGGAGACGCCCGCCACGGACGTGCCGGGCGCGATCAGGACGAGCGAGGACGCGACGAGCGCGACGACGGCTGCCGCCGCGGGGATGCCGAGCCACAGGGCGAGCCGGCGCTTGCGCGGTGCGGGTTCGGCCGGAGCCCAGGCCACCGGGGGAGTCGTCCCCTGGCCGTCCGCCGGCGAGGTCGTGACCCCGTCTGCGGGCGCGTCGACGGCGCCCTCGATCGGCGCCTCGTCGGCGCCGGGCCTCGTGGCCAGATCCGTCATGCCGTCACCCCCCCGGCTGTGAACACGTCCCCCAATCGTACGGGACGCGCGCGCGGGCACGGACAACGGAACGATCACGGATGCGGCATCCCCGCCGTCCGCGATCGATGAGGGGTCGGGTCCCCGGGTCAGAGCTCGTGGGTCAGGCGGCGCAGACCTCCTGGAAGGCGTCGCTGGTCTCCTGGAATTCCGTGGCGAGCTGCGACAGATCATCGACCTTCGTCACATCGCCTCGGGCGATGGCGTCCATGACCTCGGCGACCTCGGCGAACATCGCCTGCACACCCGGCAGCACGGCCGCGACCTCGTCGTTGGTGACCTGGGTCGCGGTGTCCGAGAGCCGCTCCGCAGCGGATCCCATCGCGTCGACCACCGCCGCCGGGTCGGCGGTGGCGATGCCCTCGAACTCCGCGGTCGCGTCCTGGATGCTCTCCGCGATCAGCGCGCACGCGTCGGCTGTGGACTGGCCGGCGTCTCCGGGCTCGTCGCTGCTCTGCGCGGCGGAGGTGGATGCTGGATCCGTGGGGGAGCCCGTGCAGGCGGCCAGTCCGAACGCGGTGGCGGCGGCGAGGCTCAGCACGGCAAGCGTGCGCGCCGCGGACGAGCGTCGGAATGTGTGCGGCGACATGGCTTGCTGCATCCGTCCACCATATGTCGGGGTGACGCGCTCCGCCCGGTCGAGGAGGGCCCCGGGAACGCACTCTCACGGAATACTCACGAATGTAACGGTTTTGTAAACACCCCGTCCAAATTGTCTTCCACCCTTGCGCAATGAATGTTCGTAAGGTGTACTAACAAACATGTCAGCACCGGAAGCGCCCCGCGGCTCGTCCACGATCGAGTCCCCGCAGCCCCACGTGGCCACGAGCGGACGCGCATTCGGCTCGGGACGCGCGCTGCGCCAGGGCGGCAAGGTGCTTCCCGAGCACGCCCGCGGTCACAACCGCTCGCTCCTGCTGCAGACGCTCTTCCACCAGGGCGCGATGAGCCGCGCCGACCTCTCCCGGGAGACCGGGCTCACGCGCGTCACGATCTCCGACCTCGTCTCCGAGCTCATCGCCGACGGCTTCGTCGCCGAGATGGGCGTCCGCGAGGCATCCGGTCCGGGCAAACCGGCCATCCTCGTCGACCTCGACCGGGCGGGCCACCGCATCGTCGGCATCGACCTCTCGGGCAGTGACTCGTTCATCGGCGCCGTCCTCACGCTCGACGGCGACATCGTCGCGCGCCGCGAGGTGCCCGTCGTGACCGACGGCGACGTCGTCGGCGCGGTCGTCCAGCTCGCCCGCGACCTCGTGGGCGACGCGCACGCCCCTGTTCTCGGCATCGGCGTGGGAACCCCCGGCATCATCGACGACGACGGCGTCATCCTGAGCGCCCCGAACCTCCGGTGGGTCGGTTTCGACCTCGAGGGCGCGCTGCAGGATGCGCTCGGTCTGCCCGTGCTCGTCGCGAACGACGCCAATGCCGCCGTGCTTGCGGAGTACACGTTCGGCGGCGCGGGCGACGACGTGCTGCTCGTCAAGGTCGGCCGCGGTGTCGGCTCGGGCCTGCTCGCCTCGGGTCAGCCCATGCGCGGCGCGCACTTCGCCGCCGGTGAGATCGGGCACGTCACCGTCGGAACCGACGGCGGCCCGCTCTGCGTCTGCGGCAAGGTCGGCTGCCTGGAAGCGTGGCTCGCGGTGCCCGCACTCACGGCGCGGCTCGCCGCGGCATCCGACGACGACGCCCGCGAGGGCGTGCTGCGCGACGCGGGGGAGCGCCTCGGCATCGCGCTCGCCCCCATCGTCGGCGTGCTCGACGTGTCGGAGGTCGTGCTGTCGGGGCCGCCCGAGCTTCTGGACGGACCCCTGTCGCAGGCGACCGTCGAGACCCTCCGCGCGCGCACGCTCGCCGAGTTCCACGACGGCGTCCGCGTGCGCATGACCGAGCAGGGTCGGGACATCGTCCTGCGCGGCGCCGCCGTCATGGTCCTGTCGGGCCAGCTCGGGGTCTCCTGACCCCTCCCGTACCCCCACCCGCCCGTGCACCGGGCAACCCGAAGAAGCAAGAGATCCCCCCGGACAGGTCACCCGGCCACCGGAATCACCCAAGAGAAACACGAAGGAAGACACCATGAACACGAAGCTCGGAGCTCTCGCGCTCGCCGGCGCTTCGGCGGTCGTGCTCGCCGGCTGCGCGGGCGGCAGCGGCGGCGCCCCGGCCGAGCCGGAGACCGGCGACCTGACGGTGTGGCTGGTCGGTGCCGACACGCCGCAGACCGCTCGGGACTACCTGAAGGAGACGTTCGAGGACGAGAACGAAGGCTGGACCCTCACCGTCGAGGAGAAGACCTGGGCCGACGTCTCGGACACCTACACGGCCGCGCTGTCGTCGAACGACGCCCCCGACGTCGTCGAGGTCGGCAACACGCAGGCGCTCGGCTTCGCCGACGCCGGCCTGTTCCTCGACATCAGCGACATCCAGGAGGACCTGGGCGGCGACGACCTGCTCGCGGGACTGGTGGATGCCGGCACCTACGACGGCGCCCTGTACGCCGCTCCCTATTACGCGGGTGGACGCATCGTGTTCTACACGCCGCAGATCGTCGGCGACACCCTGCCCACGACGCTCGACGAGTACGTCGAGATGGGCAAGGCGCTCAAGACCGACACCGTCTCGGGCATCTACGCGCCCGGCAAGGACTGGTACAACGCCCTTCCCTACATCTGGGCCCACGGCGGTGAGATCGCGGTGCAGGACGGCGACGAGTGGGACGCGCAGTTCTCCAGCGACGAGAGCCTCGAAGGCCTCGAGCAGCTGCAGGACGTCTACCTGAACGCGTCGGTCGCACCGGTGGACGGCAACGAGCGCCTCGGCAACATCGACTTCTGCGCGGGCGAGGTCGGCTTCCTCTCCAGCCCCGCCTGGGCCGCCGGCAACATCACCGGCGCATGGCCGTGGGGCGACGAGGCCGCGGGTGAAGAGGTCTCCGAGGGCTGCCCCGACACGTACGGCTCGGACCTCGGCGCGTTCGCGCTGCCCGGGCTCGAGGCCGGCGAGACCGCGCCGATCTTCGCGGGAGGCTCGAACGTCGCGGTCGCGACCAAGAGCGACGCGCCGGAGATGGCCGAGGCGGCGCTGACGATCATGCTCTCCGAGGGCTACCAGAAGCTGCTCGCCGAGCAGGGGCTCACCCCGGGCATCAAGTCGGCGGCGGAGTTCCTGCCCGACACGCCGATCGCCAAGGCGCAGGCCGAGGCGCTCGCGAACTCGAAGTTCACGCCCACGAGCCCGAACTGGGCCGAGGTCGAGGCCGCGCAGATCATCCCGGACGCGCTCGTCAAGATCGCGCAGGGCGGCGACGTCGCCGCGATCGCGGCCGAGCTCGACACGGCCATCGAGGCGATCCTCAACAAGTAGTACACCTGGAGGGGTCCGGGTCACGACCTGGACCCCTCCGGCTTGTCCGCAAGACCTCTCAGAGAGGAGACGACATGAGCGACACCGCGACAGCGGTCCGGCCGACGACGACCGGACGCCCCGCCCCCCGCCCGCCCGTCTCACGCGAGCGCCTCCGGGCCCGCCGCGAAGCCCGCGGCGCCTGGGCCCTGCTCGGGCCGTCGCTCATCATCCTCGGTGTGATGGTCGGCTACCCGGCCGTCCTGATGGTGATCCAGTCGTTCACCGACTACACGGTCAAGAACAAGGTGCTCGGCACCCTTCCGAACTTCGTCTGGTTCGAGAACTACGTCGCGCTCTTCTCCGAGTCCGACTTCCCGGCCGTGCTCATGCGCAGCCTGGGTCTGATGATCGTGCTCACGGTGCTGAACATGCTGCTCGGCATCCTGGTCGCCGTCCTGATGACGCGCCTCAGCCGCGCCTGGCGCATCGTCGTGTCGGTGGGACTCCTGCTCGCGTGGGCCATGCCTCCGCTGACGGCGACGGTCGTGTGGGGCTGGATCTTCGACACGCAGTACGGCGTGGTCAACTGGGCGCTCAACGCCCTCACCGGCACGAGCGACTGGACGAACCACTCCTGGCTGCTCAACCCCTGGTCGTTCTTCTTCGTGCTCACGATCATCATCGTGTGGCAGTCGGTGCCGTTCGTCGCGTTCACGACCTACGCCGCGCTCGGCCAGGTGCCCGGGGAAGTGCTCGAAGCGGCATCCCTCGACGGCGCGACCGGCCTCAAGCGCTTCGGCCTCATCGTGTTCCCGTACCTGCGGAGCGTCCTGACCGTCGTGCTCGTGCTGCAGATCATCTGGAACCTGCGCATCTTCACCCAGGTGTACGCGCTGCAGAGCCGCGGCGGCATCGCCGCGGAGACGAACGTGCTCGGCACGTACCTGTTCCGCCAGGGCATCGGCGAATTCGGCACCACCGCCGCGATCGGCGTCGTCATGGTCATCCTGCTGCTGACCCTCTCGTGGGGGTACGTGCGCAGCACGCTCAAGGAGGAGGAGCTGTGAGCACCCAGATCAACGCCGGCACCCAGCTCGGCACGATCGGCGTCGAGGAGGTCCTCGGCGAGGGCGGCGAGCCGGTCGCTCCGAAGAAGCGCTCGATCGAGGCGCGCCGGCCCTCCGGCAAGCGCGTCCTCACCCGCACGCTGCTCAACATCGCCGCCGCGATCGTCTTCGCGATGTCGGTGTTCCCGGTCTACTGGATGGTGAACATGTCGTTCACCCCGAACGACCAGATCATCAGCCGCGACCCGAGCTTCTTCCCGTGGTCGTTCACGATCCAGAACTACGTCACCGCATGGACGCGCGAGGCGGCTCAGGGTCAGACCGACTTCCCGCACGCACTGGCCACGTCGGTGAGCGTGACGCTCGGCGTCCTCGTCGCCACCCTCCTCTTCGCCTTCCTCGCCTCGATCGCGGTCGCCCGCTTCCACTTCAAGGGACGCCGCGCGTTCATCGTCTCGGTGCTCGTCGTGCAGATGATCCCGGGCGAAGCGATGATGTTCACGATCTACGGGATGATCGACGACTGGCGCCTCATCAACACCCTCGTGGGCCTCGGCATCGTCTACCTCGCCGCCGTGATCCCCTTCACGATCTGGACGCTGCGCGGATTCGTGGCCGGCGTCCCGGCCGATCTCGAAGAAGCGGCGATGATCGACGGATGCACGAAGTCGCAGGCGTTCTGGAAGGTGACCTTCCCGCTGCTCGCTCCCGGCCTCGTCGCGACCGGCATCTTCGCCTTCATCCAGTCGTGGAACGAGTTCACGATGGCGCTGCTGCTGATGAAGGGCTACAACCTGACCCTGCCGACGTGGCTCAACGCCTTCCAGTCCTCCTCCGTCTCGGGATCGGTCAACTGGGGCGCCGTGATGGCGGGGTCGACGCTCATCGCGATCCCCGTCGTGATCTTCTTCCTCATCGTGCAGGGCCGCATGACCGGGGGCCTGGTCGCCGGGGCGGTCAAGGGCTGATGCGCGCGCGATCCACCACCGCCTTCCGCAGGGAGACGGGGCGATGAGGGCCGGGCTCGACATCGGGGGCACGAAGACGGATGCCGTCGCGGTCGACTCCGCCGGCACGATCGTCGCGCGGCTGCGACTCGCGACCGGCTGGGGGGCGGATGCCGTCATCCGGACCGTCCTCGAGGCCGTCCGCCGGCTCGGCGTCGAAGCGGCCGATCACGGCCACATCGACGGCGTCGGCATCGGCATCCCGGGGCAGGTCGTTCCGGGCACGACCCGCGTCGTCCACGCCGTGAACCTCGGGGTCGCAGAGCTCGATCTCGCTGAGGCGGTCGGCCCCGCGCTCGGGCTGCCGGTCCGGGTCGAGAACGACGTGAAGGCCGCGGCGTTCGGCGCCTACGCGCTGCGCGCCCCGGTCCCGCGCGGTGCGAGGCCGCTTGCCGGGTCATCGGATTCCGCTTCGATGGCGTACCTGAACCTCGGAACGGGCGTCGCGGCGGGCGTCGTCGCGGACGGCGGACTGTGGCGCGGCGCGCGCGGCACCGCGGGCGAGGTCGGGCACATCTCGATCGACCCGAGCGGCCCGCTCTGTCGCTGCGGTCAGCGCGGCTGCATCGAGGCGCTCGCCGGCGGCGGCGCGATCGCGGAGCGCTGGGGGCGGCCCGGCGCCCTGCCGGTGCGCGACGTCTTCGACGCCGCGGACGCCGGCGATCCGCGTGCGCAGGAGCTGCGGGCGGGACTCGCGCGCGGGGTCGCCGCCGCCGTCCGCGTGCTCGTGCTGACCGCGGACGTCGACGTCGTCGTGCTCGGCGGCGGACTCTCGGCCCTCGGCGCGCGGCTCATGTCGGACGTCGCGACCGAGCTCGCCGCGAGCGCCGACGCCTCGCCGTTCATGCGCTCGCTCCGCCTCGACGAGCGCGTCGAGCTGCTGCCTCCGGGGTCACCGGCGGCGGCGCTCGGCGCGGCGCTCGTCGGTGCCGTGCAGGACGGGGCGCTCGCGCATGGCTGAGGTCGTGATCGTCGCCGACGCGGCGGAGGCGGGGGCGCTCGTCGCGGACGAGATCGCCCGTCTCGTGCGGGCGAGGTCGGATGCCGTGCTCGGGCTCGCGACGGGCTCGACGCCGTTGCCGGTGTACGAGGCCCTGCCGTCGCGCCTCGCGGGCGTCGACGTCTCGCGCGTGCGCGGTTTCGCCCTCGACGAGTACGTCGGGCTCGACCCCGCCCATCCGGAGAGCTACCGCTCCGTGATCACGCGCGAGGTCGTCGAACCGCTCGGTCTCGACCCGGCGCGCGTGCGCGTGCCGGACGGAGCCCTGGAGGGCATCGAGCACGCCGGAGAGGACTACGAGCGTGCGCTCGCCGAGGCCGGCGGCGTCGATCTGCAGATCCTCGGGATCGGCACGGACGGTCACATCGGGTTCAACGAACCCGGTTCCTCGTTCGCGTCGCTCACGCGGGTGAAGACGCTCACGCAGCAGACGCGCGAAGACAATGCCCGGTTCTTCGACACGGTCGAGGACGTCCCGCGACACTGCATCACGCAGGGGCTCGGCACGATCCTGCGCGCGCGACACCTCGTGCTGCTCGCCTTCGGGGCGGGCAAGGCCGACGCGGTCGGGGGTGCGGTGGAAGGCCCGGTGACGGCATCCCTTCCCGGGTCGGCGATCCAGCTGCATCCGCACGCCACCGTCGTGGTCGACGAGCAGGCGGCCTCAGCGCTGCGCCGGGCCGATTACTACCGGTACACGTTCGCGCACAAGCCCGCGTGGCAGGGCCTGTAGACCCTTCCGCCGAGAGTACGGTCGTCCTCGCCGAGAGTGTCTCGATTTCGCCGATGGCCGTGTGCACAACGGCGGATGTGGCACGCGACGTGCCGCCCACGCAGGTTTCCTGCCCGGAGTGTCGTCGACGGCGTCCGATTTCGTGCACGGTCCGGGAGCGCGGAGGCTCTCGCGGGGGATCAGGGCCAGGCGAGGGCGAGCAGATGGTCCAGGCTCAGCGGGGCGAGCCGCATCGATGCGACGTCGGCGGGGGTGATCCACCGCAGCTCCGCGATCTCGGCGCGTGCTTCGAGGTCCGTGGGTTCGGCGGTCGTGCGGAACGCCTCGGCGACCACGCGGTGCCCCGGCTCGTTCGCGGCGGCGGACTCGAACGTGCCGAGCGGCTCGAGCGCGTCGGGCGCGACGACGAGCCCGACCTCTTCGTGCAGCTCGCGCGCGAGGGCCTCGGCGCCGCTCTCGCCGGGCTCGGGCTTGCCGCCGGGCTGCATGAACACCGACGTGCCGCGCTTGCGCACGACGAGCACGCGGCCCGCGGCATCCGTGATCACGGCGGCGCTCACGTGGATGAGCCGGCCGGTCACGGTGCGAACACCTTGCCCGGGTTCAGGATGCCGAGCGGGTCGAACACGCGCGTGATGTCGCGCTGCAGCTCCCACTGGTCGGTGCCGATCTCGTCGGCCAGCCAGCGCCGCTTGAGCACGCCGATGCCGTGCTCGCCGGTCAGCGTCCCGCCGAGGCGCAGCGCCGCGCGGAACAGGTCGTCCGCGGCGGTCCAGATGCGATCGGGCACCTTGATGACACCGTGCGCGTCGGGCACCGCATCGAAGACGAAGTTCGGATGCAGATTGCCGTCGCCGGCGTGCGCGACCGTCGGGATCACGACGCCGTGCTCGCGCTCGACGCGCGCGATCTCGTCGAACATGGCCGGCAGGGCGCTGCGCGGCACCGAGACGTCTTCGATCAGCGTCGTGCCGAGCGTCTCCATCGCCGGGTGCATCGAGCGCCGGATCGCGAGCAGCCGCTCGCCCTCCTCGCGGTCGTGCGACAGCGCGACGGTGCCGCCCGCGGCCCGCAGCACGTCGGCGATCGCCTCCGCCTCGGCGGCCGCGGCCGGACCGTCGGTCTGGATCGTCAGCTGCGCCGCACCAGGCGCGGGAAGGACGAGCCCCAGGAGCGCATGGACCGCGGCGAGGGATGCCGCATCCATGAGCTCCATGATCGCCGGCTGCCCTCCCGCGGCGGTCACCGCGGACGACGCCGCGGCGGCCGCCCGGACGTCGGGGAACGTCGCGGCGATCGTGCACACGTCGCCCGGGACGAGCCGGCGGAGCTTGAGGGTCGCGCCGACCACGACGCCGAGCGTGCCCTCCGACCCGATCACGAGCGATGTGAGATCGAGCCCGGTCACGCCCTTCACGGTGCGGTGGCCGAGGTGCAGCAGGCGGCCGTCCGCCAGCACGAGGTCGACGCCGAGCACCGCGTCGCGCACGACGCCGTACTTCGCGCACAGGAGGCCCCCCGCACCGGTCGCGATGTTGCCGCCGACGGTCGAGATCGCGCGACTGGCGGGATCGGGTGCCCACCACAGCCCGTGCGGCGCGAGCGCCGCGTTCAGGTCGCCGTTCAGGATGCCGGGCTCGACCACGGCGAGGAGGTCGTCGGGCCGCACCTCCAGGATGCGGTCCATCGCCCGCACCGACAGTGCGATCTCGCCGTCACCGGCGTTCGCGCCTCCGGCCAGTCCCGTGCCGGCGCCCCGCGTGACGACGGGCGTCCGCGTCGCGGTCGCGATACGGAGGGTCTCCTGCACATCCTCGACCGACGCGGCATGCACGACGGCGA
>CAYOQY010000091.1:0-2212 GCA_964406225.1 uncultured Microbacterium sp.
GGCGCCTCGACGTCGCTCGCGCTCTGGGAGATCGGGCCGCCGGCGATCGCCGCGATCGTGGCCGGCACGCTGTTCGGCGCGCTCGTGCCGCTCGTCGTGCTCGCGGGCGTGGACCTGCGCTCGTTCACCGGCTCGACCGTCCAGCCGGGGTATCACGTGGATGCCGTCACCCTCGCCGTCACGCTCGGCGGCTTCGTTCTGCTCGCCGCGGTGTTCACCGCGTTCGCCCTGTGGGTGTCCCGTCGCGCCCGCGCCGCGAGCGCGCTGCGCACCGTGGAGGAAGGATAGGACCATGGCTCAGATCGCAGCCGTCGGCGATGCGGGGGCGGACATCCTCTGCGTCGACCTCGTGCGCATCTTCAAGGTGCTCACGGGCAACGGGCAGGGCATCGAGGTGCAGGCGCTGCAGGGCCTCAACCTGCGGGTCGACCCGGGCGAGCTCGTCGCCGTGGTCGGTGCGTCGGGATCGGGCAAGTCGACGCTTCTGTCGATCCTGTCGAGCCTGGACCAGCCCACGGCGGGTGTCGCGTGGGTCGCCGGACACGACCTGCTCACGATGAAGGAGAAGGAGCGCGTCGCGTTCCGTCGCCGCAGCGTCGGCTTCGTGTGGCAGCAGACCTCCCGCAACCTCCTGCCCTACCTCGACGCGAGCGAGAACGTCGCCGCCGCCCTCGCGATCACCGGCGAGCCGAAGGGCGCCGGTCGCCGTGCGCGCGTGGAGCAGCTGCTCGACCTGCTGGAGGTCTCGCACTGCGCGACCCGGCGCCCCGCCGAGATGTCCGGCGGCGAACAGCAGCGGGTCGCGATCGCGGTCGGCATCGCGAACAGCCCGCGCGTGCTGCTGGCGGACGAGCCGACGGGCGAACTCGACGACACGACGAGCGCGCACGTGCTGGAGGCGATGCGGTCCGTCAACCGCGAGCTCGGTGTGACGACACTGATCGTCACGCACGATCCGAGCGTGTCCGACCACGTCGCCCGCACCGTGCAGATCCGCGACGGGCGCACCTCGACCGAAGTGCTGCGCTCCACGCGCGTCGACGAGCACGGTGCGGAGGAGCACGTCGCCGAGGAGTACGCGGTGCTCGACCGGGTCGGGAGGCTGCAGCTCCCCGATGACTTCGTGCAGGCCCTCGATCTCCGCGAGCGCGTCCGGCTCGCGCTCGAACCCGATCATGTCGGGGTGTGGCCCGGTGCGACGGGGGGCCGCGCGCCCGGCGCGGCGGATGCAGACGCAGACGAGGAGCGGGCATGACTGCGGGTGAAGAGCTGCCGGGTGAAGAGCTGCCGGGTGAGGAGCTGCCGGGCACCGCCCTCCGGGGTGAGGGCCTGAGCCGCACGTTCTCGACCGCGGCGGGCGATGTGCACGCGTGCGCCGACATCGACATCGTCGTCCGTCCCGGCGAGCTCGTCGTGGTCCGAGGGGCCTCGGGCGCGGGGAAGACGACCCTGCTGAATCTGCTCGGCGGACTCGACCGTCCGACGGCGGGACGCGTGTGGATCGGCGAGACCGAGGCGACCGCGCTCGACGAGGCCGCCCTCGCGCGACTGCGGCGCGAGCAGCTGGGTTTCGTGTTCCAGTCCTTCGGGCTGATCCCCGTGCTCTCGGCCGCCGAGAACGTCGAGCTGCCGCTGCGGATCGCCGGTTTCGCGGTGAAGGAGCGTGATGAGCGCGTCGCCGAGGCGCTGCGTCTCGTGGGGCTCGCCGACCACGCCGCGCAGCGTCCCTCCGAACTCTCCGGGGGTCAGCAGCAGCGCGTGGGCATCGCCCGCGCGATCGTCGCGCGGCCGCGTGTGCTCATCGCCGACGAGCCGACGGGCCAGCTCGATTCGCGCACCGCCGCGGTCGTGATGGACCTGATCGGCGACCTCGTGCACACCCAGGGGATCGCCGCCGTGGTCTCCACGCACGATCCGCTCCTCGTGCAGCGCGCCGATCGCCTGATCGAGCTGCACGACGGCCGCGTGACCTCGGCGGCTTCCGCGGGCGCGGCCCCTGCAGCGCCCGCCGACTCCGGCGCCGCGGCATCCCCCGGCCCCGCATCCCCGGCTTCCGCTTCGGCGGCGTCCGTGCGCCCGCTCACCCGCGCCGAGGCCCGCGCCCGCCGCAACTGACGGCCCCGCCCTTCTCGCCCCGTGCGCCGAGAAGGTGCCTTTCGCGCCGAGAAGGTGGGTTCTGCCGCGAGAAGGTGCCCACCTTCTCGGGGTGTAC
>CAYOQY010000091.1:2312-9969 GCA_964406225.1 uncultured Microbacterium sp.
CCACCTTCTCGGCGGGAGCGGGCCTGGGAGGATAGAGGGGTGGATGCCGAACCCTCAGCCCTGGATCGCCTCGCCGCCCATGCCCACGATTCGCACGTCGTCGTGGTGGGCGGCGGCATCGGCGGACTCGTCGCCGCCCTCGAATGCGCGAAGGTCGGCATCCGGGTCACGCTGATCGAAGCCGACACGCGGCTCGGCGGCGCGGTCCGCACCGTCGACCTCGGCGGGGTGCGGGTCGACCTGGGCGCGGAGGGCTACGCCACCCGCGGCGGAGCGGTGCGCCGGCTCGTCGACGAGCTCGGACTCAGCGACGCCGTCGTGCCGACGGCACCGCGCGCGGAGTGGATCGCGGGGCTCCCCGGCGGCCCCGTTCCGGTGCCGGAGGCGACGCTCCGCGGCATCCCGGAGAATCCGTGGGACGAGAGCGTGCGCCGCCTGATCGGCTGGCGCGGCGCCTGGCGCGCGTACCTCGACCGCATCCGCCCGCCGCTGACGATCGGTCAGGAGCGCAGCCTGGGCAGGCTCGTCCGCACACGCATGGGTGACCTGGTCCTCGACCGGATCGTGGCGCCGCTGAGCGTTGGCGGCTTCGCGATCGACCCCGACGACGTCGACGTCGAAGCCGTCGTCCCGGGCCTGAACGCCGCCCTCACGCGCACCGGCTCCCTCGCGGGCGCAGTGATGCAGCTGCGCGCCGATCGGGCCCGCGACCGCCGGAAGAGCTCCGAGCGCGACGCCGGCACGATCCGATCGGATGCCGGACTCGAGAGCCTGGACGGCGGGATGAGCGTGTTCGTCGACACGCTCGAACAGCGTCTGCGCGCCCTCGACGTCTCGATCGTGACGGGCGTTCGGGTCGCGGGCCTCGCGCGCCGGGACGACCGCTGGATCGTCGAGCTCGATGCCGGGTCGGACCCCGCCACCGGCACCGCCGACACCCACACCCACATCGCCGAGACCGCCACCGCCCACACCGACACCGCCGCGGCGGACGACGACCCCGCCGCGGCCCCCGGCCCGGTCCTCTCCGCCGACCAGGTCGTGATCGCGACGGGCGCGGCGGACGCGTACCGGCTCCTCCGCGCGCACGTGCCCGACCTCGAACCGATCCGGACGACCGCGCTCGAGGTCCTCACGCTCGTCGTCCGCTCACCCGCGCTCTCCGCAGCGCCGCCGACGACCGCCGTTTACCCGATCGCCGGCACGGCGGCTGCGTCATCCGTCACCGACTCCACCGCGCGCTGGCCGTGGATGCGCACGGCGCCCGACGTGCACGTGCTCAAGGTCCCGTTCGGCGGGCCCGGAGGAACGCCGACGACCGCCGAGCTCGACGACGACGACGCCGCGGCGCAGGCCCTCGCAGAAGCCGCGGCGCTGCGCGGTGTCGCGCTCGACGGGTCGACGCTGCTCGCCGCGCACCGCGAGCGCTACCTGCAGCCCGACCCGGCGTCCGCGCTGGGGCACGCCGAGCGCACCGAGACCACCCGGGCGGCGATCCACCGCGTCGACGGCCTCGCGGTCGTCGGTGCGTGGCTCGCGGGCACCGGGCTGGCGCAGGTCGTACCGGATGCCGTCGACGAGGTCGAGCGCGTGCGGCGCACCGCACTGTGGGGCTCAGCCGACGACCTCTCCGCCGGCGAGCACCCTGCCGGCTGATCCGGCGTCACGCCTCGCCGGGGCGCGGGAGCCGCACGGTCCAGCCGACGCGCTCGAGCGCGTCGGCGAGGCGCGCCGCCGCCGCCTGCGCGTGCACGATCGACTCGTCGGAGCACACGTCCACGGCGAACGGCGGCGGATCGCCGAACATCGGGATCTGCACCTCCGCCCACGCGTTGCGCTCGAGGGGCACGCGGGGGAACGCCGTGCCGGCGTGCTCGACGGCGCTGTCGGCGACGAACGCGATCACTTCGAGGGCGTCAGGCTTCGGGATCGGCAGGTCCACGACGAGCGTGGCCACGAAGGGCCCGCTCGCGGTGTCCCTACCACGGATGCTCACCCGTCCAGTCTCCCAAACCACGACCTGCCGGGGGTCGCCGTCGTAGCACAGAGTGCTGCGGATGACCACCGGATGCCGGAATCGGCATACGGCGATACCCTGGTCGCAGACATCAGGATCCATCCATCGTGAGGAGACCCCATGAGGGGCAAGGTAGGACTCGTCATCGGGCTGGCCGCCGGTTACGTTCTCGGTGCGCGCGCCGGTCGCGAGCGGTACGAGCAGATCAAGGCACAGGTCGACAAGGTGTGGAACCTCGACCCCGTGCAGGAGCAGGTCGCCAAGGCGAAGGACTTCGCGAAATCGACCGCGATGGCCCTGCCGAGCACGCTGTGGGACAGCGCGGTCAAGGTCACGAAGTCGGCGACGTCCAAGGGCACGCCCGGACAGAAGCTCGACGCCGTCATCAAGACGGGTCGGGAGCAGGTCGACGAGGTGAGCACGGCAGCCGGCACGTCGGCCGCCGCCGTGCGCGATGCCGCCGAAGACGCCTTCGACGACATCTCGAAGGCCGCCGGCGAGCACCGCAACGGAGCCTGACGTGACGACTCCGCGCGGCTACCGCGATCGGAACGACGACAGCCTCTTCACCCTGATCGGCGAGATTCCGGAGCTCATCCGCAATCTCGTGATCGCCGAGGTGGATGCCGGCAAGGCGTGGGTGCGTCGCGCGTCCAAGGACTCCGGGATCGGCGCGGCCTGGTTCGCGGTCGCGATCTTCTTCCTCTTCTGGGCCGTCGGCGTGCTGGTGGCGTTCGCGATCATCGGACTCGGGAGCTGGATGCCGTATTGGCTGTCCGCGCTGATCGTGCTGATCGTCCTGTTGCTGGCGGCGGCGCTGTTCATCCTGCTGGGCGTGCGACGCTTCCAGAAGGTCATGAAGGCGCAGAACCCCGTCCAGTCGATCGTCCAGGATGTCAAGGAGGTGCGTGATGAGTTCTAACTCACCCGTCCCCGTTTCCCGCACCCCCGTCCCCGTTCCGCGCACCGCCGTCCCGATCGGCATCGCCGATCCGGTCGAGCAGGCCCGGGCCGAGCTGAAGGCGGCCCTCGCGGCGATCGAGGAGAAGGCGAACGTCCCCAAGCGCGTCGCGGTGCGGACCGACGAGGCGATCGTCAAGGCCCGCCGGTTCACGCAGCGCAACCCCACGGCGGCCACGGCCGCCGTGGTCGCCGGGGCCCTCGCGGTGGGCACGATCGTGTGGGCCGCGGTCCGTCTCTACACACGCTGACGGTCCTCGCCCGAGGCGTCCCCGTGCCCGCCGACCCCGACGTGCGGCCGGTCGCGGGTGCGAGCAGGGGGAGAGCGCGACGGACGGGCCGGGGGTATGCTCGGTTACCAGGCAGTGCGACGGTGCGGATGCTGCCGACAGCGCGAACGCTTTTCCCGAAGGTTCGAGACCCGCGTGTCGGCTGCTCGAACTTTGGGGCGGCTGACTGCGCACCATGAGAGCAACCCCATGAACCACGCCCCCCAGCAGACGAGCAAGCCCCTCGCGGGCTGGCGCGTCCTCGTGCCCCGCGGCGGGCCATGGGGTGACGGTGTGGCGGCGACGCTCCGGCACCAGGGTGCGATCCCGGTCGTCGCCCCGCTGATCAACTTCGCTCCCACGAACGATCAGGCGACGCTCGACCAGGCCCTCGCCGACCTCGAGGCGGGAGCCTTCGACTGGCTCACCGTCACGAGCGCCACGACCGTCGACGTGCTGTTCGCCCACCGCGCCACGATCCCCGGCTCCACGAAGGTCGCGGCCGTCGGCGAGACGACCGCCGCGGCGCTGCAGGCGGTCGGCTATCGGGTCGACCTCGTGCCCGAGCGCGACAACTCGGCCGCCGGCATGGCCGAGCAGATGATCGCCCTCGAGCCCGAGCCGCGCGACATCCTCACACTGCGCAGCGAGATCGCCAAGCCGGTGCTGACGCGTCTCCTCATCGAGGCGGGGCATCGGGTGCGCAGCGTCGTCGCCTATCGGACGATCGGGGTCCCCGTGACCGCCCGCATCGCCGAAGACGTGCGCAACGGCCGCATCAACGCGATCCTCGTCACCAGCGGATCGGTCGCCGAGCAGGTGCAGCAGCAGTTCCCCGACATCCCCACGTCGACGGTGATCGCCGCGATCGGACCGCGCACCGCGAAGGACGCCAAACGCGCCGGCCTCTCGGTCGACGTGGTCGCCGCGACGCAGACCGTCGACGCGCTCATCGACGCGGTCGCGCGCTTCACGCTCCCGCACGCCGCGGACGAATTCGCACCTTGACCGGCGGTTCTCCGCGCGTCGTCGTGCTGGCCGGCGGAGTAGGCGGCTCGCGCTTCTGCCTGGGCGTGCGCGCGGCGCTCGCCCGTCGACCGGATGCCGCCGAGGCGGCATCCGACCCGTTCACCGTCGTCGTGAACACGGGCGACGACCTGTGGCTTTCGGGCGTGCGGCTGCAGCCCGACGTCGACTCGATCGTCTACGCGCTCGCCGGAGTGAACGACACGGAGCGCGGATGGGGGCGCGACGGCGACAGCGAGCGCGTGAACCATGAGCTGCAGGAGTGGGGTGCGGGATGGCCCTGGTTCACCCTCGGCGATCTCGACCTCGGCACGCACCTCGCACGCACCGGCTGGCTGCGCGACGGTCTCACGCCCACCGAGGTCCTCGCGCGGATGTCGCGACGGTGGCCGCTCGGCGCGCGCCTGCTGCCCATGACCGACGCCGAGGTCGACACGATCGTGGCGGTCGCCGACCCCTCCGCGCCTCTCTCGGGTTCGGGGCGCGTTTCCCCCGTATCCGAGCTCTCCTCTGCGGGTTTGGGGCGCGTTTCGCCCCTTGGGGCGCAAGACCTGCGCCCCAAGGATGCAGATGCGCCCCAAACCCGCGTAAGTCCGGCATCCGACGGCGCGGAGGCGTCCCCAGCCCCCGCCGCACGGCGCGAGATGCACTTCCAGGAGTGGTGGACCCGGCACCGCGCATCGCTGAAACCCGTGCGATTCGACAACCCGGGCATCGAGCACTCCGCTCCCTCGCCCGGCGTGCTCGAGGCGATCGCCGCGGCCGACGTGGTGCTCCTCGCCCCCTCCAACCCGGTCGTCTCGATCGGGCCGATCCTCGCCGTGCCCGGCATCCGTGACGCTCTCCGCCGAACCCCCGGCCGCGTGGTCGGGGTGTCTCCGATCATCGGCGGACGCGTCGTGCGCGGCATGGCCGACGTGTGCCTCCAGGCGATCGGCGTCGACACCGACGCGGCCGCCGTCGCGGCGCACTACGGTGCCCGCTCAGACGGTGCGCGCGCCGACGGTGCCGGCTCGCACGGCGGGCTGCTCGACGCGTGGCTCCTCGCCGAGGAGGATGCCGCGTCCGCCGACCAGGTCGCCGATCTCGGCATCCGGCCCGTCGTCACGCCGCTGTGGATGCGGGATGCCGCCACGTCGGCCGCGCTCGCGGATGCGGCGATCCGGGCGGCCGGTCTCTGACGTGACGGATCTCGCCTGGTACGCATGGGCCCTGCTCGGCGTCGCGGCCCTGGTGATCGGCCTGTCGAAGACCGCGGTGCCCGGTGCCGGGACGGTCGCGGTCGCGATCTTCGCGGCGGTGCTGCCCGCGCGGCAGTCGACCGGCACGATCCTGCTGCTGCTGATCGTCGCCGACATCTTCGCCGTGCTGACCTACCGGCGGCACACGAACTGGAAGGCGCTGCTGCGCCTGGCGCCGGCGGTCGTCGCGGGCATCCTGCTGGGCGTGGTGTTCCTCGCGTTCGCGGACGACGCGTGGGTCAAGCGCACGATCGGGGTCATCCTGCTCGTCGTGATCGCGATCACGCTGTTCCGCCGCCGGATGACCGCGCCCGTCGTCGACGCGCGGCCGCACCGGCTGGCCGCGGCGACCTACGGCACGCTGAGCGGCTTCACGACGATGGTCGCGAACGCGGCCGGACCCGTCATGTCGATGTACTTCCTCGCGATGCGCTTTCCGGTGAAGGAGTTCCTAGGCACCGCCGCGTGGTTCTTCGCGATCGTGAACGTGAGCAAGCTGCCGTTCTCGATCGGACTCGGACTCATCACCGTGCCGGGGCTCGTGATCGACCTCGTGCTCGTGCCGCTCGTGGTCGGAGGGGCGCTTTTCGGCCGGTGGCTCGCCGGGCGCCTCAACCAAGTGGTGTTCGAGCGGCTCGTGATCGGCTTCACGATCGTGGGTGCGGTCTACCTGCTGATCTGAACGTCCGGTTGCCGGCAGAAGGTGTCGGTGGTGGTCGCCTCACGGCGGCGAATGCGACCTCGACCGTCCTTTCGTCAGCGCGCCGCGAGCGCCCGCTTCGTCCGCGGACCGACGCCGAGCCCGGCAGCGGCCATGAGCTGATCGGCGGTGTCGACATCGCGCCGCAGCGTCGAGGTCGACGCGACCTCCAGCGGAGCGCAGCCGAGACCGACGTGTCGGGCGAACGAGTCGGACCCGAACGCGGTCGCGAGCCGAACCCCCGCACGCGCCGTGACGAGCGTCGACCCGGTGCCCTCCGCGTCCGCGACGACGGCACGATCCACCCCGGATGCCGCGACGAGCGCGGCCCGCAGATCGTCCGGCCGCAGCGCGGGAACGTCGCCGAGAAGCGCGGCGCGCGGCATCCCCTCGCCCGCGGCCCTCGCGCCCGCGGCGACGGCCGCGTCGATTCCGCGCGCGGCGCCCGAGCCGTCGTCCTCGGGGACGAAGCGCAGGCCGGGGATGTCGAACGCCGAGGCCACGAGCGCCCCGTCGTCGGTGACGACGTACACCTGGGCGACGGCGTCGCACGCGGCCGCCGCCGCGATCGTGTCGAGCGCGATCGCCCGCGCGAGGGTCACGCGGTCGACGCCGCGGATCTCGAGCCGGGACTTGCCGATCGCGCTCGGCTTGACCGGGATGATGACGGCCCAGCCGCCGCGCGCGTCCGCTGCGTCTTCGGCTGGACTCACGCCCCGAACCGCGCGCGCAGCCGCGGCAGGATCTCGGCGCCGTACGTCCGGAGGAACTGCTCCTGGTCGTGACCGGGATCGTGGAACACGAGGTGGCGGAAGCCCATGTCGACGTAGCGCGCGATCTGCTCGACGTGCTCGTCGGGATCGGTCGAGACGATGAACCGCGAGGCCGCGCGCTCGATCGGCAGCTGCTCGCCGAGTCGCTGCATCTCGATCGGGTCGTCGATGCCCATCTTCTCGTCGGCGCTCAGCGCCAGCGGCGCCCAGAATCGGGTCTTCTCCAGCGCGGCCGCCGGGTCGGGGTGGAACGAGACCTTCACCTCCATCAGGGTGTCGATCGCGTCGGCGGGGCGGCCGGCCTTCTCGAGTCCCTCGTGCAGGGCGGGAAGGAGCGTCTCGGTGTACAGGGTCTGCGCTTTGCCGGAGGTCGTGATGAAGCCGTCCGCGATGCGGCCCGCCAGGCGGGTCGCGGCGGGTCCGGCGGCGCCGATGTAGATCGGCACCGGCTGGTCGAGCTTGTCGTAGATCGTGACGTTGCGGGTCGTGTAGAACGTGCCCTCGTGCGTGACGCGCTCTTCGGACCACAGCCGCTGGATCAGGCCGATCGCCTCCTTGAGCCGCTGGAAGCGCTCGGGCGGGTCGGGCCACGGAAAGCCCAGGTTGGCTTCGTTGAGCGCCTCGCCGGTGCCGACGCCCAGGATCACGCGACCCGGGTACATCACGCCGAG
>CAYOQY010000092.1:0-3272 GCA_964406225.1 uncultured Microbacterium sp.
GGGCTGCGCGCCGTGCCGCTCATGACCGAGCCGCTCGACATCGCCCTGCCGCCCGATCACCGTCTCGCGGGGCGCACCTACCTCACCCCCGGCGACGTGGTCGACGACCCGTGGATCAGCGTGCCGCCGGGATTCCCGTTCGAGCGCATCCTCCACGACATCGAGCAGGCCGCGGGTCGACGGGCCACGGTGTACCAGCGCATCAGCGACCTGCGGATGGTGGAGGCGTTCGTCGCCGCCGACCTCGGCATCTCGCTCATCCCCCGCTACACCTCCGGGGGCATCGACCCGAGCCGCGTGATCCTCAAGCCGCTGCGCGGCGTGGACGCCGAGCGCGACATCGTCGCGCTGCTGCGGCCGGACGTCGCCGAACGCTTCGCGGTGCGCGAGGTCATCGGCATCCTGCGCACGCGTGCCGCCGAGATCGAGGCCGCGCACGCTGCCGACCGCCGCTGACCCGGCATCCGGGATCGGACGGGACCTATGGCCCACCGCGCAGAGCAGCACTCGCGGTTCACTGGAGTTGCCGCCGATCCGCCGGCACCCCGGACCGAGGGAGATGACCCCCATGCACGACACCGACGCGACGATCATCACCGCCCTCGACGAGGACGACTGCTGGAACGTGCTCGCGCGCGGGGAGCTGGGGCGCCTGGCGACGTGCGTGCAGGGCAGGCCCGACATCTTCCCCGTGAACTACGTCGTCGACGGACCCCGCGTGCTGTTCCGCACGGCCCCGGGCTCGAAGCTCGCCTCGCTCACCGTGCACCCCGACGTCGCGTTCGAAGTCGACGAGCACGACGACACGCACGCCACGAGCGTGGTCGTCCGGGGCGTCGCGAAGCGGCTCGAACTGCTGCGCGACATCGAGGTCGCCGACGCCCTGCCGCTGCGGCCGTGGACGCCGACGCTCAAGTACCGCTGGGTGCAGATCACCCCGGACTCGATCACGGGACGCCGGTTCCTGCGCGGACCCGAGCCCGCGCGCTACGTCACCTCCGACGACACCCGCACCTGAGCGACCGGCGGCGCGCGCCGCGTGGTGCGGCATCCGAGGTCGGAGAGACGGTCGAAGGTCGGAGGATCCGGCGGAGATCCTCCGACCCTGCGCGCATTCTCCGACCCTTGGATGCCGCCGCCGGCGTGACGCACCCGTCGGCGGCCGTGTCGCCGGTGCGTGCGACGATCGCCGCAGCGAACGGCGGCCGGCGTTCGACGCCCGGCGACGGGGCGGCGAGACGGCGGGAGGCACGGCATGCGGGGCGAGGCGACCGTGCTGCACGCCGACCTCGACGCCTTCTACGCGTCGGTCGAGCAGCGCGATGCGCCCGTACTGCGCGGGCGGCCCGTGATCGTCGGCGGCGGCGTGGTGCTGGCCGCGAGTTACGAGGCGAAGGCGCGGGGCGTCCGCACCGCGATGGGCGGCCGCCAGGCGCGCGAGCTCTGCCCGGATGCCGTCGTGGTGCCGCCGCGGATGGAGGCGTACGCGGCCGCGAGCAAGGACGTCTTCGCGATCTTCCGCGACACGACTCCGCTCGTCGAAGGGCTCTCGATCGACGAGGCGTTCCTCGAGGTGGGCGGTCTGCGCCGCATCGCCGGGACGCCCGAGGAGATCGCGGTGCGGCTGAGGGAGCGTGTGCGGCGCGAGGTCGGGCTGCCGATCTCGGTGGGCATCGCGCGCACGAAGTTCCTCGCGAAGGTCGCGAGCGCGGTCAGCAAGCCGGACGGGCTGCTGATCGTCGAACCCGAACGCGAGGAGTCGTTCCTGCTCCCGCTGCCGGTCGAGCGGCTGTGGGGCGTCGGCGCCGTGACGGCCGAGAAGCTGCACCGGCAGGGCATCCGCACGGTCGGGCAGCTGGCCGAGCTCGAAGAGGCGACGGCCGAGAGGCTGCTCGGACGGGCGGCCGGCGCACACCTGCATGCACTGGCGCGGCTGCGCGACCCCCGCCCGGTCGACACGACGCGCCGGCGCGGATCGATCGGGTCGCAGCGCGCCCTCGGCAACCGGCCGCGCTCCCCCGACGAGCTCGACCTGTTCCTCACCCAGATCGTCGACCGCCTCGCCCGGCGACTGCGCGAACGCGACCGCGTGTGCCGCACCGTCGTGCTGCGCCTGCGCTACGGCGACTTCACCAAGGCCACGCGCTCGCGCACGCTGCGCACACCGACCGACCGCACCGGGCTGCTGCTCGAGATCGCGCGCGGACTGCTCACGGCCGCGCTCCCCGAGATCGCCGAGCGCGGCATCACTCTCATCGGGATCTCGCTCGCCCAGCTCGGTCACGCCGACGCCGTGCCGCCCGAACTGCCGATCGAGTGGGAGGACGGATCACGTCTCGACGCGGTGCTGGATGCCGTGCGGGAGCGCTACGGTGCGGCATCCGTCGCCCGGGCCACGCAGCTCGGCCGCGATCCGGGGTGGTCGACGCCCGTTCTCCCCGAGCACGAGTGAGGGCGACCGCGCCCTCGCCTCAGAACCCGGACCAGTGGCCGGGTCGATCGAGCGTGCGGTGGCGGATGTCCACGGCGTCGGCCGTCACCGCGGCGACGCAGACCAGAAGCGACTGCGTCGGGTAGCCGTGGGGCCGGTTGTCGCGGATGAGCGCACGGTCATCCGTGCTCTCGAGGTCCGTCGAGTGTGCGAGGACATCGATCCACGGCATCCACCACTCTCCCGAGGCGGGCAGCTCGGCGGCGGAGAAGTCCGCCAGCCATCGCGCGATGCGCGGCGTGGAGGCGTCGTCGACGCCGTCGTGCGCCACCATGTGCGTTCCGGGCGACAGACGCTCCCGACGCAGCCGCCGCCCGTCCCACGCGAAGACCTCGGTGCGGGGGCCGTGGACGTCGACGAGGTTGAACCCGTGCGTGCGCGGATGCCGCGGCCGCCGCCCCGCGACCGCCTCGAGCGCGAGCGACCCGCGCGAGACGATCTCGGACTCGGGCAACGGGGAGGTGTCGGCGCGGTTGAGCAGGACGGCGAGGCGCCCGGCATCCGCGTCGGCGGCGAGCCACGCGCCGCCGGCGCGCACATCGCGCACGCCCACGACCCCGCCGTGCGATTCCGGCCACCACCGCCCCAGCGGGCTCCACGGCCGCTCGGGATCCTCGTCGCGGATCGCGAGCACGCGGGTCGGCTGCTCGGACGAGGAGGGGACGCGGACGACGACGGTGCAGATGGCGGCTCTCCCTCCTGATCGACGGGCTGGTCGGAGTCGGATCGACGAGGGCGGTGCCCGGCTCCGCGCGACGCGTGCGTCCAGGATGGCACGGGC
>CAYOQY010000092.1:3372-5585 GCA_964406225.1 uncultured Microbacterium sp.
TACAAGGCCGTGCAGGTCGTGCGCGATCTCGTGCTCGCGGGGCACACCGTCCGGGTGATCGCGACCGAGGCCGCACTGCGGTTCGTGGGAGCGCCGACGTGGGAGGCGATCAGCCGCCAGCCGCTCAACACCTCGATCTTCGACGACGTCGCGGCGGTGCGGCACGTCTCGCTGGGTCAGCAGGCGGATGTCGTGGTGATCGCGCCCGCGACCGCCGACGCGATCGCGAAGCTCGCGGCCGGCATCGCCGACGATCTGCTCGGCACGACCGTGCTCGCCACCCGCGCCCCGCTCGTGATCGCCCCGGCGATGCACACCGAGATGTGGCAGCATCCGGCGACGGTCGCCAATGTCGAGACGCTCCGCCGTCGCGGCGTCGTGATCGTCGGTCCCGACTCGGGACAGCTCACCGGCGCGGACGTCGGGCCGGGGCGGATGAGCGAGCCGAGCGCGATCGTCGACGCTGCCCTCACCGCCGCGGGCGCCGGGGCGGGTCCGGCCCGTGCAGCGGAGGGCGACCTGGCCGGCCGCCGGGTGCTCGTCACCGCGGGCGGCACACGCGAGCCGATCGATCCGGTCCGCTTCGTCGGCAACCGCTCCAGCGGCAAGCAGGGCGTCGCGCTCGCCCTGGCCGCTGCGGCGCGCGGCGCCGAGGTCACGGTGATCGCCGCACACCTGGATGCCGGACCCGCGGCCGCTCTCCACGCGGCAGACCTCGAGACCGTCGAGGTGGCGACCGCGGCCGAGCTGGCCGCAGCCGTGCACGAGCGCGCCGGCGCGGCATCCGTCGTCGTCATGGCCGCCGCCGTCGCCGATTACACACCGGCCGAGGTGTCGGACCGCAAGATCAAGAAGGACGGCCGCGGAGACACGCTGACCCTCACCCTGACGCGCACCGCCGACGTCCTCGGCGAGCTCGTCGCGCACCCCGTGCGGGGGCGCGTCGTCGTCGGGTTCGCCGCCGAGACCGCCGCCGACCGTGACGAGCTCCTCGCGCTCGCGCGGGAGAAGCTCGCCCGCAAGCCCGCCGACCTCCTCGTGGCCAATCCCGTCGGCGATGGCCGCGGCTTCGGCTCCGAACTCAACGACGCGCTCGTGCTGACGGCATCCGGCGAGATCGTCGCCGAGGTGTCGGGCGACAAACACGTCGTGGCGGACGCGATCCTCGACCGCGTGGTCGCGCTCCTCGCGGCGGGCACAGCTTCGGGCACGGCGCCGTCGGACACCGCGGCGTCGGATGCAACGCAGTGACGATCATCGGCCCCGATGTGCAGCCCGCGCTGTACCGCGAGATCGACCGGCCCGACTGGGCCCGCCTGGCACCCGAGATGCGGCAGCCGCTCACGCACGCCGAGATCGCCGAGATCCGCGGACTCGGCGACCACCTCGACATCCGCGAGGTCGCCGAGGTCTATCTCCCCCTGAGCAGACTCCTGAGCCTGTACGCCCGCGCCGCGAAAGAGCTCGGCGCCGCGACGAGCGGCTTCCTCGACGAGCCCGACTCGACGACGCCGTTCGTGATCGGGATCGCCGGGTCGGTCGCGGTCGGCAAGTCCACCGTCGCGCGGCTGCTGCGGGAACTGCTGAGCCGCTGGCCCGACACCCCGCGCGTCGAGCTCGTCACGACGGACGGCTTCCTCCATCCCAACGCCGAACTCGAACGCCGCGGCCTCATGAAGCGCAAGGGCTTTCCCGAGTCGTACGACCGCCGGGCGCTCCTGGAGTTCCTCACCGCAATCAAGAGCGGCGCCCCCGAGGCGCACGCGCCGGTGTATTCGCACCTGCACTACGACATCGTCCCCGGCGCGCACGTCACGGTGCATCGGCCGGACGTCGTGATCGTCGAGGGGCTGAACGTGCTCCAGCCGCCGCCGGCGCCCGGGGAGCCCTCGATCGGCGAGCTGTTCGACTTCTCGCTGTACGTCGATGCGGACCCGGATGACATCGAGCGCTGGTACATCGACCGGTTCATGTCGCTGCGGCGCAGTGCGTTCACCGACCCGGAGTCCTACTTCCAGGTGTACGCCGGGCTCAGCGACGACGAAGCGGCGCAGACGGCGGCGCGGATCTGGAACGAGATCAACCTGCCGAACCTCGTCGACAACGTGCTGCCGACCCGGCACCGCGCCCGGCTGATCCTGCAGAAGACGGCGGACCACACCGTCGGCACGGTCCTGCTGCGCAAACTCTGACCACGGGATGCCGCCGCCGCG
>CAYOQY010000092.1:5685-8536 GCA_964406225.1 uncultured Microbacterium sp.
GCTTTTTGGGCCCGATCCACGAATGCGGGATACTGAGCTGTCGCATCGCCCGAGCCGCGATGCGTGCGCTCATGATCTCCAGTCCGCACTCCGCGCGCCCCGCCGTCGCGACCGTGACCATCGTCGGTCGCGGTCGACTCGGGCGTGCCACCGCGACGGCGCTCCGCGCCGCCGGGGTCCAGGTCTTCGGCCCCTACGGTCGGGGAGAGCAGGTCGCCCGGGCGGATGTCGTGCTGCTGTGCGTGCCCGACACCGAGATCCCGGCCGCCGCCATGGCCGTCGCGGTCGCTGAGAACGCCCCGTTCGTCGGTCACATGTCGGGGGCCACGCCCGTGGACGGGGTGGTCGACTTCGGACTGCACCCGCTGCAGACCTTCACCGGCGACGAGGGCCCCGAGGCCTTCCGCGGCATCGGCTGCGCGGTCGCCGGACGCACCCCCGCCGCGCTCGAGGTGGCGGAAGAGCTGGCGGGGCTCCTCGGCGCACACCCGTTCCCCCTCGAGGACGCACAGCGCGCCGGGTACCACGCGGCGGCGTCCATCGCCTCGAATTTCACGGTCACGCTCCTGGCGACCGCCGAACGCATCGCCGCGACCACCGGACTCGCGCCCGACCAGGCCCGGGCGCTGCTCGCCCCGCTCGTGCGCACGACGGTCGAGAACTGGGCGGCCCGCGGACCCGAGGGCGCCCTCACCGGCCCGGTCGCGCGCGGCGACGAGCGGACGGTGGCCCGCCAGCGGGACGCGGTCGCGGCGGCTGCGCCCGAATCGCTCGCGCTGTTCGACGCTCTCGTCGACCGGACGCGCGCCCTCGCCGGCAGGACGGCGGCGGTCTCGTGATCATCGTGCGCACGATCCGCGAGGTCCGCGCCGCGGTGCACGAGACCCGCGCCCGCGGCGGCTCGGTCGGGCTCGTCCCGACGATGGGAGCGCTGCACGAAGGCCACCTGTCCCTCGTCCGCGCCGCGCGCGCGGATCATGACCTCGTCGTGGTGTCGCTGTTCGTCAACCCGACCCAGTTCGCCGCGAACGAAGACCTCGGGTCGTACCCGCGCACGGAGGAGCGGGATGCGGAGCTCGCCGCCGCCGCGGGCGCCGACGTCCTGTTCGCGCCGCCGAACGAGGAGATCTACCCGCACGGCTTCGCAACGACCGTGCACGTGGCCGGCATCACCGAGGTCCTGTGCGGGGCCCGTCGCGGAGCCGCGCACTTCGACGGCGTCGCGACGGTGGTCACGAAGCTCTTCCAGATCGTCGCGCCCGACGCCGCCTACTTCGGGCAGAAGGATGCCCAGCAGGTGCTCGTGATCCGCCGGATGGTCCGCGACCTCGACATGCCCGTCCGGATCGTGGCGTGCCCGATCGTCCGGGAGGCGGACGGCCTGGCGATGAGTTCGCGCAACACGTACCTCGACCCGGCCTCGCGCGAACGTGCGACCGCACTGAACCGCGCACTCGACGCGGCCGAAGCCGCGGTCGCGGATGGTCGCACGAGCGCGGTGGACGTGCTCGCTGCCGCTCGGACAGTGCTCGCCGACGCGGGCATCGAGCCCGAGTACCTCGAGCTGCGCTCCCCCGATGACCTCGCCGAGCTCGACGACGTCGGCCCGGCCGCCCTGCTCGCGGTCGCGGCCCAGGTGGGCCCGGCACGCCTGATCGACAACCGCATCCTGGAGGCACCGCGCTCATGACCGCCATCCCGCCCGTCCCCCTTCCGACCGCCGCCGACGCCGATCGGCCGAAGGCATGAGCACCCGGCCGCTCGCGCCGGTGCCGGCATCCCGCCCCCGCACGACGTTCGCGAGCCTGTCCCAGCAGAAGGCGAACGGGCAGCCGATCGCGATGGTCACCGCGTACGACTACCCGAGCGCGCAGATCGCGGATGCCGCGGGGGTCGACATCGTTCTCGTCGGCGACTCCGCGGCGATGACCGTGCTCGGGCACGACACCACGGTCCCCGTCACGGTCGACGAGATGCTCATGCTGACCGCGGCCGTCCGCCGCGGTCTGTCCACACCTCTCCTCGTCGCCGATCTGCCGTTCGGCTCGTACGAGGGCTCGGACGAGCAGGCGATCACCACCGCGCAGCGCTTCGTCAAGTCCGCCGGCGCCGACGCCGTCAAGATCGAGCGGGGCGGGTCCTCCGTCGACCGCGCCCGCGCGATCATCGGCGCGGGCATCCCGGTGATGGGCCACGTCGGCCTCACGCCGCAGACCGCCGCGACGATCGGCGGCTACCGCGCGCAGGGGCGGACGGCAGAAGAGGCCCTGGCCGTGCGTGAGAGTGCGCTCGCACTGCAGGAGGCGGGATGCTTCGCACTCGTCTTCGAGGCGATCCCGACCGCCGCGACGGACGCCCTCATGCCCGACCTCCACGTCCCCGTGATCGGCATCGGCGCGGGTCCCGGCACCGACGGGCAGGTGCTCGTGTTCCACGACCTGCTCGGGATCTACGACGGCCACACGGCGCGCTTCGTCAAGCGGTACGCCGAGCTGCGGGAACCCATGATCGCCGCGGTCGCCGCCTACGCCGACGACGTGCGCACTCACCGCTATCCGGGGCCCGAGCACGGCTACCCGATGCCTCCCGCCGAGGCGGAGCGGCTGCGGGAGCTCCTCGCCGCCGGAGAGGGCCACGTGACCGGCATCCGACCGCGCCGCAGGCAGGATGGCTGAATGAGCGCCCACGAGCTCGCTGCGACCGGCGCCGCGCGCGTCGCCTGGATCCGCTCGCGCATGACACTCCTCGCTGACGCGCGCGAGGAGTTCACGGCGACCCGGCCGTTCGCTGGCCACCGCATCGGCATGTCGCTGCACGTGGAGCCCAAGACCGCCGTGCTCGTCGAGGTGCT
>CAYOQY010000092.1:8636-9918 GCA_964406225.1 uncultured Microbacterium sp.
CGACCGGCACCGTGATCGGCGGCACCGAAGAGACCACGAGCGGCGGCGACCGCCTGCGGGGCGAACTCGCCGATGCGATCGACTTTCCGCTGATCGTGATCAACGACAGTCTCCTGAAGGCCATCGGCGAGAACAAGCACGCCGTCGGCCAGTCCACGGTGGAGAGCTTCATGCGGCTCACGAACGTGATGGTGCCGGGCCGGCGGTTCGTCGTGTTCGGCTACGGCTGGTGCGGCCGGGGTATCGCCCAGTACCTCCGCGCGCTCGGCGCGCGGGTCGCGGTGGTCGATCCCGACGAGATCAAGAGCTTCGAAGCGGCGCTCGACGGCTTCCGCGTCGGCGGCGCCCACGACTTCGCGGAGTGGGGCGACGTGTTCATCACCGTGACCGGGCGCCCGGACGTGCTCGGCTACGACGTGATCGAGCGCATGCGGGACGGCGCCGTCATCGGCAACATCGGCCACTTCCCCTGGGAGATCGACGTCACGGCCCTGAAGCGGCACGCGGTCTCGACGACCGAGATGATCCCGGCGGTCGAGCGCATCGATCTGCCGAACGGCAGGCACGTCGTGCTGCTCGCGAACGGGCGCATGTTCAACCTCGCCGGTACCGAGCCCAAGGGCAATTCGATCGAGTCGATGGACCTGGGCTTCCTCCTGCAGGCCCTCTCTCTCGAGCGCATCGTGACCGGCGGGGCGACGCTCGCGCGGGGCGCCCAGCCCGTTCCCGACGACATCGACCGCACGATCGCGCGACGGATGCTGGCGACGCTCGACGCCGTGACGTAGGTCGGGCTCCGCGCGGAGGCTCAGCCGACGCGGGCGGTCGAGGCGCGCACGACGAGCTCGGGCTTGAACACGACGTGCTGCGCCTCGCTGTCGGGCTCGGCGATCTGGTCGAGCAGGATCCGGAGCGCGGTCTCACCCATCAGCTCGCTCGGCTGCCGCACCGACGACAGCGGCACGACGGCGGCCGACGCGAAGTCGATGTCGTCGAACCCGATGATCGCGATGTCCTCCGGCACGCGGATGCCGTGACCGGCCAGGCCCTGCAGCACGCCCATCGCGACGAGGTCGTTCGCGGCGAAGATCGCGTCGGGCCGTTCGGCCGCCGGCCGGGCTGCGATCACATCGGCGGTCGCCCGCCCGTCGGCGACGCTGGCGGCCGGCGTCGGGATCGTCTCGAGCGACACGCTCGCGGCGCCGCTCACCGCGGCCTGCGCACCCGCGTGGCGATCCACGATCTGCCGGATGTCGAATGGTCCGCCCGTGAAGAGGATGCG
>CAYOQY010000093.1:0-9909 GCA_964406225.1 uncultured Microbacterium sp.
GACCATCGCGTCCTTGGTGAAAGCGGCGGGCACGAACGCGATCGACACGTCGGCGCCCGTCTTCTCCATGGCCTCGGCCACGGTGCCGAAGACCGGCAGTTCGACGTCGGCGCCGTTCTTGTCCTGGTGCAGCACGGTGGTGCCGGCCTTGCGGGCGTTCACGCCGCCGACGACCTGGGTGCCTGCCTTGAGCATGAGCGCGGTGTGCTTGGTGCCCTCGCCGCCCGTGATGCCCTGGACGATGACCTTGGAGTCCTTGTTGAGGAAGATCGACATGGTTGTTGGTAGTCCTTAGTTCGGATGCTGCGGTCAGGCGTTGGCGAGCTCGGCGGCCTTGTCGGCGCCCTCGTCCATGGTTGCGGCGAGAGTGACGAGGGGATGGTTCGCGTCCTGCAGGATCTTGCGGCCCTCTTCGACGCGGTTGCCGTCGATGCGCACGACCAGCGGCTTCGAGGCCGACGAGCCGAGCTCGGCGAGCGCCCCGACGATGCCCTTGGCGACGGCGTCGCACGCGGTGATGCCGCCGAAGACGTTGACGAACACGCTCTTGACCTGTGGGTCGCCGAGGATGACGTCGAGACCTGCGGCCATGACCTCGGCCGAGGCGCCGCCGCCGATATCGAGGAAGTTCGCGGGCTTGACGCCGCCGTGCTTCTCACCGGCGTAGGCGACGACGTCGAGCGTCGACATCACCAGGCCCGCGCCGTTGCCGATCACGCCGACCTCGCCGTCGAGCTTGACGTAGTTGAGGTCGTTCTCCTTGGCCTTGGCCTCGAGCGGGTCGGCCGCGGCCTTGTCCTCGAGGAGCGCGTGCCCGGCGTGGCGGAAGTCGGCGTTCTCGTCGAGGGTGACCTTGCCGTCGAGGGCGATGATGTCGCCCTCCTCGGGGAGGACGAGGGGGTTGACCTCGACCAGGGTCGCGTCCTCGCCCTTGTAGACCGCGTAGAGCTTGACGAACACGTCGCTGACCTTGTCGACCAGCTCGGGCGCGAAACCGGCCGCTTCGGCGATCTCGACGGCCTTCTGCTTGTCGATGCCGGTGAGCGGGTTCACCGAGATGCGCGCGAGCGCCTCGGGACGCTCGACCGCGAGCTCCTCGATCTCCATGCCGCCCTCGACGCTGCACAGCGACAGGTACGCGCGCTCGGCGCGGTCCAGCAGCACCGAGAAGTAGTACTCCTTGTCGATGCGGGCGCCCTGAGCGATCATGACGCGCTTGACGACGTGACCCTTGATGTCGAGGCCGAGGATCGCCTTCGCGGCCTCGTACGCCTCATCGGGGGTCTTGGCGACCTTCACGCCGCCGGCCTTGCCGCGGCCTCCGGTCTTGACCTGGGCCTTGACGACGACCACGCCGCCGATCTTCTCGGCCGCGGCCCTCGCCTCCTCGGGGGTGTCGGCGATGAGTCCGGCGAGAACCGGTACCTCGTACTTCTCGAAGAGGTCGCGTGCCTGGTATTCGTACAGATCCACAGTGCGTTCCTTCGCTGGGGCGACGGGGAGATGACGCGGAAAAGCGTCTTGATGTCGAGATATCTCGACCGGTTCCCCAGCCTACTACCGCACCGCCGCGCCCACCGACGACATCCACCCTCCGCCGACCACCCCCGAGGTCTAGGCTCGTGTCGACATGAGCGAGACGCCCTCCCCCTCGACCGCACGCACCGGTGTCGTGGCGGCCGCCCTCGAGCTCTTCGAGCAGCACGGATTCGAAGCGACCTCCGTCGAGCAGATCGCGCAGGCCGCCGGGGTGTCGCGCAGCACCTTCTTCCGCCAGTTCGGCGGCAAGGAGGACGTCGTGTTCGCCGATCACGAAGTGCTCCTCGCCGAGCTGCGCGAGTTCCTCTCGGCCGGGCACCCCGACCCGTGGGCCGCGGTGTGCGCGGCATCCGAACGCGTCTTCCGCCATTTCGCGGCCGATCCCGACATTGCCCGACGCCGCTACCGTGTGGTGCGCGACGTGCCGGCGCTGCGCGAACGCGAGATCGTGACGGTATTCCGCTACGAGCGCCTGTTCGACGACTACCTGCGCGAAGCGATCCCGGGGCTCGACCCGCTGGACGCGGTGGGCTTCTCCGCCCTCGTCACGGCCGTGCACAACCACGTGCTCCGCCAGCTGCTGCGGGGGCGCCGTGTGCGGCCCGGCGTGCTGCGCGCCGCGCTCGACGACGTCCGGCGCCGCTACGGCGTGCACCCCGACGGCGCGGGTGACGCCCCCGACGACGTCGTCGTCGCGGTGTTCCCCCGCCGGATGCCGCCGGCGGAGGTCACGCGGCGGCTGCGCGCGCGGCTCGACCCGTCCTGACCTCAGACCGCACTCCCGTCGATCGGCGCGCCTCCTCACGTGAGACTCGGTTCCGTAGATCGAGAAACTCAGTTCCGGTAGAATCCTCCTGACCGCGTGCTCCCGGACGCGGGAACAGGAGTGGGCACATGGCCGTCAGCACAGGATTCACGCCGGTCCCCGGTCAGCGCGTCGAAGCGTACGACCTCACCGCGCGTCTGGACACCGACTACTACGCGGTGTTCCGCGACATCCCTTCCGCCGACCGGGCGGCCTGGGACCGGGCCAAGACCTTCGCCGACGAAGTGCTCCCGGTGATCGACGCCTACTGGGACCGCGGCGAGTACAACACCGACTTCGCCCGACGCATGGGCGAGCTCGATCTCTTCGCCGACGGCATCGAGCACGACGGGCTCACCCACCTCTCGCCGCTCGCCGCCGGACTGGTCAACATGGAGGTCTCGCGCGGCGACGGCTCGATGGGCACGATCCTGGCGGTCCAGGGCGGCCTCGCGCTGCGCACGCTCGCGCTGTTCGGCAGCGACGAGCAGAAGGCCCGCCACCTCGGACCGCTGTCGCGCGGCGAGGTGCTCGGCGCCTTCGCGTTGACCGAGCCCGACCACGGGTCGGATTCGGTGTCGCTCGAGACCGAGGCGCGGCGCGAGACCCGTGCCGACGGCACCGAGGAATGGGTGCTCAACGGCGCGAAGAAATGGATCGGCAACGGCGCGTCCGGCGGCATCACGTTCGTCTGGGCGCGCGTGCCCACCGACGACGGCCGCGGCACCGTCCGCTGCTTCCTCGTCCCGCAGGACACCCCCGGCTACGACGGCCGCCCGATCCTCGGCAAGGTGTCGCTGCGCGCGATCCACCAGGCCCACATCACCCTGACCGACGTGCGCCTTCCCGCCGACGCCGTGCTGCCCGGAGCGAAGACCTTCAAGGATGCCTCGACCGTCCTCTACGCCACGCGTTCGGGCGTCGCGTGGTCGGCGCTCGGCCACGCGACCGCGTGCTACGAGTCCGCGCTCACGTACGCGAAGGAGCGGGTGCAGTTCGGCAAGCCGCTCGTGGGGTTCCAGATGGTGCAGGAGCGCCTGACGCAGATGCTCGACGAGCTGACCGGGATGCAGCTGTTCTGCCGACGCCTGGCCGACCTCGAGACCGCGGGACACCTCGTCCCCACGCAGGCCTCGCTCGCGAAGTACCACAACACGCGCGCCGCGCGCCGGGTCGCGAGCATGGCGCGCGATCTCCTCGGCGGCAACGGCATCCTGCTCGAGCACCGCGTGATGCGGCACATGGCCGACATCGAGTCGATCCACACGTACGAGGGCACCGAGTCGGTGCAGGCGCTCCTGATCGGCCGCGACATCACCGGCGTGGGCGCGTTCGCCTGAGCGCGCGGTGAGCGCGGCGGAGTCCACCGGGGAAGCGCCCGCCGCCTAACCGTCTCCGCGACCCCGCGCAAGCCTCCGCGCGGTTCTCGGCGCCTGCCCTAACGTCATGGGCATGGGACTGTTCAGCAACGAGCCTCGCCGCGTGACCCTCGAGACACCGGGGCTCGACCTCCGCCCCGCGAACCCGCCGTGGAGCCTGTGGGCCGACGGATTCGGCCGGCTCGGCATCCGTTCGATCCAGGTGATCGTGGTCGTCATCGTGGCGGCGGGCATCATCTTCGGCATCCAGCAGCTCACGCTCGTGACGATCCCCGTCGTGCTCGCGCTGATCCTCGCGTCCGCGTTCGCGCCGGTCATGACGTGGATGCGCTCGCGCGGCGTCCCCTCCGTGCTCGCGACGATCCTCGCCCTGCTCGCGATCACGGTCGTCCTGGGCCTCATCGGCTGGCTCATCGTGTGGGCGGTCCGCAATCAGTGGGACACGCTCTACAGCCAGGCCGAGAAGGGCGTGCAGCAGGTTCTCGCGTGGGTCGAGACGCTGCCGTTCGAGATCGACCAGGCGCAGATCGACGAGTGGCTGGCCGCCGTCACCGACTTCGTCACGAGCGCCCAGTTCGGCTCCGGCGCCCTCGCCGGTGTCGGCGCGGTCGCGAACTTCATCACGGGCCTCGTGCTCATGGTCGTCGTGCTGTTCTTCTTCCTGAAGGACGGCCCGCAGCTGTGGGAATTCCTCCTTCGCCCGTTCCGCGGCGCGCACTACGCGCGGGCGCGCCGCATCGGCGACAAGACGGTCACGACGCTCGGCAGCTACATCCGCGGCACCGCCGCCGTCGCGTTCGTCGACGCGGTCGGCATCGGGATCGGTCTGCTCATCCTGCAGGTGCCGCTCGCCCTGCCGCTCGCGGTGCTGGTCTTCCTCCTCGCGTTCATCCCGATCGTCGGAGCCACGCTCGCCGGCATCCTGGCCGCGCTCGTCGCGCTCGTCTCGAACGGCCTGCTGAACGCGCTGCTGGTCGTCGGCGTCGTGGTGCTCGTCAACCAGCTGGAGGGCAACTTCCTGCAGCCGGTGCTCATGGGCCGCTCGCTCAAGCTGCACCCGTTCGTGATCCTCATCGCGCTGACGATCGGCACGATCCTCGGCGGCATCGTCGGCGCCGTGCTGGCGGTGCCGATCACCGCCGTCGTGTGGGGCGCCATCCAGGTGTGGGACGGCGAGGGTCTTCCGGCGCGGTGGGCGCGCCCGAAGAAGCCCGTCGAGTCCTGACCCGCTCTGCAGAACTCCACGGATCCGGATGCTGTCGACCGTGATCAGGGCTTGTCGGTGCCCGATGCGTCGATTTCTGTGGAGTTCTGCGGACGAGCCGGCATGGACCGCGTCGGCGGCCTCAGGGAGGATGAGGCCATGACGTACGAGATCCCCGCGCCGATGCTGGCGAAGTCCGTCCCGGAGGTGCCCGATCAGGAGAAGGTGCCCGGCGGCCTCAGCTACGAGCCGAAGTGGGACGGCTTCCGCGGGCTTGTCTCGTGGGACGGCGAGACGCTCGAGATCGGCAGCCGCGGCGCCAAGCCGCTCACGCGCTACTTCCCCGAGCTCGTCGAGGCGTTCGCCCGGCTGCTGCCCGAGCCGTGCCTGCTCGACGGCGAGGTCGTCGTGCCGAAGGGCGAGCCCGGATCGCAGCGGCTGGACTGGGAGTCGCTCACCCAGCGCATCCACCCCGCCGCCTCGCGCGTGGCCATGCTCGCCGAGAAGACCCCCGCGATGTTCATCGCCTTCGACCTGCTCGCCCGCGGCGACCGCGACCTGCAGCCCGCGCCGTTCTCGGAGCGGCGGGCGCAGCTGGTCGAGCTGGTCGCGGGGCTTCCGCATCCGATCCACGTCACGCGGACGACGACGGATGCCGACCTCGCGCGCCGCTGGCTGAGCGAGTTCGAGGGCGCGGGGCTTGACGGCGTCGTCGCCAAACCTCTCGCGCAGCCGTACGCGCCGAACAAACGCACGATGTTCAAGATCAAGCACGCGCGCACCGCGGATGTCGTCGCGCTCGGGTACCGCATCCACAAGTCCGGGCAGGGCGTGGGTTCGCTCCTGGTCGGCCTCTACAACGACGCCGGCGTGCTGCACAACGTCGGAGCGGTGTCGGCGTGGAGCGACAAGCGCCGGCTCGAGCTCATCGACGAGCTCGCGCCGCTCGTGCAGACGGACGACGCGGGTGAGGCGCTGACGGGCGAGGGCGAGAAGTCGCGGTTCTCGGCAGCGGGCCGCGACTCGTCGTTCGTGAAGCTCCGACCCGAACGTGTGCTCGAGGTGCGCTACGACCAGCTCGAGGGGTGGCGGTTCCGCCACACCGTGCAGTTCGAGCGCTGGCGGCCCGACCGCGACCCGACGTCGTGCACGTACGAGCAGCTGGAGTCCGTCTCGGCCTACGACGTCGGAGCGGTGCTGGTCTGAGCGCGGCCACCCTCGCGGGTCCGCACGCGCACGCGGGTGCGCTCGCGCTCGCGGGTGCGCACCTGCTCGCGGCACGCGTTCGGGCTCGTGGCTCGCGGCGCATCGCGCGCCGCGAGCAGCAACACGTGCCGCGACGGCCGAAGACGACGGCCGGCTCAGCGGGGCGTGCCCTCGGCCGTCCAGTTGTCGGGGTTCTTCTTGCTCGGCTGCACGCGCGGCGGCTCGCCCGGCATCTTCGGGAAGTCCGGCGGGAACGGCAGTTCGCCCAGCCCGGCGTCGAGGTCGTGCTGCCACCACTCCAGCAGCGTGTCGATGCGCCCCGGAGCCGCGAGGAACCCGGCCCACGGATCACCGGTGTCGGCCAGGCGCTGCGGAACCGATCGCACGGTGAAGGTGCGCGGGTCGACGGTATCCAATTCGTCCCATGCCACCGGCGTCGACACCGTCGCGGTCGGCAGCGCCCGGGGGCTGTAGGCGCCCGCCATCGTGCGGTCGCGGTTCGCCTGGTTGAAGTCGACGAAGACGCGCTCCCCTCGCTCTTCCTTCCACCAGTTCGTGGTGACCTTCTCGGGCATCCTGCGCTCGAGCTCGCGCGCCGCGGCGATGACGGCGTGCCGGACGTCGAGGAACTCGTGCGTCGGCTCGATCGGGCAGAACACGTGGATGCCGCGATTGCCGCTCGTCTTCACGCACGCCTCGAGCCCCGCCTCGCGCAACACCACCCGCAGGGCGTGCGCGGCGGGGACGGCATCCGCGAAGTCCGTCCCCGGCTGCGGGTCGAGGTCGATGCGCAGCTCCACCGGGTTGTCGGTGTCGCTCGCGAGCGAGGCCCACGGGTGGAAGACGATCGTGTTCATCTGGACGGCCCACACGATCGCGGCCGGCTCGGTCAGGACGAGCTGCGGATGCCGCCGCCCGCTGTTGTACGTCACCGTCACAGCTTCGACATATGCGGGCGTGCCCTTCGGCGGATTCTTCGAGAAGAACGACTCTCCGTCGACGGAGTCGGGGTAGCGCTCGAGCGAGACGGGCCGGTGGCCGTTCGCCTCGAGGAACGGACCCGAGACCGCGAGGACGTACTCGGCGAGCTCGTGCTTCGTGATGCCGAGCGCGGGCCAGAGCACCCGGTTCGGGCTCGACAGGCCCACCTCGCGGTCGCCGTCGGGGCCGGGGACGGTCAGGGTGATGCGCTCGCTCGCCATGCCCTCGACCCTAGGCCGGGGTTCCGGCATCCGACAGGGCGCCGGCCGCGCGCCCGGCGGAGGACAACTCCTGCAATCCGATCGCCGATGAGGTGGGCAGGCCCGGAATCACGCGGATTCGGAAGACCGCGTCTTGCGGATTGCAGGAGTTATGCGCCGGCCACCGCGAACACCGGCGCGAGGTCGGCGCGGGAGAGGCGGATCCAGGGGCCGCCCGGGTCGACGATCACGCCGTCGAGGCCGGTGTCGTTGCGAAGCGCGCCCGCGAGCTGCGCTGCGGTCATGGGCGCCGCCTGATCGCCGCGGCCGAGCGACGCGACCTCGAGCGGATGCGAGTAGATCTCGACGAGCCGTGCCCCGTCCTGCGTCCGCGCCTCGGCGACACCGAAGCGCCCTTCGGCAGAGCGGTTCACCGCGACCCAGAACTTCACGCGCGTGAGAGCGTCCGCGATCTCGGATGCGGTCGCCGCCGTGCGCTCACCCGATAGGAGCGTCTTCACGGCGAGGGAGGGGTCGGCCTGATCCAGCAGCTTCTGCAGCAGTTCGCGGGGCAGCACCGCGCGTGCGGGAGCGGAGGCGTTGTCGATGATGAGCCCGGCGTACGGCCCCGCGAGCGCGTACCGCACGACCGCCAGCACCGGCTGCCCCATCGCGGAGGTGTCGGTCTCGCGGTCGGCGGCGATGCTCGCGCGCAGCGCGTCGCCGCCGCTGTACGCGAGGACGTACTGCTTGTCACCCATCTTCGCCACGCCGAGCGGGACGTCCTTGCCCTCCGCGAGCAGAGCGCGGGCGTCACCCTTGACCCGCAGGAAGAGGTGCCCCTGCAGCAGCTGCCGCGCGACCTCGAGCAGGTCGGGCGCGGTCGCGGGGCTGGGGAGCGCCGCGAGCGCCTCGCGCAGCACGACGTTGTCGCGCAGCCCGGGGATCGTCTCGGTCGCGGGCGGCGCCTCGGCACGGGGCTGCCGGCGGGGTCGCGATGCCGTCGGCGTGGGCTCAGGCCCCGCCGCGCGCGTGGGCTCAGGCTGCGCCGCGGGCGACGGTGCCTCGGGGGTCTCGGCCGCCTGCGGGGCCGCGGCGGGGGCTTCGGCCGCCTGCGCGCCCAGCCCGCGGAACGACGACACGGAGATGCCGACGGATGCCGCGGCATCCGTCTCCGCCGGAACCTCGGCGTCCTCGTTCGCCGGAGTCACCGGAGGCTGCGGCGCCTCGACGTCGTCGGACTTCTTGCGTCTCGAGAAAAGAGCCATCGACCGAGCCTAACCGCCGCCCCGCCGCCCCACCCCTCCCCTCGCGAGAGTGCTCTCGATCCCCGCGAGGGTGCTCTCGTCCTTCGAACGAACGCACTCTCGGGGAGAACGAACGCACTCTCGGCGGAATCGAAAGCACTCTCGGCAGCAGAGGCTGCGGGTCAGAGCTTCTCGATCGGCGCGATCTTGATCAGCAGCTTCTTCGGGCCCGCGCTGTCGAAGCGCACGTGCGCGACGCGCTTCGCACCTTCACCGGTCACGGCATCCACGCGCCCCTCGCCGAAGTCGTCGTGCTTGATCCGGTCGCCCGAGACAAGCACCATGTCGCCGTTGTCACGCACCTTCGCCGGGATGCGGTTCGCGAAGCGCTCGATCGAGGTCGACTTCGGCACGAGGTCGTCGCCGTAGCGCCGCGCCGGCGCGCCACCGGAACCACCGCCCGGCCGCCGCGCGTTCAGCGCCCGGGACTGCATGCCGCCGCGGGAATTCACATCTCCCGGCGACTGCCGCCAGTGCACGAGCTCGGCCGGGATCTCCTGCAGGAACCGGCTCGGCATCGCGACCGAGATCTCGCCGAACTGCGCGCGGGTCATCGCGAGCGAGAGGTACAGGCGCTTGCGGGCACGCGTGATGCCGACGTAGAACAGTCGCCGCTCCTCCTGCGGACCGCCCGGCTCCCCCGCCGAGATGCGGTGCGGAATGAGGTCCTCCTCGACGCCCGTCACGAACACGGCGTCGTACTCGAGGCCCTTCGCCGTGTGCATCGTCATGAGCGAGACCGAGCCCGATGCGTCCTCGAGGTCGTCCGCGTCCGAGACGAGCTGCACCTCCGCGAGGAAGTCCACGACCGTGCCCTCGGGGTTGTTCCGCGCGAACTCGCGCGCGACCGCGACGAGCTCGTCGAGGTTTTCGACGCGGGCTTCGTCCTGCGCATCCTTGCTCGCCCGGAGCGCGTCGGTGTACCCGGTCTTTCCGAGCAGCAGCTGCAGCCCCTCGGCGACCGCGGTCGGCGGAGCCAGTTCGCCCGTCGCCGGCAGCATGAGGTCGGTCGCCTCGGCGAGCACGGCATCCAGGTGCGAGATCGCCGCCTGGATCTTCGGGCCCACCCCGAGCGCCGACGCGTTCGCGAGCGCATCGCGGAACGTGATCTGCTCGTTCGCGGCGTACCGCGAGATCGCCTCGATCGTCACGTCGCCGATGCCCCGTCGGGGCCGGTTGATGATGCGCCGCAGCGCCATCTCGTCCGCCGGGTTCGACACGGCGATCAGGTACGCGAGGGCGTCCTTGATCTCGGCGCGCTCGTAGAACTTGGTGCCGCCCATGATCT
>CAYOQY010000094.1:0-9696 GCA_964406225.1 uncultured Microbacterium sp.
GGCACGCGCAACCCGCTGCAGACGCTGCCGCTCCTCGACGCGATCGCGGCCGGCAAGCACGATGCGGTCTTCGGCGGCGCGCGGCGCGACGAAGACAAAGCGCGCGCGAAGGAGCGCATCATCTCGCTCCGCGACGAGTTCGGCCAGTGGGACCCGCGCAACCAGCGCCCGGAACTCTGGAGCCTGTACAACGGCCGCCACACCCCCGGCCAGCACGTGCGCGCGTTCCCGATCTCGAACTGGACCGAGCTCGACGTCTGGCGCTACATCGAGCGCGAGGGCATCCCGCTGCCGCCGCTGTACTTCGCGCACGAGCGCGAGGTGTATGCCCGCGACGGCATGTGGCGCGCGGTCGGCGAGTTCTCACCGCCGCTGCCGCACGAGACCGTCGAGCGCCGCACGGTGCGCTACCGCACGGTGGGCGACATGAGCTGCACGGGCGCCGTCGAATCGGATGCCGCGGACCTGCCGGCGATCGTCGCCGAGATCGCCGTCTCGACCCTGACCGAGCGCGGCGCGACCCGCGCCGACGACCGCATCTCCGAAGCGGCGATGGAAGACCGCAAGAAGGACGGGTACTTCTGATGTCGACCCTCACGGCAGAAACCGCTGTCCCCGCGGGCACGCTGTTCCGCTTCGCGACCGCCGGCTCGGTCGACGACGGCAAGTCCACACTCGTCGGACGCCTGCTGCACGACTCGAAGGCGATCCTCGCCGACCAGCTCGAGCAGGTCGCCCGCACGTCGGCCGAGCGGGGGTTCGCGCACGGCGACTTCGACTTCGCGCTCCTCACCGACGGCCTGCGCGCCGAGCGCGAGCAGGGCATCACGATCGACGTCGCGTACCGCTACTTCGCGACCGGCCACCGCAGCTTCATCCTCGCCGACTGCCCGGGCCACGTGCAGTACACGCGCAACATGGTCACGGGAGCCACGACCGCGGATGCCGTCATCGTGCTCGTCGACGGCCGCAAGGGCGTGCTCGAACAGACCCGCCGGCACCTCGCGGTGCTCGCACTCCTACGCGTGCCGCACGTGATCGTCGCGGTCAACAAGATCGACCTCCTCGACTTCTCAGAGGCCGCTTTCACCGGAGTCGCCGACCAGGTCGCGGCGGTGACCGCCGAGCTCGGCATCCCGGATGTGCACGTCCTTCCGGTCTCGGCGCTCGAGGGCGACAACATCGTCGACCGGTCGGCGCGCACGTCCTGGTACGACGGCCCCGCGCTCCTCGAGCTGCTCGAGACTCTGCCGGGCGTCGAAGACGAGGCATCGGCGCTCGAGCCGTTCCGGCTGCCGGTCCAGCTCGTGCTGCGGCCGCAGGGCGGTCTGTCGCCCGAGGTTCCCGCGGAGGACGCCGAGGCGCTGCGCGACTACCGCGCAGCCGCCGGGCGCATCGCGTCGGGCAGCGTCCGCGTCGGCGATGCCGTGCGGGTCTTCCCGTCCGGCATCCGCACGACCGTCGCCGCGATCACCGTCGCGGGCGAGCCGGTCGAGAGCGCGATCGCGCCGCAGTCGGTCGCGGTGCAGCTCGCCGACGACGTGGATGCCGCCCGCGGGGCGGTCATCGCGGCGGAGGACACGCTCCCCGCGCCGAGCCGCGAGATCGACGCCGAGCTGTTCCAGCTCGACGGGCGCCCCCTCGTCACCGGAGCGCGCGTCCTGGTGAAGCACGGCACCTCGACCGTGCAGGCCGTCGTCGCGCAGATCGCGTCGCGCTACGACCTGGACGCGCTCACGCACGAGCCCGCCGACACGCTCGCGGCGAACGACATCGGCCGTGCGCGCCTGCGTCTCGCGGCCGATCTGCCGCTCGAGCGCTACAGCGCGAACCGCGAGGGGGGCTCGTTCCTCGTCATCCACCCGTCCGACGGCGCGACACTCGCCGCCGGCATCGTGCGCGACTGACCGTCGCGCATCCCCATCCGAAGTACCACCGCTGAAGGAGGCGACACCGTGAACAACATCCGCACCGCGACGACGATCACCACTCTGGGACTCGTGGGCATGATGATGGCCGGCTGCGCCTCCGCGGCGGGCAGCACCCCCGAGCCCGTCACCGAGCTGCGCCTCGGCTACTTCTCGAACGTCACGCACGCCCCCGCGCTCGTGGGCCTCGAGGAGGGCCTGTTCGAAGACGCGCTCGGCGACATCGAGATCACGACATCGGCCTTCAATGCCGGACCGGCCGCGATCGAGGCCCTGTCGGCCGGAGCGATCGACGCGACCTACATCGGCCCGAACCCGTCGATCAACACGTTCATCCAGTCCGGCGGTCAGTCGGCGCACATCGTCGCCGGAGCCGCCACCGGCGGCGCGGCGCTCGTCGTGCGCGACGGGATCGACTCGGCCGCCGACCTCGAGGGCACGACGCTCGCGACCCCGCAGCTGGGCAACACGCAGGACGTCGCGCTGCGCAGCTGGCTCGCCGACGAGGGGTTCGAGACCGACACGTCCGGCGGCGGCGACGTCTCGATCACCCCGACCGAGAACGCCCAGACCCTCACGCTCTTCCAGCAGGGCGAGCTCGACGGCGCCTGGGTCCCCGAGCCGTGGGTGTCGCGGCTCGTCCTCGATGCGGGCGCGACCGTGCTCGTCGACGAGGCCGACCTGTGGGAGGAAGGCGAGTTCCCGACGACGGTGCTCCTCGTCCGCGCCGAGTTCCTCGAGCAGCATCCGGATGTCGTCGAGAAGCTGCTCGAAGGCCATGTCGCGGCCGTGCAGTGGATCGCCGACAACCCCGCCGAGGTGCCGACCGTCGTGAACGACGCGCTCGAGGCCGAGACGGGCAAGCGGCTCGATGACGCCGTGATCACCCGCGCGCTCGAGCACGTCACGTTCTCGGTCGACCCGCACGCCGACACGTTCGAGACCCTCGTCGCGAACGGCCTCGAGGCGGGCACCCAGAAGGACGGCTCGATCGAGGGCCTGTTCGACCTGCGGCTGCTGAACGGCATCCTCGCGAATGACGGAGCCGAGCCGGTCTCGGCCGCAGGACTCGGCGAGGACTGACATGACCGCACCCGCGTCGCACTCCTCGCCCGCCGCGTCCTCTTCGGAGGATGCGGCGGGCGGGGGCGCCGTCTCACCGCCGCTGTTCCCGAGCTTCGACGGGGTCATGCCGCTGCCTGCGCCGGCCGCCCCTCCCGCGCCCGCCGTGCGCATCGACCGTGTCGGCAAGCGCTTCGGCGACGGCCCGGTCGTCCTCGACGACATCTCGCTCGACATCGCGCCCGGCGAGTTCGTGTGCCTGCTGGGCGCGTCGGGATGCGGCAAGTCGACGCTGCTGAACCTCATCGCGGGCCTGGACCGCCCGACGACGGGGAGCATCGAGACCCCCGCCGAGGGCGCGGCGGTCATGTTCCAGGAGTCCGCCCTCATGCCGTGGCTCACCGCGCGTCGCAACGTCGAGCTGGCACTGCGCCTACGCGGCGTGCCACGCGCGGAGCGTCGCGAAAAGGCCCTCGCCCTCCTCGACACGGTCAACCTCGCGGATGCCGCCGAGAAGCGTCCGCACGAACTCTCCGGTGGCATGCGCCAGCGCGTCGCCCTCGCGCGGGCGCTCGCCCAGGACCGCCCGGTCCTCCTGATGGACGAGCCGTTCGCCGCGCTGGATGCGATCACCCGCGATCTGCTGCACGAAGAGCTCGAGCGCGTGTGGCGCGCGACCGGCCGCACGATCGTCTTCGTCACACACAACGTGCGCGAGGCCGCGCGGCTCGGCCAGCGCGTCATCCTTCTCGGCAGCCGCCCCGGACGGGTCGTGCAGGAGTGGCGGATCGCGAAGACGACCGGGCGCCGCATCGAATCGCCCGAGGTCGCCGCCCTGTCGGTCGAGATCACCGAGCAGCTGCGAGAGGAGATCCGTCGCAATGCCGCATGAGACGCTCACTTCCCCGAAAACGGATGCCGCGGCATCCGGTCACTCCGACGACCTCCGGAGTCTCGAAGCCGGCCTCGACCGCCTGCAGACCTCGGCCGACCGCCCGGCGAGCAGATGGCGGCGCGTCACCGCGAGCGTCCTGCCGCCGGTGATCTTCGTCCTCGTCCTGATCGTGATCTGGCAGCTGTACGTCGTGATCGCCCAGCCCCGGCCCGACATCGTCCCCGGTCCGCTCGACGTGCTCGGCGCGCTCGGGTCGGCCTGGGAGAGCGGACGCCTGCAGGAGGCCGTGCTCACGAGCCTCGAGCGCGGCATCGTCGGCTTCCTCATCGCGATCGTCGTCGGTACGCCGATCGGGCTGCTGCTGGCCGAAGTGCGGCCGATCCGTCGCGCCGTCGGCCCGATCATCTCGGGCCTCCAGGTCCTGCCGTCCGTCGCGTGGGTCCCCGCCGCGATCATCTGGTTCGGCCTGTCGGACGCCACGGTGTACTTCGTGATCCTGATGGGTGCGATCCCCTCGATCGTGAACGGACTCATCGCGGGCGTCGACCAGGTGCCGCCGCAGCTGCGGCGCGTCGGCACCGTGCTCGGGGCCACGAAGGTGCAGCTCGCTACCGCGGTGATCCTTCCCGCCGCGCTCCCCGGCTATCTCGCCGGACTCAAGCAGGGCTGGGCGTTCTCGTGGCGCTCGCTCATGGCCGCCGAGATCATCGCGGTCGGCGGCACGATCGGCTTCGGCCTCGGGTCGATGCTGCAGCAGTCGCGCGAACTCGCCGACCTCGCGGGCGTGCTCGGCACGATCCTGGTGATCCTCTTCATCGGCATCCTGATCGAACTGCTCTTCTTCGGCCCGCTGGAGCGGCGGATGCTGCAGCGCCGCGGACTCCTGCTCGCGGGGGGGGCGCGATGACCGAAGCTGTTCCGACCGGGCGGGTGACGCTCGTCGGCGCCGGACCCGGCGACGCGGGGCTGCTGACCCTCCGCGGACTGCGCGCGCTCGAGGCCGCCGACGTCATCGTCGCCGACCGCCTCGGCGCGCGCGGAGTGCTCGACGGGCTCGCGGCCGATGGCGTGGAGCTGCGGGCCGAGGTCGTCGACGTGGGCAAGCGGCCCGGCCACCACGCCGTGCCGCAGGACGGCATCAACGCACTCCTCGTGCACCTCGCCCGCGAGGGCAAGCACGTCGTCCGGCTGAAGGGCGGCGACCCGTATGTCTTCGGCCGCGGCGGCGAGGAGCTCGCGTTCTGCCGTGAGGCCGGCGTCGAGGTCGAGGTCGTCGCGGGCATCACCAGCGCGATCTCGGTGCCCGCGATCGCCGGCATCCCGCTCACCCATCGCGGTCTCGCGACCGCCTTCACGGTCGTGACCGGTCACGACCAGATCGAGGCGCTCGGCGGCGGTCGCGACCACACCGTCGTGCTGCTCATGGGCGTCGGCACCCTCGCGCACTCCGCGATGATCCTCGCGCTCGGCGCCCGCGGCGCGGAGTGCCCCGTCGCCGTGATCGAGGACGGGTTCGGCGCACGCCAGCGCGTCACCGTGGGCACGCTCGACACGATCGCGCACCAGGCCGCCGAGCGCGGCATCCGCTCGCCCGCCGTCGTCGTGGTCGGCGACGTCGTGCGGGTCAGCCCGTACTGCCCCGCCGAGCTCGCCGTCGACGCGCTCGCCGTGTCGGACGAGCTGACCGCGCGCCTGGCCGCGCAGCACAGCGGCAGAGCCGACGCCGATGTGGCCGCTCGCGACGCTTCGACCGCCGATTCCCGACAAGAACTGCCACCTTTGCGCCCCCGCTCTTCTGCCGAAGGGTCAGCTCGTGCCGCATCGCGCCCCGCCTAGCGGCACCGGCTGACCCCTGGATACTCCCTCTGAAACCGAAAGGCCCCCTGTGACCTCTCTGAACCTCCGCGTCGCGATCGTCGGCGCAGGCCCCGCCGGCATCTACGCGGGCAACATCCTCGCGAACTCCGTCCGTGAGGCCGGCGGCGCCGTCGACATCGACCTGTTCGACTCGCTACCCGCGCCCTACGGCCTCATCCGCTACGGCGTCGCACCCGACCACCCGCGCATCAAGGGCATCGTCAACTCGCTGCACGAGATGCTCGACGCGGGTTCCATCCGCTTCATCGGCAACGTCGAGGTCGGCCGCGACATCGCGATCGACGACCTGCAGGAGCGCTACGACGCCGTGATCCTCGCCACCGGCGCGATCCGGGATGCCGCGCTCGACATTCCCGGCATCGACCTGCCCGGCTCATACGGCGCCGCGGACTTCGTCGCGTGGTTCGACGGGCACCCCGACGTCCCGCGCGAATGGCCGCTGGATGCCGCCGAGGTCGCGGTGATCGGCAACGGCAACGTCGCTCTCGACGTCGCCCGCGTGCTCGCGAAGCACGCCGTCGACCTGCGCTCGACCGAAGTGCCCGACAACGTGCTCGCGGGCCTGGAGTCCTCGGCCGTCACCGACGTCCACGTGTTCGGTCGTCGCGGGCCCCTCGATGTGAAGTTCACGCCGATCGAGCTGCGCGAGCTCGGCGAGGTGCCCGACGTCGACATCGTGCTCGCCGACGAGGACTTCGAGGACCTCGAGCTCGCCGCGGGATCGAGCAACCAGCTCAAGGTCATCCTCCGCACGTTCCAGGCCTGGCGCGCCCGCGGCACGACCGGCGCGAGCCGCCGCCTGCACCTGCACTTCTGGCACGCCCCGGTCGCCGTCCTCGGCGACGAGCGCGTCGAGGGGCTGCGCTTCGAGCGCACGGCTCGGGATGCCGACGGCGCCGTCCGCGGCACGGGCGAGCTCCGCGACATCCCCGTCCAGGCCGTGTACCGCGCGGTCGGGTACTACGGCACACCCGTCGTCGACGCGCCGTTCGACGCCGCCCGCGGAGTCATCCCCAACGTCGAGGGGCGCGTGACGGCTTCCATTCCCGATCCGGCATCCGAGCCGATCACCGGCCTGTACGCGACCGGCTGGATCAAGCGCGGGCCGGTGGGGCTCATCGGCCACACGAAGTCCGACGCGATGGAGACGGTCGCGCACCTCGTCGCCGACGCGCAGGCCGGGGTGCTCTCGGCGCCGACGGTCGACGGCGACGTGCTGGAGCTGCTCGACGAGCGCGACGTGGCGTACACGACGTGGGACGGCTGGCTCGCGCTCGATGCCCACGAGCGTGAGCTCGGTGCGACGCACGAGCACACGCGCGAGCGCGTCAAGGTCGTTCCGCGCGACGAGCAGGTCGAGATCTCGCGCGCCGACAGCCTCGCACTGTCGTGACGTACGTCATCGCGCTGCCGTGCGTCGATGTGAAGGACCGCGCGTGCATCGACGAGTGTCCGGTGGACTGCATCTACGAGGGTGAGCGGTCGCTGTACATCCACCCCGACGAGTGTGTCGACTGCGGGGCCTGCGAACCGGTGTGCCCGGTCGAGGCGATCTACTACGAGGACGACGTGCCCGATGAGTGGCGCGACTACTACACCGCGAACGTCGAATTCTTCGACGACATCGGCTCTCCCGGCGGCGCCGCGAAGGTCGGCGTCTTCGCGAAGGACCACCCGCTCATCGCCGCGCTTCCGCCGCAGGGCCATGAGTGACGCGGTTCAGCCCGTGGAGGGCGATGTCATCGACGCGCTCATCATCGGCGGCGGGCCGGCCGGGCTGTCGGCCGCGCTCAACCTCGCGCGGGCGCGCGCGAGCGTTCTCGTGATCGACGCGGGTCGACCGCGCAACGCCGCGACGCTCCGCTCGCACGGCTTCCTCACGCGCGACGGCATCTCGCCGCTCGAACTGCGCAAACTCGCGCGGGCCGAGATCGCCGCGTACCCGACCGTGCGTCTCCTCGACCGCACGAACGTCGTGACGCTGTCGACGGTGGATGCCGAGGACGGCATACGCTTCCGCGCGCACGTGCAGGGCCACCGCGCCGGCGCTTCCTCCGTGGTCTCCGCCCGCTCCGTGCTCATCGCGACGGGGCTGCGCGAGACGCTCCCCGACATCCCGAGCCTGCGTGGCTTCTACGGCATGAGCCTGTTCAGCTGCGCCGCGTGCGACGCGTGGGAGCTGCAGGACCGCCCCCTCGCCCTCATCGGCGAGACGGACGACCTCGCTGCACGCGCGCGCCTCATCGCACGCTGGACCGACCGGCTCACGGTCTTCACGAACGGGGCCGACGTGGTCGACACGGTCGAAGAGGCCGAGTTGGCGGCATCCGGGATCGTCGTCGAGCGGCGCCGCATCGACGACCTCGAGGGCGACCGTGGCGCCGTCTCGGCCGTGCGGCTCGCCGGCGGGGCGCGCATCGCCATCGAGGGAGGCTTCATCCGCCCCCGCTGGGACACCGCCCTGGACTTCCTCGACGAGCTCGCGGTCGACCGCGACCACGAGGGTCATCTCCTCGTCGACCGGTCGGGGCGCACGTCCGTCGCGGGGTTGTACGGCGCGGGGGATGCCGCTGCCCCCGGCCCCCAGCAGCTCATCGTCGCCGCCGGTCAGGGCGCGCGCGCCGCGGCCGTGCTCATCCACGATTCGGTCGGCGTCCGCACCGCGCACTGACTCTCTGCGCCCGTTGGTCCCTCGGTTCTTGGGTCCCGTCCCACCCGGGTTTGGGGCGCGTTCCCTCCGTGCCTTCTGGGTTTGGGGCGCGATCCCTCCTTTGGGGCGCGACTCCTGCGCCCCAAAGGAGGGAATGCGCCCCGAACCGTGAGGCCAACCGTGAGGCCCGTCAGGAAGTCGACCGAGAGTCGGGACTCAGCGGCGGGTCTGCTCCGAGCCGGAGAGCCGCTGGGCGAGGTAGATCGGAACGATCGACACGACCACGAGCACGACGGCGATCACCGCGACGATCGGCGCCTGCGACGGCCGGAACATGTTGTTCAGGATGAAGATCGGGAGCGTCGTGACCCCCGACCCCGCCGTGAAGGTCGTCACGATGATCTCGTCGAAGCTGAGCGCGAACGCGAGCAGACCGCCGGCGAGGAGCGCCGAGCGCAGCTGCGGGAACGTCACGAGCCGGAACGTCGTCCACACGCCCGCGCCGAGGTCGGCCGAGGCCTCTTCGAGCGAGGTGCCGGTGCGTCGCAGGCGGGCGATCACGTTGTTGAACACGGTCACGATGCAGAAGGTGGCGTGCGCGATCACCACCGTCCAGATCGAGAGCGGCACGCCCATGATCGTGCGGAAGAAGTTGTTCAGCGCGATGCCGGTGATGATGCCCGGCAGCGCGATGGGGAGGATGATCAGCAGGCTGATCGCGTCGCGACCGAAGAACTCGAAGCGCTGCAGCGCGATCGAGATGAGCGTGCCGAGCACGAGCGCGATCACGGTGGAGATCAGCGCGACCTGCACGCTCGTGAGCACCGCCTCGCGCGCGCCCGCGCTCTCGAACGCCTTTCCCCACCATTCGAGCGTGAATCCCGGAGGCGGCCACGTGAGCGACGTCGAGGTCGAGAACGAGTTCACGAGCACCACGCCGAGCGGCACGTAGATCGCCACGAGGATCACGCCGGTGACGACGGCGAGCACGATGCGTGCGGTCCGACCGAGTTGCATGCGTCGTCCTAGAGGTTGTTGAGGGCGCCCGTGCGGCGCACGATCGCGAGGTAGCCGAAGATGATCACGATCGGGATGAGCGCGATCGCCGCCGCGAGCGGAAGGTTGTTGGCGGCGCCCACGTTCGTGTACACGAGGTTGCCGAGCATCTGATTGGCACCGCCGACGATGTTGACGGTGATGTAGTCGCCGAGCGAGAGCGAGAAGCTGAAGATCGTGCCGGCGATGATCGCCGGGAACACGAGGGGCAGCACGACGCTGCCGAG
>CAYOQY010000095.1:0-4900 GCA_964406225.1 uncultured Microbacterium sp.
TCCGCGGCAAGCACAAGCCGACCTTCGCCAACCACATGGACATGGGCGACTTCGTCATCATCATCAACGCCGACAAGGTCGCGCTGACGGGACAGAAGCTCCAGAAGAAGAAGGCCTACCGCCACTCGGGCTACCCGGGCGGCCTCAAGTCGGTCACGTACGAGGAGCTCCTCGCGAAGAACCCCGAGCGCGCCGTCGAGAAGGCCGTGCGCGGCATGCTCCCCAAGAACAGCCTGGGTGCGCAGCAGCTCACCAAGCTCAAGGTCTACCGCGGCGCGGAGCACCCCCACGGTGCGCAGCAGCCCAAGACCTTCCTCATCGACCAGGTCGCCCAGTAAGCGCCGCTCAGACCGACTAAGGACACACTCGTGGCGAACATCGAAGAATCCACCGAATCCAACTACTCGACCGAGACCGTCGTCGACCAGACCGCCGTCGCCGCCGAGCGCCCCGTGCTCAGCGTCCCCGGCGCAGCCGTCGGCCGCCGCAAGCAGGCCATCGCCCGCGTGCGCCTGGTGCCCGGCTCGGGAGTCATCACCGTCAACGGCCGCACGTTCGAGGACTACTTCCCGAACAAGCTGCACCAGCAGCTCGTGACCGACCCCTTCACGGTGCTCAACCTGACCGACGCGTACGACGTCATCGCCCGCATCTCGGGTGGCGGCCCCTCGGGGCAGGCCGGCGCGCTGCGCCTCGGCATCGCCCGCGCCCTCAACGAGATCGACGCGGAGAACAACCGCCCGACGCTCAAGAAGGCGGGCTTCCTCTCGCGCGACGCGCGCGTCAAGGAGCGCAAGAAGGCCGGTCTCAAGAAGGCCCGCAAGGCTCCTCAGTACTCGAAGCGCTAGTCGGCGCACGATCCGGATGCCGCTCTTTGGCACGGATGGCGTGAGGGGGCTGGCCAACGGCCCCCTCACCGCCGACCTCGCACTCACCCTGGCCCAGGCGACCGCCGTCGTCCTGGGCCAGGGCCGTACCGCAGAGGCGCGCAAAGCCGCAGGCAAGCGCCTCACCGCCGTCGTCGCGCGTGACCCCCGCGTCTCGGGCGAGTTCCTCGCCGCCGCCGTGTGCGCGGGCCTCGCGTCCTCGGGCGTCGACGTGCTCGAAGCCGGCGTTCTGCCGACCCCCGCGACGGCGTACCTGATCGCCGACATCGACGCCGACTTCGGCGTCATGGTCTCGGCATCCCACAATCCCGCGCCCGACAACGGCATCAAGATCTTCGCGCGCGGCGGTGTCAAGCTCCCCGACGAGGTCGAGCAGCGCATCGAGGCCGCGCTCGGCGCACCGAAGCTGCAGCCCACCGGGGCCGGCGTCGGTCGCATCCGCCGGTTCGCGGATGCCGAGGACCGCTACGTCGTGCACCTCCTCGCCTCGCTGCCCCACCGCCTCGACGGACTGCACGTCGTGCTCGACTGCGCGCACGGCGCGGCATCCGGTGTCTCGCCCGAGACGTTCCGCGACGCCGGCGCGCGCGTGACGGTGATCGGCGCGGACCCGGACGGCCTCAACATCAACGACGGCGTGGGCTCGACTCACCTCGACCTTCTCGCCGAGCACGTCGTGCGCGTGGGTGCCGACATCGGCATCGCGCACGACGGCGACGCCGACCGGTGCCTCGCGGTCGACGCGCGCGGACGCGTCGTCGACGGCGACCAGATCATGGCGATCCTCGCGGTGTCGATGAAGGAGCGCGGCCACCTCGTGGACGACACGCTCGTCGCGACCGTGATGAGCAACCTCGGGCTGCACCGTGCGATGGCCTCGCACGGGATCACCGTCGTCCAGACCGGCGTCGGCGACCGCTACGTGCTCGAGGCGATGAACGAGGGGGGCTTCTCGCTCGGCGGCGAGCAGTCCGGCCACGTCATCATGAGCGAATACGCCACGACCGGCGACGGCCTGCTCACCGGCCTGCACCTCATGGCCGAGATGGCGCGCACGGGGCGCTCGCTCGCGCAGCTCGCGTCGATCATGACCGTCTACCCGCAGGTGCTCGTGAACGTGCGCGGCGTCGACCGCACCCGTGCTGCTTCCGATGCCGGGGTGGCGGAGGCCGTCGCTTCCGTCTCTGCGGAGCTCGGGGATTCCGGCCGCGTGCTGCTGCGCCCGTCGGGCACCGAGGAGATGGTGCGCGTCATGGTGGAGGCCGCGTCCGCGGACGTCGCGCAGGACTACGCCGACCGCCTGGCCGACGTCGTGCGCGAGCGCCTCGCGCTGTAGCCCGCGCTTCCGCGCGCGGCGCGCGCGCCGCGCGCGGCGCCGAGTGCACGGCCTCGCGCCGAGTGCACGGCTTCCGCGCGTCGCGACGTCGTGCACTCGGCGCGAAGTCGTGCACTCGGGATGCCGGCACCGAGGGCACCGAGGGCGGGCCCCGGCGTCAGGCGGGGGCGTCCTCGTCCTCTTCGGGATTGAAGTTCGACATCTCGCCGGTGTGCCCCGCCGCGACACCGTCGGGGTCAGGCGGGATCGTGCCGTCCTGCCCCAACCCGCCGGGCTTGAGCGTGCCCTCGGAATCGTTGCCGGCACCCGTCGGAGTCTCGATGTCAGGACCCTCGAGCGACCTGTCGTCGGGGTCGTTGTACGGATTCCCGGGCCGCACCGCGGCATCCTCCGCGATGTCGATGCGCGTGTTGCCGTCGTGCTCGCTCACCTCGATGCGGGGATCCGCGTCGCTCTCGACGGCGCCCGGGGCGGCGAGGAGCTGATCGCGTCGCTTCTCGTCGTCGGGCATGTCACCGGTGGTGTCGGCGTGGTCAGAAGTGGTCTCATCCATACCCGGACCCTACGTGCGGCATCCCGTCGTCCCCAGCACTGGTGCCGCTCGCCCATGCGTGGTACAGAACGGCCGGGGATCTCGGTACGAGGGCGCATAACTCCTGCAATCCGCGTGCGCGTCGGGCGCGCAGCCGCGGAATTCGGCGCGTGCGCACGCGCCGCCGCGAAGGACTGCAGGAGTTATGCGCCGGGCGCGGGGGCTGCGCGGCGGGTGCGGCGTTCCATCGCGATCGTGAGCGCGGCGTAGCCGACGAAAGCGACGGCGATCAGCGCCAGGAAGGCCGGTGTCGCGAGGCGGTCCCACCGCAGCGCCTCGCGCCCCGCGATCAGGGAGCACACGATCGCCGTCAGGCTCACGAGCTGCGCCTGGAAGAGGATGCGGAACGAACTCCACCGGTCGTCGCGCAGGAAGCCGATCGCGACGACCCCCGGCAGCGACAGCACCGCCCCGAGCACCCGCGCGGTGAGCGGGGTGAGATCCCACGCCCACAGCGGGATCACGAGCGTCGGCGCGAGGAACATCGCCGCTCCCGTCGCGAGCGACGCGGCGCCGACCGCGAGCATGAGGCCACGGACGACGCGGGGGACCCGGGCGTCGGGCACGTCGGGCGTGCCGTCATCGGCGAGCCGCTGCATCCACCACACCCACGCGACGAGGAACGGCGTCGTCGCGTACAGCACGACCCACGCGGCGAACGAGATGTTCTGCGAGAAACGGTCCAGGTGCAGGAGCGTTGCGATCAGGAGCGCGCCCGCGAACACGACGACGGCGGGGAACCCGGGCGCGACGCGATGCCACCGTCTCGTGCGGGCCACACCGCCGAAGAACCAGATGCCTCCGACGTATGCCGACGCCAGCATGTAGGCCGAGAGCGGCGGCGCGATCGCCCAGGCGAAAAGCTCTCCGGTCCGGGAGGGGAAGCCGAACAGCAGGACCGCCGCCACGACCAGGAACGGCACGATCACGATCGCGGTCACCCGCGTGATGCGGAGGACCTCGTCGGTCCCGGCGTGAGCGCGTGCTCCGGTCCACGACGACGGCGCCGCGGGCTCTGAAGAACCGGGGGGATCAGCGGGTGACACGGGCTATCACCTCGGATGCCGAGAGGCCTTCGCCTTCCGCGATCGCGGCATCCAGCATCGCACCGTCACCCGCCGCGCGGAGGCTGTCCATCAGCGGCTGCCAGAGCGCGAAGCCCGGCGGATTCATGATGCCGGTTCGGCGCCGCAGGCGTGTCGCCGCGCCGACCAGCAGCCCGGCCTGCTCGGTCTCTCGTCGAGCGGCTCGAACGGATGCGAGCCCCTCCAGACCGTAGGCGATGCCCTCGTCGTGACGCATGGCCAGCGAGTTGTCGAGTGACTCGGCGAAGTCCATCTCGGCTCCGTCGAGGTCGCCCGCGAAGAGCTTCGGCCACGCGCGGTGGTGCTGCGCGATGACGATGCCGAGCAGTTCACCCGCAGACGACGCGAGGCGCAGGCTCGTCTCGAAGCGCTCGAGGGCGCCGGCGCCGTCGCCCATGGCGAGGTCGATGCGTCCCAGCGGAACGAGCGCCATGCCCTCGCCCCACACGTCGCCGGCAGCGGTGAACCCCGCGAGGCTGCGTTCGAGGATCGCTCGCGCCGACGGCAGGTCGGGTTCGGTCGAACCCGCGACGTACGCCAGCCCGAGCGATGCCCGAGACAACGCGGCGGCGGCGCCATCACCCGACGCGTCGAACAGTTCGGCGCTGCGCTGCAACGCGGGCCTCGCGTCGAAATCCGGATCCTGCCAGTACCCGACAGCGCCGACGTAGTACAGCGCGATCGCCTCGGCGCGGGAACCGAGGGCGATGCCTTCGCGCTGCGCGCTCTCCAACAGCTCGGCCATCCAGTCGCGCACCAGCCCCAGCAGTCCGCCGATCCACAGGTACAGGTACAGCGACCACGCGTACTCGGCGGCCTCGTCGAAGCGCGCCGCGTCGAGAAGATGGCGCATGACCGAGGCGAGGTTCTCCGCCTCGGCGTCGAGGCGCCGCATCCATGCCAGCTGGTCGGTTCCGCGCATGCGCGCCGGCGTCTCGGCGGCCCGTTCGACGTAGTGCGACACCCAGCGTTCCACGGCGGGGGATGCCGCTCCCGCCGC
>CAYOQY010000095.1:5000-6454 GCA_964406225.1 uncultured Microbacterium sp.
CGGAACCCACCGCGCCCAGCACCGCTTCGGCGGCGTCGATCGTGAAGGGACCGGAGAACACCGACAGCGCCTCGAACGCGGTGATCGCGTCGTCGTCGAGCAGGCGCACGCTCCACTCGATCGTGCTGCGGACCGTGCGCTGCCGTTCGGGCAGATCGCGCGCGCCCCCGACGAGCAGACTCAGTGCGGAGTCGAGGCGCGCGAGGATCTCCTTCGCCGACATCGTGCGGGTGCGCGCTGCGGCGAGCTCGATCGCGAGGGGGACGCCGTCGAGGGCGCGCACGATGCCGGCGACGTCGGGGGTCTGCTCCTCTCCCATCCGGAACGCGGGGTTGATCGCCCGGGCGCGCTCGACGAACAGGGCGACGGCACTCGTGGTGGCGGCATCCGCCGACGTGGCGTCCGCGTCCGGGACGTCGAGCGGCCCGAGCTCGAACGTGCGTTCAGCCCGGACCCGCAGCGGCGACCGGCTCGTCACGAGAAGCTGCAGCCGCGGCAGCGCGGTGATCAGGCGCACCAGATCGTCGGTCGCCTCGAGGACCTGCTCCATGTTGTCGACCACGATGAGCATTTCGCGGCCGGCCAGGGCGGCGACGAGCTTGGTGTCGAGTCGCTCGTCACCGGTCTCGCGCACCCCGACCGCGCGCGCGATCACGCTGACCACCCGGTCGGGGGAGGTCACCGACTCGAGCGTCGCGAACGCGACCTCGCGGCCGGCGGCCGCCACCGTCTCGGCGACCTCGATCGCGAGGCGGGACTTGCCGATACCGCCGGGACCCACGACGGTCACGATGCGCACACCGGGGGTCGCGAGCAGAGCGGCCAGCTCCTCGCGCTCGGCGGTGCGGCCCACGAGGGATGTGAACGGCGCCGGGATCGCCGGCGTGCTCGGTGTGGCCGGCGGGGCCGCGCCGGGCTCCGCCGGCGCGCGGGACGCGTCGAAGCGATCGGCGAGCAGCGTCGCGAGGTCGGCGGTGATGAGCTCGCCGAGCTCGGCCGGCGCGGTGAATCCGCGGTACGAACTCGTGTCGTCGGACCGGATGCGGCCCAGCAGCTCTTCGAGACGCGCTTCGCGCGCGGGCGCGGGCTGTTTGATGTAGATCAGGTGCGGCATCCCGCTCGAGAGGCGGTATTCGTCCTCGAGTCCGGAGATCTGCTCGTCGGGCGCGACCCACCCGTAGCTCTGCCAGTAGACGCCCACGAAGATGTCGCTCTGGGCGAGGTAGGCGCGGTAGAGCGAGCGCGGCGGATGCGGCCGTGCTCCGAGTTCGAACATGACCGGTGCGAGGTGGAGCGACTCGATCGCGGCACGCGCCGCTTCGCGCTCGGGCTCCAATTCGCGGAGCGTGGAACTCAAGAAGACCCGGATGCGCTGGTCGGGTGTGCGGATCGACGCCGGGCGAGCGTCCATGAGTGAAGTGTGGCGCAGTCGGGGCCCCGGCACCAGCATCCGA
>CAYOQY010000095.1:6554-9695 GCA_964406225.1 uncultured Microbacterium sp.
GGCGGCGGATGCGGCGCGGAGTGACACCTCTGTGATGCGGAATCCGCCCGAAGGCGGGCGTGCGTGGCCGCGCAGATGTCCGCCGAAGTGGGGACAGACATCCGCGCACAACCTTCCTAGGCTCGTAGAGACGCATCCCCCCGCTGATGCTAGGGCCGACGGATTCGGGTTCCGAAGGCTCGTACTTCAACAAAATGCGGAAGAGAGACCCCTGGCGTCCCCCAGCGCCGGGGGTCTCTTCTGCTTCCCGCCTAGGCTGGGGAGCATGGGCACCGGGGCGACACGACGAACCGGCCGCCCCCGCGTGAGCGATGTCGCGGCCGCGGCGGGAGTGTCGGTCACGACCGTGTCGCACGCGCTGAGCGGCGCGCGCGCCGTGAACGCCGAGACCCGCGAGCGCATCCTCGCCGTCGCGCGCGAGCTCGGCTACGTCCCCGACCGGGTCGCGAGCGGCCTGCGTCGCCGTCGCACCGGCGTCGTCGCGCTCCTGGGCGACGAGCTCGCCGCCACTCCGTTCGCCGGCCGCATCATCGAGGGCGCGCGGCGTGCGGGCCTGGAGCGCGACGTGCTGCTCATGGTGGGGGAGAGCGGCGGCGATCCGGATGCCGAGGCCGACCTCGTCTCGCGCTTCCTCGCGCAGCGCGTGGACGGGATGCTGATCGCCCGCATGTACCACCAGCGGGTCGAGCGCCCGGCCGTCCCCGACGACTTTCCGGTCGTCCTGGTCGATGCGGCGCCCGAACCGGGATGGGACGTGGACGCCGTCGTGCCGAACGAGGCGCAGATCGCCGCGCTCGCATGCGAGCGACTCCTGCGCGACGGGCACCGCGACATCGCCTACATCGGCACGACCGAATCGCGCGCCGCGCGCGGGCGCCTCGCCGGTGTGCGATCGGTATTGGGGGATGCCGGCATCGGACTCGACGAGGGCCGCCTGGCATTCTGCTACGCCGACGCCGCAGGCGGCCGGGTCGCCGCCGGGGAGCTGCTGGACCAGCCCGTGCCGCCGACCGCGATCATCTGCTTCAACGACCAGGTCGCGATGGGCGCGATGCAGGCGGCCGCGCGCCGCGGCATCCCCGTTCCCGAGGGGCTCTCGGTGGTCGGGATCGGCGATCTGCACCCCGTCGCCGACGCGCTCGACCCCGGACTCACCACCGTCGCGCTGCCGCACGCCGAGATGGGGCGCTGGGGCATGGATCGCCTGCTCGCGCGCATCGACGGCGCGCCGGTGCTCGACGGCGTCGAGCAGCTGCCCGGCTGGCTCGTGGAGCGCGCGTCGGTCGCCGCGCCCGCTCGCTGAACCGCTGCTAGCTCGGCCGCCGCCGGAATCCCTGCCCGTCCGAAACCCGGATCCGCCCTCGAAGCGCGCGGTCTGCGGCGCACAACTCCTGCAATCCGCAGACCTCAGAGAGGCACGCGCCCGGAATTCCGCGGGTCCTGCCGCGTACGAAGCGCAGATTGCAGGAGTTGTGGCCGGCGCCGCCCGCTGACGTGAGGCGCAGGAAGTGGCGTCGGTCTGAACCGCGGCCCGGTCGGCATCGCCGCGCGCACGGGATGCCGACCGGGCCGAGTCGTCAGCGGGCCGCGGCCCGCTCGATCGCCGCGACGCGCAGCGGGGTCATCGTCGCGTCGCTGACCGTCACGGCGCCCCGCGGCGCCTCGATCTTGAGGCGCCGCTCGCCGGGAGCGCCGAACGTCGCCATCGTGAGCGTCGCGGAGGCGTCGTCGACGGACGCATCGCCGGCGAAGACCTCGACCGACGCCACGTCCACCACGACATCGAGCCGCACGCGCCCGTCCTCCGTCGCGACCGCGGCAGTGCGCACCGCGCAGTATGCGTCGGGCATGTCGGCGGCGATCGCGTCGGCATCCCGCGCGACGAACGCCGTCCCGCCGTCGAAGTCGTAGCCGACCGTCGCGAACCGTCCGTCGCCGGTGTGCAGCTTCACGCGCACTTCGCCCGTACCGTCGGCCGCGGCGACGTCGAGGGTGAGGCGGTAGGCGTCGGATGCCGGTCGCGGCAGGTCGCGCGAGCCACCGGCATCCACCGTGAGGTCGTCGATCGCGGCCGGGTCGCCCTCGAGCGCCCGCAGTTCGTCGGCCGGCGCCGACCGCAGGGTGAGGCCGTCATCGCCGGACGCGAGGCGGATGCTGCGGACGAGCGAGTCCGATCTGCCCTGCCAGTCCTCGGTTCACGATCACCGAGTTCGGCAGCGTCGTGCAGCGGCCCGCGAAGGTCATCGGCGACTTCGAGGGCGGTACGTGGGGCGACGGGTGGGTCGGGACCGGCGATCTCGCGGCGGCGGGGCCGACGGCATCCGCTCTGCGCAGCCAGGTCGGGGCGCAGACCGCCGACACGTTCGCCGGGGGCGGTGACGCCGCGACCGGCACGATCACCTCTCCCTCCTTCACGCTCCACCGCAACTTCGTGCACTTCCTGATCGGCGGCGGCGACCACCCGCTCGGCGTCGAGCCCGCGACCTCCGTGCAGCTGCTGATCGACGGGCGGCCGGTGCGGACCGCGACCGGCGACGACTCGCCCGACCTGCGCCGCGTGGAGTGGGACGTGCGGGAGTTCGCAGGGCGGAGCGCGCAGTTCCAGATCCTCGACGACGCCACCGGCGAATGGGGGCACCTCATGGTCGATCAGGTGGTGCTGAGCGACTGAGCCGGGGGACCGCGTGGGGCTGTCGCGCCAGGCCGAGGGGTGGTCGGACCGGGCCGCGGAGCACAACTCCTGCAATCCGTGCGAGCGCTCGCGCCGCACCCGCGGAATCGCGCGGGTGCGGCGGTGCGGGCGGAGAAGATTGCAGGAGTTGTGAGCCGCTCGGGTCAGAGACCGGCGGAAGGCGGCGGCGGGCCGGTGCGGCGGGCCGGTGCGGCGGGCAGGTTGACGGGCTGTGCCCGGGCTGATCAGGCGGAGGGGGCGTTCCAGGAGAGCGACTCGATGTAGCGCAGCAGCACGCCCTCCCGGAGCGCCCAGGGGCTCACCTCGAGCTCGTCGACGTCCATCGCCTTCATCGCCTGGTGCAGCACGACCGCGCCCGCGACGATCTGGAACGTGCGGTCGGCGGTGATGCCGGGAAGCTCCTGCCGTGTCTCGGCCGGGATGCGGGCGAGCCGGGGGATCCAGGCCTT
>CAYOQY010000096.1:0-2367 GCA_964406225.1 uncultured Microbacterium sp.
GCGACGGCGTTCTCGGTCGGCTGCCCGACGGTGTTCGAGAGGTAGAAGCGGTCGAGTCGCTCGTCGAGGCTGCAGCCGAACGGGTGCAGGAAGACGACGGCGCCGAGCTCGGCCACCCGCGCCCAGAAGGGCTCGAGCCGCGGGTCGGAGAGTTCCACGTCGCCGGCGAACGACGAGATCTCGACACCGGCCAGCCCCTGGCCCAGGACGGCGTCGTCGAGGCACTCCACGATGCGGTCGGGATGCTGCAGCGGGACGAGCCCGAGACCGGTGAGGCGCTCCGGCGCGAGGGCCACGTGCGCGGCGATCAGGCGGTTCGACTCGCGCGCGGCCCACACCGCGAGGTCCTCATCGGCCCACGGGTAGAAGTGGTTCGGCGACGCGCTCACCCACTGGCGGTCCACGCCCTGTGCGTCCATGTCGGCCAGGCGCACGGTCACGTCGGTGAGCTTCGGGATGCGCGAGCCCACCATGGGCCCGGACACCGCGAGGCTCTCCGCGCCGTTGCGCGTCAGCTCGAGCGCGGCGGCCGCGCGCACGCCCTCGGGCGCACGCCGTTCGATTTCGGCGTGCAGCGAGGGCAGCAGGATGTGCGCGTGGACGTCGGTGACGACAGGGCGTGGATCGGTCATGCCGGTTCTGCCATCTTCTTCGCGATGCCGAAGATGAGACCGCCGGCGTCGGCGTCGCGATCGCCGTCGATCTGCCACTGCGCGAGCTGGCTCGAGGCCTCGACGACCGCCATCGCGCGCGGCAGACGCCGGGCGTGGAAGTCGTCCCACAGCTGCTGGTCGAGCTCATCGCGCTCGACGAGGAGCTCGGTCAGCACGAGCGCGTCCTCGAGTCCCTGCGCCGCGCCCTGCGCGATCGTGGGAGGGCACGAGTGGGCGGCGTCGCCGATGATGACGACCCGGCCGCGATTCCACGGCGCGTCGACGACGTGCTTCGTGAACCACGTGTAGTTCGTGTGCGCACCCTTCTCCAGGTCGGCGCGGATCGCGTTCCAGGGGCCGCCGTAGGCGCGCGACTCCTCGAGCATGATCTGCGAGGCCTCCTCGTCGGAGAGCCCGACCCGGTCTTGGGCCTTCTCGACGAGGAACGCGTACATCGAGTCCTCGCCGGTCGGCGTGTAGCCGGCGATGTACACCGGACCGCCGTAGTACAGCTCGCTGCTCTCGACCTCGGCCGGCCGCGAGACGAACGTGCGCCAGATGCCCATGCCGTTGGGCTCGGGCTTGGTCTGGATGCCGATGAGCTCGCGGACCGTCGAGTTCAGGCCGTCCGCGCCGATCAGCAGGTCGAACACGCCGGCGGACTCGTCGCCGACGAAGACCTCGACGCCGTCCGCACGCTGCTCCAGCCCGGTGATCTTCGCGTCGAAACGCACCTGGGCGCCCGCCTTCACGGCGTGGTCGAAGAGGATGCGGGCGAGTTCGGGGCGCGGCATCCCCATCGTGGAGGGGTAATCGGGACCACCGGACTTCACGTCCGGCATGCGCGCGACGACGGTCGCGTCCGGACCCGGCGCCCGAAGGTTCAGGCCCACGAACGGGTAGCCCGCGGCCTGGATGTCCTCCCACGCGCCGAGCGCGTCGAACACGCGCAGCGCGTTGCCCTGGAGCGTGATGCCCGATCCGAGCGCGGTGAGCTCGGGTCCTCGCTCGAAGACCTCGACCTTCACGCCGGCCTTGGCGAGCTGGATCGCGGCGGCGAGGCCGGCGACGCCTCCGCCGGCGATCGCGACGTTGTGGACTGCGGTCATGTCAGAACCTCCGTTGGTCTGGATGGGTCGGGGATCTAGAGGATCGCGACGGGGTTGAGGGGCGAGCCGACCGCGCCGGTGATCGGCAGCGGCGCGGCGGAGAGCAGGAAGGCGTACCGGCCGGATGCCGCACACGCGGTACCGAGCTCGTCGAGGTCCCACATCTCGCCGATCGTGAGACCCAGGTTGGGGATCACGACCTGGTGCAGCGGCTGGAACGCGGGGACGTCGAACTCGTTCGGACGCACCTCGAAGCCCCATGTGTCGGTCGCGATCGCGGCGATGCCGGTGCGGTGGAGCCACCCCGCGGTCGTGAGCGAGAGCCCCGGCGCGGGCCCGCCCGCGTAGTCGCCCCAGCCCTCGCGGCGGGCGCGGGCGAGCTGTCCGGTGCGGACGAGGACGATGTCGCCGGGGCCGACGGTGACGCCCTGCGCGGCGGCGGTCGCGTCGAGGTCGGCCGCCGTGATCGCGTGGCCGTCGGCGAGCTCGCCGGTCTCGGGCGCCAGGTGCCGGGCGACATCGAGCAGCACGCCGCGCGAGACGATGACGGATGCCGCGTGCTCGATGCCCGTGACGAGGTCTCCCTCGCTCGTGACGACGTCGCC
>CAYOQY010000096.1:2467-6688 GCA_964406225.1 uncultured Microbacterium sp.
GTGCCGAGGTTCGCGATCGTGCCGGTCATGACGTCGCCGTCGCGGAGGAAGCGCTTCCAGTGCTGGCCGTTGCCGGCCGGGCTGCCGGTGAGGAGGAGGTCGCCCGGCAGGAGCGGCGAGATCTGCGATGCGCCGGAGATCAGGGCCGGCAGGTCGAACAGCAGATCGCTCGTGGACGCGTCCTGCATCACGTCGCCGTTGAGCTCGAGCCGCACGTGCGCGTCGGAGGAGTCGACGAACTCCGCGGGCACGAGGTACGGGCCGGTCGGGAGGAAGCCGGGCGCGTTCTTGGAGGCGTACCAGTCGGTGCCGATCTCCTTCATGTCCTTGCGGAAGACGAGGTCGCGCGTCGTGATGTCGTTCACGATCGTGTAGCCGGCGACGTGCTGCATCGCCTCCGCACGCGACACCCGGAACGCCTCGCGGCCGATGACGACGGCGAGCTCGAGCTCCCAGTCGTGCACGTCGCTGTAGGCGGGGAGCACGAGCGGAACGTCGTCGCCCACGACGCACGCGGGCAGCCCGATGAAGAAGTACGGCTCGCCGTTCGCGGCGCGGTCGTCCATCATGGTGGCCGCGAACGCGCGCGCCTCCTCCGGCGTGCGGTCGGTGTTGTTCGTGAGGCCCGCGGCGACGAGTTCGATCACGTGCTGGCGATAGTTCGCACCGGTCTGGAGCACCTGCCGGGGCTCGACCGGAGCGGTCAGGGTGACGTCGGCGAGCGGCATCCACCCGTCCGTCTTCTCGGCGAGCGCCGCCACCCGGTCCCACGAGCCGGTCGCGAGGAAGGCGTTCAGGCTCGACGCCCCGAGTTCGTCGGCACCCACCCGGCGGATGCGGTCGCCCACGACGACGCCGAGCGCGACCTCTGCACCGTCCCGGAAGCGGGCGAGGGCGTAGGGGGCGTCGAGGGGGTGCGTCGTCATCGTCGGTTCCGTCCGTGGTGCGTCGTACGTGGTGTCGTGAGCGGCCCGACGGTCGCCGGACCGCCCACGAAGCGGGAGAGTCTCACACCACTTTCGCCGCAAACAGGCATATCCGGAATGCCGGATCTTCTATGCCCGGGATCACCCGCGTCTATGCGCGCGAATCCGTCGGCTGAGTTCGATGTCGTCGGCGAGCACCGACAGGTCATCCGGTGCGCGTTCGCTGTCGAGGGCGTCGAGGATCCGCCGCAGCGCCACGCGCGCGGGCGACTCGTATCGTGTCGGCAGGACGAGGCGGCCGGACGCGGCGGAGCGCGTCACGGACGCTGCCGCCCCCTCGATCTCGACGTCCACGAGCGGGTCGCCGAGCGCCGACGCCCGCAGCCATCCCGCCCCGGGCCGGTCGGTCGCGACCACCGTCACGGCGGCGCACCGCCCGGCATCCGTCTGCAGCAGCGCCGGACCGTCGCCCTCGGCGACGAGGCTCAGCGCACCGCCCGCGAGCGTGCGGGCCCATCCCACGGCGTCGCGCGCGAGGACGCCGAGCGCAGCGGCCGGCGCACCCCCGTCGACGACCACGAGGGCGGGCGCGCCGGGCTCGGCCGAGCCGCCCGCTCGGGCCCCGACGGCATCCGCGGCGACGTCGGCGCGGAGGAAGTCCCGCTCGACGACCACCGGCACGGTGAGGGATGCCGCGAGTGCGCGCACGGCGTCGGCCGGCGCGTCGGCGGGTTCGGCGACGACGATGCCGCGCGCGCCGGCGGCGATCGCATCGCGCACGCCGGGGATCCACCCCGCGGCGCCGTGCACTGCTCGGTGTGGGCCGCCGCTCACGACGACGATCGCTCCGACCGGTCCGTCGGCGCGCATGGTGCGGAGGGGCAGTTCGGCGACGGCGACTCGGTAACGGGCGTCATTGGTCCAGACGGGCACCGCTCCGGTCCGCAGGCTCGGGGGCTCGGTGGTGACGCCGGGCCTCGAGCTCATGCCGTGCGCGGCGGTCATGCGGCACGCCCCGTCAGGATGAGCTCCGCCGCGGCATCCGCGAGCGAGATCGCGTAGCGGGCGTCGTCGAGCATCTCGTCGTACTCGACCATGGTGGGGTCGTCCAGTGCGTCCGCGAGCGCGCGCCACTCCGCGATGTAGCCGTCTTCGCGATCCACCGGGAACGTGATCTCGCGCCCGTTGCCGGCCGACACGTGGATCACCGCGCTGCCGGCATGCACGAACGCCGGCGGGAAGCGCACCTCGACGCGGTCCGTGTCGGTCGTGATGTGGAGACGCCAGACGGCGTCCGCGCCGTTCGGGAGCATGACGGTCGCCAGTCGCACCGGGATGCCGGATGCCCGGTAGCCGAGTGTGAAGCCGATCGGCGCCACGGCGCGGGCGAACACGACCTCCTCGATCACGGGAGCGAGGTCGCGCAGCATCGGCAGATCGTGCACCGCGAGTCCGGTGATGAGCTGTCGCACGACGGATGCCGCGATCGGCGGCACCGAGAGGTCGGGGCCGCCGCGCGGCCGTCCGGTCGGCGTCGGTGCAGGTGCCTCGAGCTCGGTGACGACGTCGTGATACCGGCCGTTCGGCGGGAGGCACAGGGTCACCGTGAGGGCGCGGACCACGTGTCCCCCCGCGAGGAGATGGTGCTTCGCGCGACCCCACGCGGGGTCGTAGAGATGGTTCGTTCCGACCACGAGCGCGACGCCGGCCTCCCGGCACGCGGTCACCGCGGCCTCGGCATCCGCCACCGTCGTCGCGAGCGGCTTCTCGCACAGGATCGCGCGCTTTCCCGCGGCGACCGCGGCGAGGATCTGCGCAGCGTGCTCGGCAGGGGGGCTCGCGAGGACGACGACCGAGACGCGCTCGTCCGCCAGCAGGTCGGCGATGCCCGACGAGGAGCGGGCGCCCACACGCTTCGCGAGTGTCCCGGCGCGTCCGCTGCCCGCGTCGGCGATGTGGACGACCGCGAACTCGTCGTCCAGACGCGCGAGGGTGGGCAGGTGCAGCGCCGAGACCCCCGGTCCCGCGCCGATGATGCCGACACCATGGGGCATCGCGCCCTCCGATCCAGACTGCCCGGGCTGTTCGGGCCGGTGCGATCTTATGCGTTAACAGTACCTAAGTTTTCTGGAACACGACTATAGCCGTGACGCAATGATCGTAAGAACGCGGAGGTTATGCGAAAATCGACCATGGCCAAGGAGTCCACCCTGCGCTTCGGCGCTCAGACCGACGAAGTGACGAGCCTCCTGCGCATCGTCAACATGGTGCGCAGCGGCGATGCGACCACGCGACCCGAGATCGGCCGGGTCACCGGGCTCGGCCGGGGCGTCGTGACGCAGCGCGTCGACCAGGCGATCGCGATGGGGTATCTCGAGGACGGCGAGTTCGGGCCGTCTTCGGGTGGACGCGCCCCGCGCACCCTGCGCTTCCGCGGCGACCGCGGCCGCATCGTCGTGTGCGCGCTCGGGGCTCTGCACATCCACGTCGGCGTCGCGATGCTCGAGGGCGACATCCTCGAAGACGAGCACCGCACGTGGGACATCGCACGAGGTCCCGCCGAGACGCTCGATGCCGCCCTCGCGATGATCGACGAGGTTCTCGCGCGCACCCCCGACGTGCCGGTGTGGGGCATCTCGGTGGGCGTGCCGGGACCCGTCGATTTCGCGACCGGGCGCCCCGTCGCGCCGCCGATCATGCCCGGCTGGAACGGCTTCGACGTGCGCCGTCGCTTCGAGCAGCGCTACGACGCCCCGGTGTGGGTCGACAACGACGTGAACCTGCTCGCCCTCAACGAGCGCGCCCGCCGGCACGACGATCACCTCGACCTCATCTACTGCAAGGTGGGCTCGGGCATCGGGGCGGGACTGCTCTCGCAGGGGCGCATCCACCGCGGGGCGAACGGTGCGGCCGGCGACATCGGCCACGTCCGCGTGGCCGGCTCGGAGGCCGTGTGCCGATGCGGCAAGATCGGATGCCTCGAAGCGGTCGCCGGAGGATGGGCGCTCGTGCGCGACGCGGAGATCGCCGTCGCCGAGGGCGCGGCCGGCGGTCTGGCGGAGCGCACGCGCGCCGGCGAGCCGCTGAGCCCCGAGGCGATCGCGCGCGCCGCCGAGGACGGCGACGCCCTCGCGATCTCGCTCGTGCAGCACTGCGCGCGCGTCGTCGGCGAATCGATCGCCGCGCTGGTCAACATGTTCAACCCCGGCACGATCGTGATCGGCGGTGCAGTGGTGGGCGCGGGCGAGGTGTTCCTCGCCGAGGTGCGGCAGCGGGTGTACGAGCTGTCCCTGCC
>CAYOQY010000096.1:6788-9592 GCA_964406225.1 uncultured Microbacterium sp.
CGGGCGAGGTGTTCCTCGCCGAGGTGCGGCAGCGGGTGTACGAGCTGTCCCTGCCCCTCGCGACGCGCGATCTGAGCATCGTCCAGTCGCTCAACGACGCCCGCGAACCCCTCAGGGGCGGCGCGGAGATGGTGCGGGAGCAGCTGTTCGACGTGACGTTCCCCCGGTGGTTCGCGACCGGTCAGCCCTCGATCGAGGGCGTTCGCAGCGCATCCTGACTTCTTCCTCTTTTCTGCATAACCGTGTAGGTTAGCGTCATAAGCCGTCGACCCCCGACGGTGCGACACGAGGACGTGCCCGATGACGCTGCCCCTTCTCCGTGATGACGCGCTCGTCTCCCTGCCCGGCGGAGCGGGCGTGCGCGTGTCGCTGCCGTGGATCCGCTCCCTGCCGATCGCCTCCCTCGTCGACCCGATCGTGAGCGTCGACGGCACGCCCGTCACCGGGGTGACCGTCGACCTCGACGGCCGCCGCATCCCGGCCGAGCACCTCACGGAGGCCGACGGCTGGTGGTTCCAGCAGGACCGCGTGACTCTCGCCCTGCCGGCGACGCTCGCGGCCGGTCCGCACGAGGTCTCCGTTGCGTTCGGGCTGCGCATCCCCTATCTGCAGGTGAGCCCCGACGGTCCGCTCGTGCTGGCGTTCCGCGAAGAGCGGCACCTGGTGCTCGACGCACCGCATGTCGCCCCGCCCTCGACGACGGCCCGTCGGGATGCCGCGCACGGCGCCTCCGATGACGGTGCGCTGACCGACGGATGGGTGTTGAGCGCGAGCGCGTTCAGCTTCACACCCGACATGATCGCGGCTGAGCGCAGCGCGGACGACATCGCGATCGGGATCGTCGAGCGGGGTCTTGCGGTCGAGATCGAGGCCGAACCCGGCCAGCTGTGGCGCTCGTTCCCCGGGCGCAGCGAAGCGGATGCCGCCGCCTTCGGCGCCCGACTCGCTGCGGAGGGCGGCCGGGTCAGCATCCTCGGGGCGAGCATCGACGACTGGTCGCCGGACGGACGACATCGCTCCGAAGACGAGCGGTTCGCGTTCCTCCTGCCGCAGATCGAGATCGCGCACCAGCTCGGCGCCCGTGGCCTCCGCCTGCCGATCGGGCAGGCCGGACCCGCGCTCGTCGAGCGCGTGCGCCCGCTCCTGCACGAGACCGGACTGGTGCTGTTCGAGGAGATCCAGGGCTCGCAGACACCCGGATCGCCGCAGGCGGGCGAGGCGATCGATCGGATCGTCGGTCTGGACGACCCGCACATCCGGCTGCTGGTGGACATCTCGATGCTCATGCCGGCCGTGCCGGAGAGCTACCTCGAGCGCCTGGAGGCAGGCGGCGTGCCGTCGGAGCTGATCCACACGCTGCGACACGACTGGCGCGACCCGGCGACCGTGGGCGCGATCGTCGGGCTGTTGCGGTCCGGCGGGGTGCCGGCATCCGTCCACACGCTCTACATGGACCTGCTCGTGCGCTTCGGGCGATCCGACGCGTCGGTGATCGCCGACGTGCTGCCCTGGGTCGGCGCCTTCCACCTGAAGTTCTGGGACCTCGACGACGCCGACGAGCGCGTCAGCGCGCCGATCCGCGACCTCGGTGCGCTCCTGCGCGGCAGTGCAGTCACCCGCGGGGAGTTCGCCGGGACCTTCTGCAGCGAGTGGGGCGGCCACGAGTGGCTGGACGACGACCCCACGACCATGACCCGCGACCACCTCGCGCTCGCCCGGCGGGCGCTGATCGGAGAGACCCGATGACCGGCATCCTGAACGTCCTGATCCTGTCCGGACACATGACGATCGAGCACGACAACGAGCACCGCAGCTTCCGCCAGCACAACCAGTGGATCACCACGCTGCTCGAAGACACCGGGCGCTTCCGCGTGCGCGTCGTCGAGGACCCGCGGGGCCTCGGCGCCGAGATCATCGACAAGTACGACGTCGTGATCGTCGTGTTCGAGGGCCGGGACGGCTACTTCGACAAGGCCGTCGGGTTCGGAGCGGAGACGGATGCCGCGCTCCTGCGCTTCGTCCACGACGACGGCAAGGGCATCGTATGGTTCCACGGCTCGGCCGCGCAGGAGGACTCCTGGGGCTACCCCGAGGAGTACAACGTCATGCGCGGGGCCAAGCTCAGCGCCTACGAGACCGGACTGCGCCCTCGACCCTGGGGCGAGGCGCTGCTGAAGACCGCCGAGCCGCGGCATCCCATCACGGAAGGCATCAACGCCACCTGGACCGTCACGGGCGACGACATCCTCACGGGCGTCGACCTGTACGAGGGCGCGCAGGTGCTGCTCACGATGTTCGACGACCTCGAGGCGTACGAGAAGGCCCCGGTGTGGCCGATGTCGCACTACCCGGTCGTGATCCCCGAGGGCGGGATCGCCGCGCTCAACGGCATGAACACCGACCAGCCGATCGCGTGGATCAACGAGTACGGCGCCGGACGGTCGTTCACGATCACGATCGGGCACGACATCGACACGTTCCGGCGGATCGAGTTCATCCGCATGTTCCCGCGCGGCGTCGAGTGGGCCGCGACCGGCTCGGTGTCACTCGAGGGCCCCGACCGCCGCGGCGCGCGCCGCTTCCTCCCCTGGCCGTACTACAACCACGAGGGCTGACCTCCGCGCTCTTGCACGCAGAGGTGGCAGTTCGCGTCGCTTCAACCTCCCCGAGGCGACACGGACTGCCACCTTCGCAGGACCCCCCGCGAAGCGCGAGCTGAACAAGGTGGCAGTTCGCGTCGCTTCAGGCACCCCGAGGCGACACGGACTGCCACCTTCGCAGGACCCCCCGCGAAGCGCGAGCGG
>CAYOQY010000097.1:0-6015 GCA_964406225.1 uncultured Microbacterium sp.
GTGGTGCTCGAGATCAAGCACGCGACGTACTTCGCCGGTCTCGGGTGGGATGTCGCCGATCTCGTCGCGACCGAGCTGACGGAAGCCGGGTGGGCGCGGGGCGAGCTACCCCTCACGATCGAGGCGTTCGAATCGACCGTGCTGCGCCGGTTGCGTGAACGCGGTGTGCGCGGCAGCTACGTCTACCTCATCGAGTCGGCCGGGCGGCCCTACGACATGATCGCCGCGATGGGACGCGCGGCGCCGACCTACAAAGACACCGTGCGCCCGGCGGGCCTGGACCGGCTCGTCGGCGTCGTCGACGGCATCAGCGTCGACAAGCGCATGATCCTCGCCCCCGACAAGCTCGGCCGCATGACGGGACCCACGCCGGTGATCGCCGACGCGCACACCCGCGGTCTCCGCGTCTTCACCTGGACATGCCGTCCGGAGAATGCGTTCCTCGTGGGCCAGTACCGGGGTCGCGGCGGTGCGGCGGCATTCGGGGACTACGAGGCGGAGTGGGCCGTGATCCGGGATGCCGGCATCGACGGCGTCTTCGTCGATCATGCCGATCTCGGAGTGGCGTTCTTCCGAGGCTGATCCACCCGCGCTTAGGTTGGACCGATGACCACCCCAGGGATCACCGCCACCGGCGTCCGGCGCTCGTTCGGGTCCGTCCACGCCGTCCGCAACGTCACGCTCGACGCGCTGCCCGGCCGCGTGACCGGCCTCGTGGGACCCAACGGTTCCGGCAAGACGACGCTGCTGCTCATGCTCTCGTCGCTGCTCGCCCCCGATGCCGGGGAGATCCGTGTCGGCGGTATCGATCCGCTCGCCGACCCGCAGGCGGCGCGCGCGATCCTGGGATGGATGCCGGATGCCCTCGGCGCGTGGGGGTCGCTGACCGCACGCGAGACCCTCGTCGTGACGGCCCGGCTGTACGGGATGCCGCGCGAGACCGCCGCGGCACGTGCCGTGACCCTGCTCGCACAGGTCGGGCTCGCCGATCTGGCCGATTCTCCCGCGCGCGTGTTCTCGCGCGGGCAGAAGCAGCGCCTCGGCCTTGCGCGGGCGCTCGTGCACGATCCTCAAGTGCTCCTGCTCGACGAGCCGGCTTCCGGCCTGGACCCGCAAGCGCGGATCGACCTGCGCGTCCTGCTGCGCCGGTTCGCGGCCGAGGGCCGCACGATCCTCGTCTCGAGCCACGTGCTCGCAGAACTCGAGGAGGTGATCGACGACGCCGTGTTCCTCGTGGCGGGCGGGACCGTCGACGCCGACCGGGTCGCCGCGGCGGCTCGCAGCACGCGCACGTGGCGCATCCGCGTGCACGGCGTTCCGGTCGGCGAGGCTGCGGCATCCGTCGCCGGCGCAACAGGCCAGGACCCCGCCGCGATCCGGGTCGACCGCCAGGACGTGCTCGTGTCCTTCGCGGGCGAGTCCGATGCCGCCGAAGCGTTGCGCGCGCTCGTCACCGCGGGCGTCGCCGTCGTCGAGTTCGCACCCGCGACGGGCAGCCTCGAACACACGTTCCTGGATCTCGGCAACGGACAATCGGCGGCGGCGTCGCCGCCGGGTCCCGAACCCACCTCGCACGACCCGTCCGCCCCCGACGCGAACCCGGAGGCGACGTCATGACCGCGCAGCGCATCGGCACCCTCATCCGGCTCGAGCTGACCCAGCGCGTGCGCAGTGTCGCCTGGTACGTGCTGCTGGGCGTGTTCTTCGTGCTCATCCTCATCGTGACCGTGCTCGCCTTCGCGTCGTTCGGGTACAACCCCGACAGCGGCGCGGGCGTGTTCTCGGCCGTCGTCTTCTTCGTGCTCCTGCTCGCGGTGCTCGTCTCGCCCACGCTCAGCGGCAACGCGATCAACGGCGATCGGGATGCCGCCACCCTCGCGCCGGTCCAGGTCACGCTCGCCACCACCGGCGAGATCCTCCTCGCGAAGTTCCTCGCCGCGTGGATCACGGGCCTGGCGTTCGTGGCGGTGTCGGTGCCGTTCCTCATCACGGCGACGTTCGCGGGCGGCGTGACCCCCGCAATGGTCGTGATCTCGCTCGTGATCCTCATCGTCGAGATCGGGGTGATCGCGGCGATCGGTGTCGGCCTGAGCGGCATCCTGGGCAAGCCGCTCTTCTCCGTGGCGGTGACCTACCTGGTCGTCGCGGCCCTCGTGGTCGGCACCGTCATCACGTTCGGCCTCGTCGGCTCGTCCGTCCGCACCGAGGTGACCAACAGCTACCGCCCGATCATCGAGGTGGAAGAGGACGGGACGGCGATCTGCGGGGAGTGGGAGGTCTCGACCTACGAGACGCCGCGGTTCGACACCGTCTGGTGGGTGCTGGCGGCCAATCCGTTCCTGATCCTCGCCGACGCGACTCCGACGACCTTCGACGAGGGCGGCTATCCGCGCGACCTCTACGGGCAGTTCAAGCTCGCGATCCGCAGCGCACAGGTGGCCCCTGAGACCGATCAGCGGTGGGACGACTGCGCGCCTGACCAGGGGCAGGACTACCCGACGCCGCGCGAGACGATCGAGTCGACGTCGCCGAGCTGGTTCGTGGGGCTCGGCCTGCAGCTCGTCCTCGCCGCAGGGCTGCTGTGGTGGGCGTGGGCCCGCACCCGCACGCCCGCGCGCCGGCTGCCTCCCGGCACGCGCATCGCCTGACTGGCCGGAAGACTCTGGCAGACTGGCGGGATGAACCCCCGTGCGATCCGCGCCCTCCGCGCGGCGATCGCGGCGGGGGTGGCCACGCACGTGGCGCTGCTCTCGCACGTGATCGGCGGCGGCTCGGCACCCGACCCGCTCCTCGTGGCTCTCGTGGTCACCGTGTCGTGGATCGTGTGTCTGGCGCTCGTCGGCACGCGGCTGTCGACCGCGCGGATCGCCGCCGCGGTGACCCTCAGCCAGGTCGCCTTCCACGCGACGTTCGCGGCGCTCGGGGGCGCCTCGAGCGCGAACGGCGTGGTGGGGCACGTGCACGGTGGTGCGTACGCGCTCCCGTCCGCTGACGCCGCCCTCACGTCGACGCCCGCTCTGCTCTCCGCCGACCCGCTCATGTGGCTCGCGCACGGATTCGCCGCGGCGCTGACCACGATCGCGCTCGTGCACGGTGAGCGCGCCGTCCGGGCGATCGCCGCGCCGCTCGTCGAGTTCGTGCGCCTGATCGCCGCGGCCTTCGTCACGGTTCCGGTCGCGGTCGGCCCCCGGGTGCGGATCCCTCTCGTCCGGCATCCCGTCGCCGGCCTGCTCTCGCGCCTCGCGACCGCCTCGCTGAGCCGCCGCGGACCGCCCGCGCTCCTCCTCGCCTCGCACTAGACGACCTCTCGGTCGTCCACCGACGCGCGCTCCCCGTCGAGTGTGCGTCTCCGGTGACCCGTGTTCCTGCCGATGCGTCGGCGTGCGCACGGGGCCCGGTTGAGCCGAAGGAGGGCACGATGCGTGCCGATCACCCTCGGGCCGGCCGGATCGCGGCCGTCGCGGCGCTCGTCGCGGCATCCGTCATCTTCGCCGTGCCCGCCTCCGCCCACGACGAACTCGTCGGGAGCGACCCCCCGGCGGATGCGCAGCTCGCGCACATGCCCGCCGAGATCGAGCTCACCTACTCCGGTGAGCTCATGGAACTCGGCGCGGTCGTCGAGGTGCGGGACGCCGCCGGCGTCGATCACGCCGGTTCGGCGCCCGTCGTCTCCGGAACGATCGTGACGGTGCCGGTGGATCCGTCCGCCGGCGACGGTGCGTACGTCGTCGTGTGGCGGGTCGTGTCCTCGGACGGGCATCCCATCTCGGGCGCGGTGCCCTTCTCGGTGGGGGAGACCCCGCCCGCCGAGGAGGCACCGGCGCCCGACCAGGGGACGGACGCTGACCTGCCGGACGATGACCGACCGGATGCCGAGGCCGCGGCATCCGATCCCGAATCGTCGTCCGGCCCGTGGGCTGCCGGCGGGTGGGCGCGGCTCGCGCTCGTCGCGGCCGCCGGTGCGGCGCTCGCGCTCGGAATCCTCACGCTCGGAATCACCCTCGGACGGCGGCGCCCTCGCGCCGACGTCCGGACAGACACCGGGAGCGATCCGACCGGATCGTCGCCCGCATCCAACGAACAGGAAGAACGATGAACACTCTGCACACCCCCACGACCCTGGCCTCGCTCGCCGCCGGCGCCACCCTTCTCCTCGCCCTCGCGGGGTGCGCGTCGCCCGGCGCCGCCGCGCCGACGGCGACCGAGTCCGCCGCACCCGAGGCGGCATCGGTCTCGGTCGAGGACGCGTGGGTCAAATCCGCCGAAGAAGGCATGTCGGCCGCGTTCGGCACCCTCGAGAACTCGGGCGACACCGATGTCGTGGTCGTCGGGGCGACGACCACCGCCTCACCGATGATCGAGCTGCACGAGACCGTCGAGAACGCTTCGGGCGAGATGATCATGCAGGCCAAGGACGGCGGCTTCGTCATCCCCGCCGGTGACCACCTCCACCTCGAGCCCGGCGGCAACCACATCATGCTGATGGGGCTTTCGCAGCCGATCGCCGCGGGCGATGAGATCACGTTCACGCTCGAGTTCGAGGACGGGTCGACACTCGAGTTCACCGCACCCGGCAAGGACTACGAGGGCGCGAACGAGAACTACGAAGGCGGGATGGACCACTAGATGCCCCGCCACGACCACGACGCGGGTCGGCCGCGCCTCAGCCGGCGGCAGCTCCTCCTCGGAGGGGCCGTCGCCGGCGCGGGCGCCGTCGCCGCGGTGGGCGCGGACCTCGCGCTGTCGCCCGTCGTCGCGGCATCCGCCCCCGTCGAGCTCAACGGACAGGATGTCGTGCCGTTCCACGGCCGGCGGCAGGCGGGCGTCGACACCCGGGTCCAGGCGCACGCCGCCTACCTCGGTCTCACGCTCCACGCCGACACCGACCGGGGCGCACTCGCCCGGATGATGCGCATCCTCACCGACGACGCCGCTCGCCTGACGCAGGGCGACCCTGCGCTCGCCGATTCCGAGCCCGAGCTGGCGCTCGTCCCGGCGGGGCTCACCGTCACCTTCGGGTTCGGTCCGGAACTGGTTGCGCGCGCCGGCGGCGCGGGGCGCCGCCCGGGCTGGCTTGCGCCGCTCCCGGCATTCGGGATCGACCGCCTCGAGGAGCGGTGGTCGCACGGCGACCTGCTCATCCACGTCGCCGCGGACGACCCGATCACGGTCGCGCACGCGAGCCGCATGCTGCTGAAGGACACGCGATCGTTCGCGACGCTCAAGTGGACGCAGCAGGGCTTCCGTCGTGCCTACGGGTCGGAAGCGCACGGCGTCACGATGCGCAATCTGTTCGGTCAGGTCGACGGCACGGTCAATCCCGCGCCCGGGAGCACCGACTTCGACACGGTCGTGTGGATCGATGAGTCCGGATCGTGGCTTCACGACGGGACGAGCATCGTGATCCGCCGCGTGAGCATGAACCTCGACACGTGGGATCGCCTCGACCGGTCAGGCCGCGAGCAGTCCGTCGGGCGCACGCTGTCGAACGGCGCGCCGCTCACGGGCACGCGCGAGCACGACGAACCCGACTTCGCGGCGACCACGGCGCTCGGACTTCCCGTGATCGCCGATTTCTCGCACCTGCGCCGTGCGCGCAGCGACGACCCGTCCGAGCGCATCTTCCGGCGCTCGTACAACTACGACCTCGCGCCCGTGGACGGGTCGATCTCCGATTCCGGGTTGATCTTCGGCTCGTACCAGCGCGACGTCGAACGGCAGTTCACGCCGATCCAGCGCCGCCTGGACGAGCTCGATCTGCTCAACGAGTGGACGACGCCGATCGGCTCTGCCGTGTTCGCGATCCCGCCGGGCTGTGCGGCGGGAGGGTTCGTGGGGGAGACCCTGCTCGCGTGAGGGGCGGGGTGTCCGACCTCGTCACGTGCGGTGTCAACCCCTCGTGGCGAGAGCGGGGGCGGCATAGCGTGAAGGCATGACCCAGCTCAACGGAAAGCGCATCGCGTTCGTCGCGACGGACGGATTCGAAGACAGCGAACTCACCTCGCCGTGGCAGGC
>CAYOQY010000097.1:6115-9548 GCA_964406225.1 uncultured Microbacterium sp.
GTCACGAGCCGCACTCCCGATGACCTCCCCGCGTTCAACGCGAAGGTGATCGAAGAGGTCGCCGAGGGGCGGCACGCGGCACAGACCGCCTGAATCATCGGGCGAGGAGGATGCGATGAGTGAGCACGTCGTCAAGCCCCTGACGCCCGAGACCTTTCCGGCGTGGCTCGCGCTCGCTGAGAAGCACAACGGTGTGTGGGGCGGCTGCTATTGCTCGTACTTCCACGGCGACACGGTGGGGATCGCGGACGGCGAGGGCACCGTCAAGGACGACTACGACCGCGCGACGTTCAAGAAACGCCTCGTCGACGAGGGCGTCGCGCACGCCGCGCTCGTCTTCGACGGCGAGCAGGCGATCGCGTGGTGCGAGTACGGCAGCCCTCTCGAGCTGCCCAACATCTACCACCGCAGGCAGTACGACGCGGGCGAGAGCAGCCCCGCGCCGTGGCGCATCACGTGCTTCTTCGTCGATCGCGACCACCGGCGCTCGGGCGTGGCGCGCGAGGCCCTCGACGGCGCACTCGAGCTCATCGCGCAGGCCGGCGGCGGTGAGGTGGTGTCGTTCCCGAACGAGTTGCCGCCCGACAAGAGGACGTCATCGTCCTTCCTCCACAACGGCACCCGGCGGATGTTCGAGAAGGCGGGCTTCACGTTCGAGCGCCACATCGGCAAGAGCAAGACCGTCATGCGGATCACCGTGCCGCCGAGGGACTGAGGGTCCGTCGGACGCGATCGCGCGTGGTGCGTCGAGGCCGATCGAGCCGTGGATGATCAGACGCGCTCGACGTTCTCGACCTGTCCGCTTGCGGCCGACCGGGTCGCGGCTTCCATCAGCGCCAGGCTTCCGAGATTGTCGCGTCCCGTGGTCTCCGGCAGGGGGCCGCCCTCGACCGCGTGAGCGAAGACCTGCAGGCCCGCCGCGCGATCGTGCAGCTGCTGAACCGGCAGCTGCAGCCGCGTGGGGCGGACGCGGCCAGGGCGACGGAGCGTCACCAGATCGCCCGACGCGTCTTCGTACTCGCCGCCCGCGCGCGAGGTGAAGGCAAGCTCGCCGTCCTCGCCCTGGATGCTCCAGGAGCCGGCCCAGGGTGTTTCAGGACCGCGGCTGAGCCAGCTGCCCCGGTAGCTGACGACCAGGCCGTCCGACATCTCGATCGTGATGACCGCCGATGCCTCCTGCGCGTACTTGCTGAACGACGGGTCGCCGACCTTCGCGAACACGGTCCGCGCCTCGCCGCGGGTGATCATCCGCAGCAGGTCGAAGTGGTGGATCGCCATGTCGTTGATCAGCGGATGCGGGAATGCGTAGTGCCGGTGGGTCTCGCGGGGCGCGTCGTTGTCCCACTTGCGGAAGTCGATGTTGATCGCCGAAAGCTCGCCGAGCGCGCCATCGCGCAGCAGGTCGCGCACGACCTTCGGCGCCGGGTAGTGGCGGTAGTTCTGGCTCACCTGGAGAAGGAGCCCCGTCTCCTCGGCGCGCTGCACCGCGGGGAGCGCCTGGGCGACGGTGTCGGCGAGCGGCTTCTCGACGAGGACGTGCTTGCCGGCATCCAGTGCCATGAGCGCGAGCGGGACGTGCGTGCCCACGGGAGAAGTGATGAGCACGGCATCGGCTTCGACCGCGGCCAGTGCGGCGTCGAGCGAACCGAATGCGTGCACGTGCGGTAGCCCGATGTCGGCGGCCACGGTCCGGCGCGTCGCGGGGTCGGGGTCCACGACGGCGGCGATTTCGACTTCGCCGACCGAGGGGATCACCGTCCGCGCCCAGTTGCCGCCCCAGCCGCCGAGGCCCGCATGGATGAGCCGAACCGTCACGCGATCTGTCCCTGCATCGTGGTCATCGATCCAGCCTACGGCGGCGGCGTCTTCCTCAGCCTGCACTTCCGGCTGGTTACCCGACCGGCCCGGCATGAGGCCAAAGTGAAAACGCCCGAGGCGAGGATCGAATCCTCCGGCCTCGGGCGCCAAAGTGCTCTCAGGCTCGGCACCTGAATGCTTCCTACGGCTCTCGCCGTGGCATTTCGCGCTTTTCGCGCGAGGACCGTGAGAGGCCAGAAGGTGCTCTCGTAGAGCGTTCCCCTAGCTGGCTTGACGGCCCAACTATCCACTGTACGCGTGGTCTCTGTGAGAAGACTGACCGGGCGCGGGGCTTCTGGTTTGGGGTGAGCGGGACCTGGTCGGCAGGGACTGGAGCTCGCTCGTCGTTCTGGCGGTCCTTCTTTGCCGTCGTCATCCTCGATCGAAGTCGATGCGAGTCGAGGTCTAGCCTCAGCGACCAGGTGCGAGAAGCCTACGGTCATGAATGAACTCATGATCGGATACGCCCGCGTGTCCACATATGAACAAGACCTCACTGCGCAGAAGATCGCGCTCGAAAGACTCGGCGTCGACCCCTCGCATATCTACACCGATCACGGATTGACCGGGACAAACCGCGCGCGACCGGGGTTGCGCGAGGCGCTGGCCGCGTGCCGCGATGGCGACACGCTCGTCGTGGCGAAGCTCGACCGACTGGCTCGATCTCTTCGCGACGCGAAGGACATCATCGATGAGCTGACGGCGAAGCACGTGAAGCTGAGCATCGGCGGCTCGGTCCATGATCCACTCGACCCCGTCGGCCGGTTGCTGTTCAACGTGCTGGCCATGGTCGCCGAGTTCGAATCTGACCTCATCCGGGCAAGAACTCGGGAGGGCATGCAGATCGCGAAGGCGAAAGGACGTCTTCGCGGAAAGCAGCCGAAGCTCTCTGCCGCCCAGCAGAGACACCTCATGGAGGTTTACGCGGCTGGCACTCACTCGACGACCGAGCTCGCCGAGCTGTTCAACGTCGCCCGCTCGACCATCTATCGGACAATCGAACGACAGCACCGAGCGACCACCGGAGGACGCCCCTGAGGGTTCCACGTCCGCGTCGCCTTGCGGGAGGAAACGGCCACAACGCTTGTCAGGCCGGCGGCGCCCGCGCGCTCTGAGTGTCACGTGAGATCTGCGTTAGTCGTTCCGCTTCTGGTGATCCGGCCCTCCCGCTATCCGCGCGGGATAGCGTTGAGTGAATGACGCTGAACCACATCCGACGCGGGAACGGCAGCCCCTTGCTGCTCGTACACGGTCTGGGCGCGGGGTGGCGATCTTGGGCCCCGATCCTCGACCAGCTGGCCGAGCACCGTGAGATCATCGCTGTCGACCTACCGGGGTTCGGTGAGACACCGCCTTTGACCGGTGAGGTCTCGATCGCCACTCTGACCGACTCTGTTGCGGACTTCATCCGCGAGCAGGGGCTGGACGGGGTCTCGACCGCCGGCCAGTCGATGGGCGGCCGAATCGTGCTCGATCTTGCGCGGCGGGGGGTCGGCGGCGACACTGTGGCGTTGGACCCGGGCGGCTTTTGGAGCCACCGCGAGCTCGTCGTCTTCGGAGCCACGCTGCGGCCCTC
>CAYOQY010000098.1:0-5936 GCA_964406225.1 uncultured Microbacterium sp.
CGCGCCCGACGCCTCGACCAGCGCGAGGTCGACGCCGAGCTCTTTCGCGAGCTTGCGGACGGGCGGGGTCGACCGCGGGCGCTCACGGACGATCTCGGCGGGCTCAGGCGTGTGGATCACGTCGTGGGGTGCGGCCTCGAGCACCGCGGTGTCGATGGCGGTCACAGCTCCGGCGCTCTGCCGGACGCTCCCCCGCGCTCGGCGCTGAGGACGACCTGATGCACGCGGTGCCGCCCCGTAGCCCACGAGGTTCGGCTGGGCCTTCTCGTCGGCCTCGGGCTCCGCGGGAGCGGCTGCGGGGGCGGCGGCGGGCGGTGCCTCGGGCGCCTCTCCGGCGACGTCGAACGAGATGAGCACCGCGCCGACCTCGACGACATCCCCCGCCGCGGCATGCAGCTTCCGCACGACGCCGGCGTACGGCGAGGGCAGCTCGACGACGGCCTTGGCCGTCTCGACCTCGGCGATCGTCTGGTTGAGGTTCACCGTGTCGCCCTCGGCGACCAGCCATTGCACGAGCTCGGCCTCGGGGAGTCCTTCGCCGAGGTCCGGGAGTCGGAAGTCGGTCATGCGTCCACCCCCGTCAGGCTGTTCGGGCGGTCGAGCACGCGGTCGACGGCATCCAGGATCCGGTCGAGATCGGGCAGGTGGTGCTTCTCGAGCTTTGCCGGCGGGTAGGGGATGTCGTGGCCGGTGACGCGCACGGGCGGAGACTCGAGGTGGTGGAAGCACTGCTCGGTCACGCTCGCGATGATCTCGGCGCCGACCCCGGCCTCTCGGGCCGCTTCGTGCGTCACGACGACCCGCCCGGTCTTGCGGACGGATGCCGCCACGGTGCGGTAGTCCACGGGCGAGATCGAGCGCAGGTCGATCACCTCGATCGAGATGCCTTCGTCTTCGGCGGCGAGGGCGGCATCCATCGCGGTGGAGACCTGCGCCCCGTACGTGAGCAACGTCACGTCATCGCCTTCGCGGGCGATGCGCGCCAGACCCATCGGCGGCGCGTCGGCGAGGTCGACGTCGAGGTCGACCTCGCCCTTCTGGTGGTACAGCCGCTTGGGCTCGAAATACACGACGGGGTCGTTCGAGGCGATCGCCTGCCGCAGCATGACGTACGCGTCCTGCGGGTTCGACACCGCGATCACGCGCAGACCCGATGTGTGGACGAAATACGCCTCGGGCGATTCGGAGTGGTGCTCGGCGGCGCCCACTCCCCCCGCCCACGGGATGCGGATCGTGATGGGCATCTTCACGTTGCCGCGCGTGCGGTAGTGGAGTTTGGCCACCTGGCACACGATCTGATCGAACGCGGGGTAGACGAACCCGTCGAACTGGATCTCGACGACGGGGCGGAAGCCGCGGAACGCGAGGCCGACCGCCGTGCCCATGATGCCCGCCTCGGCGAGCGGCGTGTCGATGACGCGCTTGGCCCCGAACTGGTCGAGCAGACCGTCGGTGACCCGGAAGACACCCCCGAGCTTGCCGATGTCCTCCCCCATCACGAGGACCTTGGGATCGTCGGCCATCGCGCGGCGGAGCCCTTCGTTGATGGCCTTGCCCATCGTGAGCTGGGTCATCGCGCCGCTCCTTCGGTCTCGGCGTCGGCGAAGCCGTCGAGGTAGGCGGCGAACTGCGCGCGCTGGGTCTCGAGCCCCACGTGGGGTTCGTCGTACACGTGATCGAAGACCTCGATCGGCGCTTTCGTGCGCGCCGTGAGGCACGCCGAGCGCACATCGGCGCCCCAGCGGTCGGCCTCCGCGGCGACCTCGCGCTCGAACTCCTCGGTGAACTCGCCCTGGGCGCGCAGGAGCGCCTCGATGCGGGCGAGCGGGTCGCGTCGACGCCAGCGCTCGACCTCGTCCTTATCGCGGTAGCGCGTGGGGTCGTCGGAGGTCGTGTGGGGACCCATGCGGTAGGTGACGGCCTCGATGAAGACCGGGCCCTTGCCGGTGCGGGCGTGATCGACGGCCCACCGCATCGCGGCGAGACACGCCAGGACGTCGTTGCCGTCGACGCGCAGGCTCGGGATGCCGAAGCCCGGCGCGCGGCCGGCGATGGGGAACTTGGCCTGCACCGTGACGGGCTCGGAGATCGCCCACTGGTTGTTCGTGCAGACGAACACGACCGGGGCCCGGAATGAGGAGGCGAACACCATCGCCTCGTTCACGTCGCCCTGGCTCGTCGCGCCGTCGCCGAAGTACGCGGCGGAGACCTGATCGGTGCCGTCGAACGAGATGCCCATCGCGTAGCCGACGGCGTGCAGGGCCTGCGCACCGATGATGATCTGGGGCGTGGCGGTGTTGATGTCGTACGGGTTGTAGGTCGAGTGCGCCTCACCGCGCCACGCGAGCACGAAGTCGGAGGCGACGGCGCCGCGGACGAAGTTGACGCCGATCTCGCGGTAGCTCGGGAAGACGAAGTCGTCGGAGCGGAAGGCCCGCGCCGTACCGACCTGGGTCGCTTCCTGCCCCTGGCACGGCGCCCAGAGCCCCAGCTGCCCCTGCCGCTGCAGCGCGATGCCCTCCGCGTCGATGCGGCGCACGAGCGCCATGTCGCGGTAGAGGCCGCGCAACGCGGCGGCGTCGATGTCGGCGACCCAGGGATCGAGTTCGCGATCGGCGACCCGCTCTCCGTCCGGCGTGATCAGCCGGGCGACGTCGTCGATGTCGGTCGCGAGATCGGCGGTCGGGCTCAGGGTGTGCATCATCGTCATCCCTCCTCGGTGCGATCGGCCCTCGTGAGGCCGGTCGACGCGGAACGCCGGCAGCGTCGCCGGCTAGGGCGAGAGTACGTCGATATTGCACCTAGCTCAAGCATTCTCCGATCCGCTGAGCATGTTGCCAAACATCGCCGAAAGCGGCGTGCTAATGTTTCGCACTATGAGCACCCTCGATCACGTCGACCTCGAGCTGCTGGCCGCCCTGGCGGCCGATCCGAGGGCGACGGTCGTCGCCCTCGCCGAGCGTCTCGGACTCTCGCGCAACACCGTCCAGGCACGGATGGCGCGCCTGGACAGATCCGGCGTCTTCCTGTCGTACGAGCGCGCGATCTCCTCTACGGCCCTCGGCTTCCCGATCGAGGCGTTCATCAACGTCATGGTGCGTCAGGCCGATCTCCCCCGCATCACCGCGGACCTGCTCGAGGTGCCGGAGGTCGTGCAGGCGCACGGACTGAGCGGCCAGGTCGATCTGCTCGTGCGCGTCGCGTGCCGAGACACCCAGCACCTGTTCGACACGGATGCCCGCATCCTCGCGATCGAGGGCGTCGAGCGCACCGAGACCTCCCTCGTGATGGGCGAGGTGATCGGCTACCGGGTGACGCCGCTCATGGAGCTGGCACGGCGGGAAGCGTAGCGTCGCGATCCTCCTCGACGACCCGGGTGATCCCGGTCGACTGCGCGTCCGCGCGCACGAGGATGACCCCGACGAGGATGAGCGCTCCGCCGGCGAACTGGATCGGCGCGGGCACCTCCGCGAGGAAGATCCAGGCGAACGCGAGCGCGAAGAGGACTTCCGACAGCCCGACGAACGACGCGACGCGCGACCCGATGCGCGGCACGGCCATCACGCCGAACGCGTACCCCACGGTCGTCGCCACCGCCGCGACCCACAGGAGCGGGACGAACCACGGGACGTCGACCCCCGCCAGCTCGACCGAGACGGCGGGTGCGTCGAACGGCATGATGCCCGTCGCGCACAGGAGGGCCATGATCGCGGCACCGGTCAGCAGACCGCCCGACGCCAGGGCGAGCGGGGGCAGGTCGTCGCCCGCGCGCTCGGAGATGACGAAGTAGACGCACACGCACACGGCCGCCGCGAGCGCGAGGAGGGTTCCCAGCAGATCGAACGACGCACCTGAGATGTCGACGACGAGCACCAGGCCGACGATCGCGATCACCGACCCCCACAGGACGAGGGCGGACGGCGCGCGACGGGTGCGCACCCAGACGAACGCCACGAGCATGACCGGAGCGAGGTACTGGATCAGGAGCGCGACCGCGACCGGCATCCGCTGCATCGCGGAGAAGAAGAAGAGCTGGCAGCCCAGCACGGGGATGAGTCCGAAGGCCAGGATGATCCTCCAGTGACGGCGGACGAACCCCGGCTGCCGCCGGATCGCGCGCACGAGCGCGGGAGCGAGCACGAGACCGGCCACTCCCATGCGCACCAGCAGGGCGGCGCCGAGCGACCAGCCCGCCTCCAGCAGCGGCTTGACGAACGGGCCGCTCGAGGAGAACGCCAGCGCGGACAGCACCGCGAGGAGGAGACCCGACGTGCTCACACGGGGGTGTGCCGGCGTCACGGCGAGCGCGGGCGATGCGGAAGGGGCGGTCATGGCGGTCCGAAGGCTGGGTGTCAGGAGTGAAGTGTGTTTACACTGGTGACACTATTGCCCGGCAGTGTCAGGAGTCAACATGGTTTTCATTCGTGACACCGAGCAGTCTCTGAAGGCGGCCGTCTACCTCGTCAACACGCTGCCCGGATTCGACGGCGAGGACACGCTGACGACCCTCGCGGACTTCGAGGCGTACCTCGCCGTGAACCCCTACACGGGCAGCATCCGCCGCGACGAGGAGGAGATCGCCGCGGTCCGTGCGATCCGGCCGCGCCTGCGGCGACTGTGGGACGTCGACCGCGAGGGCGCGGTCCCCCTCGTGAACGCCATGCTCGAGGACGGCCGGGCACTGCCTCGCCTCGTGATCCACGACGACTACGACTGGCACATCCATGCGACCTCGGACGACGCGCCGCTGGCGACGCGCATCCTGGTGGAAGCGGCGATGGCGTTCGTCGACGTGATCCGCTCTGACGCATACGACCGCGTGCGCGTGTGCGCGGCCGACGACTGCGACGCCGTCTACGTCGACTACTCCCGCAACGGCTCGAAGCGCTACTGCGACACCGGCAACTGCGGCAATCGCATGAACGTCATCGCGTACCGGGAGCGGAGGGCGCGAGGAAGCGCCTGATCGCCTCGGCGGCGGGTTCCGGCGTCTCGTAGTGGATGAGGTGACCGACGTCCGGGATCTCGACGAGCTCGGCATCCGGGAAGAGCGTCGCGAGATGGCGTTCGGCCTCGATCGGGGTGATGTCGTCCCGCTGGGCGGCGACCAGAAGCGTCGGCTGGGCGATCGCGGGGGCGAACTCGCGCACGTCGTGCGACACCGACGCCAGAAACGCGTCGTGCAGCACGTCCCGATCGGCGAAGCGGGAGAAGTACGTGTCGTGCTGGTCGTGGATGAACCTGCGCAGCTCGGCGTCGCGGGTCTTCGCCATCGACACGCTCATCACCCGGACGATCGCGCCGTTGCGGAGGAGTCCGTCGCCCACCCGCTTCGGAAGCCGGGCACCCGCCCAGTAGTAGAAGACCGCGAGCCGGGTGAGCACTCCGCGAGGCCCCTCGAGCGCGGGCGCGCCGATCGGATTGACGAGTATCACCCGGGGTGTCTCCAGTCCCCCGGCGACGGCCGCCGCGACCACGATCGACCCGAAGGAATGGCCGAGGATCACCGCGCCGGGCGCCACGGCGCCCACGAACGTCCGCAGCCACTCCGCGTAGGCCGCGAGGTCGTGGCGCACGCCGGGCAGCGGCGGAGTCTCGCCGAACCCCGGGAGATCGGGTGAGATGACGCGCACACCCTCGAGGTGCGCGACGACGGGTTCGAGACCGTGGTGCTCGCCGCGGAACCCGTGCACCGCGACGATCGTCGTCGCGGCATCGGCGGGGCCGTACACCCAATAGGCCGTGACCCCTCCCCCCACCTCGACCTCGCGCCGCTCGACCGCGATCGTGTCGAGGAGGGCGGCGTACGGGTTGGATGCGGGCACGTTCCGAGTCTACGAGTCCGGCCTGGGCCCTCCCCGGGCGGTGGGGACGCGCCACGTGTGCGCGCAGGGATGCGTCGAGGTGCAGGATGACGGATGCCGCGGCCCGAAAGC